>JAIXRO010000058.1 GCA_027485145.1 Hyphomonadaceae bacterium | reverse complement strand
GATGTCCGGCCGCACCATCGATCAAGATCCTGCTCGGGCGATAGGGCAGATAGTGGCCGACCTGAGGGGCAAGCGGCGCAGGCGTTTCGAGCGACTGGTAGGTGAGCGAGCCGATAGCTGATGCTGCAGGAGCGATCCTGCCTAGTCTCGGAAGTGGTCTACGCGGCGCGGCGACCAGGCGAAACGGCGCACGGGCCGGAAGGCTCGATTGCTCTGCAAAAGCGTCCAGGCTGCCGCGTGCCGGCAAGGCATCAACAAGATCGGCTAGCTGGCGAAAGTCGCTTGTGCGGATAGTGATAGGCTTATGCGAGCTTTCCACCTTGTCGAGGACCAGCAGCCGCGTGGTGATACCGGTGCCTTGCTTGACGAAGGCACGTTCAACTTCGGCATTGAGCCGCAGCGAGATCGGTCCCTTCAACCCCGCCAGGAACCTGCCGCAGTCGAACCATTCGGGCATGATCGCGACCAGGCGACCACCGGATACCAGACGACTCCATGCTGATCGCAGGTGTCGCGAGCCGGTGCGACTATCGTGCCCACGCTCGATGCCGTGCGAATAGGGCGGGTTCATCATCACGACGGACGGGGTGATGGTGGGGTCGAGCAGCTCGTCGATCAGCTCGGCATCATGCCCGGTCAATCGGGCAGCCGGGAACCCAGCCTTTAGGCAGTCGCGGCGAAGCGGCGAGATTTCGTTGAGGGCAAGGTGCGAGCCGGCCTTGGCAGCCCAGACGGCTAGCATTCCCGTTCCGGCCGAGGGTTCCAGCACAAGCTCGCCAGTGGCCAGCGCGCAAGCCCGGGCAGCAAGCCAGGCAAGGCGCGGCGGCGTTGCGAATTGCTGCCATTCGATCTGTTCGTTGCTGCGATTGGTCTGGGTCGGAAGCTGGGCATCGAGGGAACCAAAAAGCCGTTCCGCCTCGTCGATCGACGCCGAGAGCAGGATCTGATCCGCTGCTCGCAGGTATTGAACCTGTGCCAGCTCAAGAGCTGCGTGAGCGTCGCGAACGGACCAACGCCCGAGAGCATCGCTGCCTCCGAATTGCTCCGTCATGATGCGCGTAACGTCGCTGCGCGTGAGCGCGCGCCCTGCCGCGAGCTCGGATGCCATTTTCTGGGCCGCCATCACAATAACGGGCGGTGATGGGTCATCGAATGCAAAGGCGAGAGAAGTATTGGACATGGGAACCTCCTGATGAGGTCCTGCGGCGGGCAGGCCTCAATCAGCCGAAGGCCCCCTCCCCTCTGCCCGATGGATCAGGTTTTTCGGGCAAGCCGCGACTTCAGCTCGTCGTTCCAGTCAAAACCGGGTGAGGTTGGCACTCGCGAGTGAATGACACGATCAGGCGAAGCATAGGCCTTCAGCGCGCGCTCCTCAGCGAGAGCGCCTCCGCCGTCATTGTCGATGAACAGGAAGAGCTCGCGCACGCTCTCCGGGATCGCAACCAGACCGAACCGTTTGTTACCGAGCGTTGCCCAGCACGGAATACCGAACAGTTGCATCGCTGAGAGGGCGCTCTCGATCCCTTCAGCAAGCCCCAGACGCCCCTGAACCGGCGGCGCAAGTCTGACAGCACCATAGCCGAGGCTGCCCAGCGCTCGCTTGGGCCGCTCGAAGTCTGCCAACCTTGCGGAGGCGCAGTCAAGGAACGTCCTGTGCACCGCAATTATCCCGATGTCGGTTGTGACCGCCGCCAGCATCGCCGGGAGAAACTGGACTGCCCCGCGGGGCCCAAGCGGCGTCCGGACCAGGTAACGCAGCTGATCAGATGTCGACATAAGACCGCGCTGTTCGAGATATAGTTCGGCAGGGCTGTCGGTGGTCGCCATCGCCGACTGCCATAAGCGCCGCGCATTGGGGCTGAAGGGCAAATTTTTCTTGGGTTGAAATTCCACCGAGCCGGAGCCGCTAAACAGGTCCCGGCTGCGAACACCGCAGCGATCCAACGCCGCAATGACATCCCCGTTCGAGCATCCCGCAAAGCAGTGGAACAGGATCGCTTTGCGACCCAGTGTGACGCTGAGCGAGGGGGTCCGGTCGTCGTGAGCGGGACAGCAGCACATGCCCTTGTCCCGTCGCCAAGTTCCGTCGAGACTTTCGACGATGGCGCGGGCCTGCCGTTCAAGTTTTTGAGCGTTCGGTAGGTGGGGCATCGACTTACTCCATTGCATGCCCCTCCCGATGCAGCCTCCGCTCTGCCCCGGCGCCTAACGATTTCCCTCTTCCTGTGTTCTATATATGTTCTTACTTGATTCGGCCACCGAGGATCTTGTGATGAACTTGAAATTCCTTTTGCTCGTAGGCGTCTTGATCGCGTCAGAAGTTCCAATTCGGGCGCAGGAAGGGCCAGAAGCGACAGGGACCGAGATTGAGAGCACTATGAGCGGCATCCGCATCGATGAGGCTTCAAATGGGTTCCAGCTTGTCGAGCATGGACTTTGGTCGTCACCCAAAGGCTTGGTGATTTCAGGGACGAATGCCGACGACGCTGCCCCCAGTTCTCCCCCACGCCGCTCAGCCGCAGCGACGGGCACCTCCAGTTTTCGAAGGGCCAGCTATCTTCCCCATGTCTATGCGGCCGAGGTGAGGTACGCCTTACCCACGGGCCTGCTCGATGCACTTGTTTGGACGGAATCGCAATATAATCCGTTGGCCGTCAGCCACGTCGGAGCGGCGGGTCTCGGCCAACTGATGCCTGCGACGGCCAGGGAACTTGGCGTGACAAATCGCTTCGACCCGGTATCGAACATCGACGGGGCCGCACGCTATCTTCGTCAGATGCTGGATCGTTTCGGTGTGGTGCACCTCGCTCTGGCCGCCTCCAACGCCGGTCCCGGAGCCGTTACGAAAGCTGGCGGAATTCCGCGCAATGGCGAAACGCCGGCCTATGTGCGCAATGTGCTTCGCCGATGGAAGCTATGACAGGGGATGATTTGGAGTGAGTAGCCAGCGGAAACGCTTATCAGGTCAATTGACGAAGGGGGCTCGAAGCCTCCTTCTCACGACCTCTGACGAACATATCTGGATCATAGAGACGCTGGATGTTGACCAGTCACTCGTCGGAAAAAACGTCAGTGTCGATGGCATTCCGACGGCCGCCGACCGCATTCAAGCTGACTGGATCGGCCAGATCTAGCCACCGAGGAATCGATCAATCTTTGATGGCACGGTTCAGGGCACAAACCCCCAGAACCACTTCCAACAGCGTAGGAAGCAGGGAATT
>JAIXRO010000045.1 GCA_027485145.1 Hyphomonadaceae bacterium | reverse complement strand
CCGCTGTTCAGACCGGTGACAACTGATGTGCGCGGTGAGCGCCGGTTCATCTCGACGATCGCACGCCGCCTCGACAGCCTTGGAGCCCTCACGCGCGGGCAGCGCCAGACCGGCGGACAGAACCTGTTCGACCCGGCCGACAATCTCGAAAGCATCTACGCCAAGGAAGCGCTCCATCGTTGGTTCGGCCTGCTGTTCACCGGCAAGCTGGAAGCGGTCAGCCTCGGATGCTTCCAGGAGCTGACAGGTCTCAGGATCGAAGCCCCCGACGGGTCGATGGTCGATAACCTGCCGTCGATCCAGCGCTGGCTCAATCGCATCCTCGCGTTGCCGATTGCCTTGCAGAACGCGATCTTTGACGAGTTCATGGGACTGGTCGAGGCGCGTATCGATGCCGCCCGCCAGGCCGGGACGCTCGATCTGGGCCTTGAGACGATCGCGGTCGAGGACTTCATGGTCCTGTCTGACACGCTGCTGCGCACCGATTCTGCCTCAGGCGCGACCACCCATGTGCTGGAACTGGAAATCGCCAGAGCCTTGAAGCCGTTTACGCTGAAGCGGCTCGAGGAGCTCCACGGCCTCGCTGGCCAGCCGCAACGGCCTGTTCGGAACGCGCGCTCAGGCCGCGTTGCCTTGCTCGTGCCCGCCCGCAGCATTCTTGCCGATGACGGCACGCGCATAGCCCGCTTCGAATTGCTGCGCCCGTTGAAGCGCAGCCACATCACCGATGATCAGCTGGCGGAGAGCAGCTGGGAGCATATCCCTGTTGGCGAGTTCCGCGAAGCTTGGGTCGCCGAGGTCGATGAAGCGCGGTCGAACCACAAGCGCGAGCGCCTCTATCTGGCGACGGGCCTCCTGCTGCCGGTCTGGGACAAGCTTCCGTCGGATTTCGTGAGGGTTAGCCGCATCTCGGCGGCGGATGGCCGGTCGCTCCTTGGCCGGGAGGTTCCAGTCCATTGTGTTCCGGAACTGTGCCGGGCGCTGGGTCTGGAACGCGAGCAAACGCTCTCCGCTGATGACATTGTCCAGACCGTCCTGGCAACGGGCCGTGCCATGGAATTCGCTGGCCGTGAGCAGCTCATGGTCAAGCGCAGCCTGGTCAATGGCTCGCAGCGAATTGAGCTGACCGGTTGGAGCAGCGCGCGGCTAGACTGGTACAAGGCGCAAGGCTGCTTCACCGAGATCATTCGCTACCAGACCCGGATCTTCGTGCCGATCGAGGGCGCTTCGAGCGTGATTGCCAGATTGGCTCCATCCGCGTGAGGCATTGCCAAATGGCATTTTCGAGCGTATATATTGCCATATGGAGAAATGCCATGCTGGCTCTGCAACCCGTCGATACTGCCGTTACCGCTTTCCGTCCCGAACCTATTACTCAGGATGAGGCAGCTGCCATGTTCCGGGCAGTCCTCAATCTGTTCGGCAAATGGGAATTGACCGACGATCAGGCCGCGACGCTGCTCGACATGCCAGTGCGCTCCTATCGCCGCTGGAAGGCCGAAGGCTCCGGGCGCATTTCGCGCGATGGGCGTGCGCGCCTCTCCAATCTCATGGGCATCCACAAGGCTCTCCGGATCATCTTCTCGGAAGCGACGCGCGGCTATGGCTGGATCAGGGCGGCCAACGAGGCGTTCGGCGGAGCCAGTGCGCTCGGCGTGATGTTAGGGGGGGAGCTGACCGACATCATGCGGGTGCGCCGCTATCTTGACGCGGAACGCGGTGGCTGGTGAGCGGAGCGGCGGATATCCCGGTTTCTCGCGTTGCGTGGAGGGGCGCTGTCAGAATCATCCGCAGTGCCTTTCCGCCGATCGATCTGTTCGAAGACATCGCTGATCCCGCCGACTGGCCGCTGCTGGTATCGGCAGAGCAGAAGACCAATCCGCGCATCATGGCGACGATCGGCAATCTCGACCTCGTTCCGGAGGATCGCCGTGTCGGCGGCAACGGTGCCTCTTACCTCATGGCGCCCTTCACCCATGTCAGCACAGACCGGCCGAGCCGCTTCACCGACGGCGGTTATGGTGTGCTCTATGTCGGCGACCGGTTCGAGACTGCGCTATTCGAGACGATCCACCATCATGCCCGCTTCATGGAGCGAACCAAGGAAGCACCTGGCTGGACCTCGCAATTCCGGGAGATCGTCATGTCGGTCGATGCAGATCTACATGATCTGCGATCCACGGCGGGAGAGCCGGTTCCAGAGCTCGATCCTGACAGCTATGTCGCGTCCCAAGCGCTGGCTCGCGCCTTGAGGGTCGCGGGATCGGACGGCATTGCTTACCCAAGCATCCGGCATGCCGGTGCGGAATGTGTTGCGCTCTTCTACCCGGACTGCGCATCGAACCCCATTCAGGGACGGCACCTCGACTATCACTGGGATGGCGCACGCGTTGATCTGGTCCGTGACGCAGGATCTGGGGCTGTTTTCCGCGTTGTGGATTTGCCCAGCCTTAGTTGATTGGCGATTGGGTGTCTCGCATAGGCAAGTCTCGACCCAGGGCCGGTCGTTCACGATTACCTGATTGAGCGGCTGCTTCCGCCAATAGCCGCCATTCCGCCTTTGGGATCGCGCGCCGGCCCCTCTCACATGACCTCAAGTAGATGGGATGTTACCGGTACGGGTCAGCTAGACACCAGACTCGGGGCGAGCTCTAGTATGAATGTACCTGACCTTGGGCCTACAGCCAGCCTGCTTTTCTAAACCGAAAGAAAAGCCCCAAGCAAATCAACGCGATCACACCCAGAACAACGAAATAAGCATATTCCATTTGCAGCTCAGGCATATTGTTGAAGTTCATGCCGTAGATTCCGGCGATCGCGGTGGGCACGGCGAGAATGGCTGCCCAAGCGGCCAGCTTGCGGGTAATTTCACCCTGATTCTGGGCTGCGATTAGCGCACTGGTTTCCATCACCGAATTGAGCATCTCGCGGTGCAGCGCGGCGAGTGACGACACGCGTCGGACGTGATCGAGCACATCGCGGAAGTAGGGGCGCACTTCTGAGTCGATATTGGGTAAGTCGAGGCTGGCCAGCTTTGCGCAGACCTCTTCCATTGGGATAAGCATTCGCTGCAGCAACAACAGGTCGCGGCGCAGGTTGAAAAGTTCGCGCATTTCGCCACGGGTTAGCGCGGACTCGAATGCGCTACGCTCAAGCCGCTGCGCGATTTCACCTGCGGCATCGATCACCGGAAAATAGTTGTCGGTAATCATATCGAGCAGGGCGTGGAGCACATAGTCCACCCCGTGCGCTAGCAGCGTGGGCCGCGCCTCAAGTTTAGCGCGCAAGGCAGCATGCCCCTGGTCAGATCCATGACGCACAGTGACGATATGGTTGCGCCCAACAAAGAACGCAGTCTCTCCATAGTTTATGCGGCCTGCTTCCATCTTGGCAGTGCGCGCCACGACGAACAGCTGGTCCCCGTAGATCTCCAGTTTGGGAAGTTGGTGCGCGTGGAGCGCGTCCTCAACCGCGAGCGGATGAAGGCCAAAACGTGTCGCACAGGCCGACATTTCCTCATTTGTCGGATCGAGTAGACCGACCCACGCAAAGTCACCATGAGATTGAGCTTCTTGATCCGGCTTCTTGCCAAGCGCCAACGGCTCGCCGATTACGTGCCCCTCATGATAATCGCGCGCCGCGATGACCGCCATCAGCCCCCCTTTCGCCCAATTAACAAGCCTTTGGTTCCTTCGCCTTCAAACGTGAATTCGAAACCTTTCCAAGTTCTACGCCATCGCCGCGAGACAATACGCTCGCCCGGACGTGCCGCGTCGTCCAGCATCACGATACCGCGAGGTCCAACCTGATCAAATAGACGCTCTGCCATCCCTCGCGCAAACGGATGCACCGCCCAAGGCGGTCCGTCGATGACGAGCATATCGATTTCCGCAGGAACGACTGGTAGGTCATACCAAAGGCCAGGCCAACGCGGGTCGCGCTGACCCAACGGGGCATGATGGAATTGCGCCGTCAGCCCGTGCTCCGACAGCCATTCTTCCATCTGCCGGACGAAAGGTTCATGCTGGTCATAGCTGAATAAGCAGCCGCCGCCGTGCAGCGACAACGCCTTGGCAATGACCAGCGAGGTTGCACCTGAACCAAGTTCAACCACAACTTGCGGTCGGCGGGCTTCGATCTCGTCGACGATCCGGTGCAGCAGATAAGTGTCAGCCTTCCAACTCCCCAGATGCGGCAAGGCATTGCTTTCCAGCCCGACGCGTTTCAGCAAGGCGGCTTTTTGCGCCTTGGTTCCGCCGTAGAGGCTTTTGAGCAGCCACGGCCATTGCACCAAGGCAAAGCCCAGCTGAAACAGCTTTTCGCCAGTGGTCCGAGCGGCAGGGCCGGATTGAGGGATCTCTTTAGCGAGCAGTCCGGTGAGGTATTTGGTGGTCAAATGTCATACGCCAAAAATGAGGAGGGCCTACTAGTGGCCTTGCACTCTTATGGCGAACAGAAATTCAGACGCTTCCCAAAGCGCCGGTCAAGATCGTCCCATCGCCTTACGTAAATCAATTCGCGCCGAGAATGTGCACAGCGACCGCTTCGGGGTCGTTTGCGGAAGGTCTACTTTCGGCTCGATCAAGGTACAAGCTGACCGGTTGGTTTCAGGATCGCGCGTGATCGGTGTGAAAGGCGGCTTGTGGGTGGAAAGCCGAATTTCTGCTTGCGCCCGTTAAATCCCGCGATTGACAATCATCCACGAGGCCATGGCGATCATCATCAGGTTCTCGGTTAGCGAGACAAAGCCGAGCGGCACGTTGCTGTCTCCGCCGACGCAGGCACACTTTAGCTCGCGCTGGTCGATGTAGACCGCCTTGAACACCGACACCGCACCGATCGTGCCGATGAACAGCGCGAGCGGCACCGAAAGCCATGGCAGCACCCCCGCCACCATCAGCACGCCGGCGAGGCCTTCGGCAAAGGGATAGATGCTGGCATAGGGCACCCAGCGCTTGGCCAGCAGGTCGTAGTTGAGGAACATCGTCGCAAACTTGTCGACGTTCTGCAGCTTGAGCAGCGCCAGCACGCACATGCTGAAGGCGATGAACCATTCGGCCACGCGCATCGGCATCACCGCGCCGTCTGCGGCATAGCCCGCCGCGACGGCCATCGACGCAGTCATCGCGAACAGCGCGATCACCGGGCGATAGGTGGTGGCCGAAGGGTCGGCGACCGTGAGCCCGAAATGGAGGCGCAGGTCGTCATAGCCGCCGATGCGCACACCTTCGATGAAGGTCTGCGGCGTGGTGGCGACCCCGTGCTCGGCCTTGAAGCGGTCGGTTTCCTCGCGGATTGTGAGGTGGCGGTCGTCCACCCGGTAGCCCTTGCGCTTCAGCAAATCGCGCGCCTTCAGGCCGTAGGGGCAGGTGTGGCCGGGCATCACCATGCGGGTGAGGACGGCGGTCTTGGGTGCAGAATTCATCACGATTGATCCCTTGAAGCTTGCATGATGACCCGTATATAAGTCCCGTACTATAGTACGGTTTCAAGAGGTCAGGATGAAAATAGGCGATTTGGCAAAGGCAGGCGGAGTATCGGTCGAAACGATCCGCTTCTATCAGCGCCGCGGGCTGCTGGCCGAGCCGCCGCGCGCGACGGGGGCGAGGCGTTATGGCCATGCCGATCTCGAACGGCTACGGTCGATCCGCGCAGCGCAGACCGCGGGCTTCACGCTTGAGGAGGCCGCTGTGCTGCTCGCGCTCAATCCCGAAGACCGCACCGCCGCGCGGGCGCTCGCCGAAACGCGCATCGTCGCGATCGACGAACGCATTGCCACCTTGCAAGCATTGCGCGCCGCGCTCCATAACCTCGCGCAGGATTGCGCACGCGGCGATCCGGGCCCTTGTCCGATACTCGCCGCGTTCGGCGCGCCGGTGCGCGAAGCGGCAGCGCCTGCAACCAAAGCCCCCGCCCAGAGCGTATAAGTATCATGATCCTTTCCCGTATTTCGCGCCGCCGGCTCCTCGCTGGAGCAGGCGCCGCCTCCGCCTTCACAGCCATGCCCGCCTGGGCGCAGGGCCATGCGCTGCATCGTGGTGCCAGAGGAGGCTCGCCGATCCGCACAGGCTTCGATCAGGTGTCGGGCGCGGTGGTCGATCTTGCGGTGGGCGAAGGCCCGCGCACCGTGCAGGGCCGCAAGGGCCACGGCATCGCGGTCAACGGCTCCGTGCCCGGGCCGCTGATCCGGCTGCGCGAGGGCCAGAATGTCCGTCTCAACGTCACCAACGATCTTGCTGAGGACACCTCGATCCATTGGCACGGCCTGCTGCTGCCGTTCCAGATGGACGGCGTGCCGGGGATCAGCTTTCCGGGGATCAAGCCGGGGCAGACCTTCAGTTACGAGTTCCCGATCCGCCAGTCGGGGACGTATTGGTATCACAGCCACTCAGGGCTTCAGGAGCAGCAGGGGCACTACGGCCCGCTAATCATTGATCCGGCGGGCGACGAACCGGTTGCCTATGACCGCGAATATATCCTCCTGCTCAGCGAGTTCACCCCGCTCCACCCGCACACAATCATGGAGCGGCTGCGCAAGGGCGAGGGCTATTTCAACTACCAGCAGACCACGTGGTCCGACGATTACAAGCTCTCCGCCGCAGATCGCAAGATGTGGGCCGAGATGCGGATGCCGCCGACCGACATCGCCGATGTGACCGGCTCCACCTACACCTACCTCGCCAACGGGCGCGGGCCGGAGGAGGGGCTGGAATACCTGTTCGCGCCGGGTGAGCGCATCCGGCTGAGGATCATCAACGGCTCGGCGATGACCTTCTTCAACGTGCGGAT
>JAIXRO010000010.1 GCA_027485145.1 Hyphomonadaceae bacterium | reverse complement strand
CGTGTCGAACCTCGCCGGCCTCGCGATCCTCATTATCGGCGCGATGGTGCTGAACGAAATGCGGGCCGGCTTCGTGGCCTCGAAGAAGCAGGACCTTGAAGCGCAGGCGCAGACTTTCTCGAGCCTCCTGTCAGATGACGCGACCACGCCGGAACCCGGCCTCAACCCGGACGCTGCGCGCCAGACGCTGCAACGGCTCAACCTGCCTGAACGCGTACGGGCCCGCATCTTCACGCCGCAAGGAGAGCTGATCGGGGACAGCTATTACCTGTCAGACAAGGTCGATGTCGCGGCCCTGCCACCGCTCAGCGAACCTGGCCTGCTTGCGCAAACGGGACGGGACTTGTCCGAATGGGCGGGTGAATTCTTCGGCTTCTTCTCGCCGCGCCGGACATCCGAAGCGCTCCGCACCCAGAGCTTCGAGGAAGAGTTCGAGGTGGCCGCGCTCGGCGGGCAAGCCGCCAGCCAGCGCTTTTCGGATCGGGGCAGCCGGGTGATCTCGGTCTCGATGCCGGTGCAGCGTGTCTCGGCAGTCGTCGGTGTGCTGGTGCTGGAAGCGAGCGACATTGACGAGATCATCCGGGCCGAACGCGTGGCGCTGGTGCCGTTCATCGGCGTGGCGGTGCTGATGGCCTTCATCACGTCCGTGATGCTGACGCTCGGGATTGCCCGCCCGCTCCGGCGCCTTTCTCTCGCCGCGGACCGGATCCGGTCCGGCGCGTCCGAGAAGATTGATGTGCCATTGCTGACGCAGCGGACGGACGAGATCGGCGACCTTGCCACCTCGATCCAGAGCATGACTGAAGCGCTGCTGGAGCGCATCGAGGCGAACGAGCAGTTTGCAGCGGACGTGGCGCACGAGCTCAAGAACCCGCTGACATCCATCCGTTCAGCAGTCGAGACGCTGGAGCGGGTCAAGGATCCTGATGCGGCGACGCGTCTGCGCCAGGTGATCGCGTCGGATGTGAAGCGGCTCGACCGTCTGATCACGGACATCTCCAACGCCTCTCGCCTCGAAGCGGAGATGACGCGCCTTCCGAGTGAGCAGATCGATATCGCCAAATTTGTTCGCGACGTCGTGCGCACCTATGAAGGCATTGGCGAGGGCGATATGGCGGTGCATGTCGCGTTCACCGATGCCACGATGGGCGCCCGTCTCGTGGTGCGGGGGCGTGAGGGCCCGCTCGGCCAGGTGCTTCGCAACCTGATCGACAATGCAAGATCCTTCTCGCCCGGCGGCGGGACCGTGGAAGTTCGCCTGGATCAAACCAATGACGGCCCGCGCACGATTGCGCGCCTGACGGTTGAGGATTCCGGGCCCGGAATCCCGCCCGACAAGCTGGAAACGATCTTCAACCGTTTCTATACGGACAGACCGAAAGGCACGGCCTTCGGCAACAATTCCGGCCTTGGCCTCTCGATCGTGAAGCAGATCATCGCCACCCACCGCGGAAAGGTGTGGGCGTCGAACCGTATCGAGGGCGGCGCGAAGTTCACGGTGGACCTGCCAGCGGTCTGAGCGTCAGGCCGTTGCCAAGGGCGCGTGATCATCAGCGGAGACCCAGAACGGCGCATCGCCGTGTTCATTCGGGCCGCGCGCGCCGGGTATCAGCCCGATGACGCCATAGGCAAGCAGGCAGGCGAGCAGGATCATCCCCGCCCAATCAGACGCCGAACCCTGGAACGCCTGGGTCAGAGGGTGCATCCGGACTTCCTGGCCGAAGAGCCCGATGGAGATGAGCGCAAGGATGAAGCCCACGACGACGCTCGCATAGAGCAAGGCGAAAGGCACACCGGCGAGCCATCCACTGGCGCCAAAATCGTGCAACCGCTTCGAGGCGAGGCAGGTCATGCAATAGAAGAATACGAGACAGGAAACCCAGTTCAGCACAGGAACACTGCCCATCCGCACGATGATCAGCACAAAGACGAACAGCAACATCAGGAACGCCGCGCCATAGGCGCCCCGGCTGATACGTCCCGAAGCGACAAACAAGAGCTTCAGGTAGTTCACCCGGCTGAAGGCGGAGATTGCAGACACAAACGTGCGCCCGCTGCTCGCGGCCAGCTTGCGGGCTTGGGGCGCGGCAACACGCAGGCGGTCAACAGCGGCCTTGAGATCGGGAACCGGCGGGGCGACGTAGGGCGGCGCAGGGCGGCCGAACCTTGTCCGGCTGTGCACATTCCCCGGCACCACGATCAGCGCAGCCCATGACAGGAAGACGATGGAGGCAAGTCCCACGCCAACGGCGGCGGCCCAGTCACGGGCCTCCGCGCCGGCGTTCGGCGCGCCGCCACCAAACGCGATGACGCCCGAGACGAGCAGAACGGCGACCTGAACGACCAATGCCGCCAAGGGCAACATGGCCCACTTGCCGCTGAGGCCAACATCGTGAAGCCGCTTCACGGTGAGGCACAGGACGGCGTAAAGCATCGGAAAGAACAGCAGAATGGCCGGCGGAAAGATCGACGCGAGCAGCGGCACGCCCCAGACGAGACCCGCCAGGCCCATGGCGTAGGTCCGCCGGTTAATGGTTCCGGCGTGACTGAAGAGGAGATCGACCGGGTTCATTGATAGGCGCATTCATGTCTCAACCACGAAACATGAACCTATCTGACTTTGGTAAACGTCTGTGCAGCAAGCACCGTCAAGTTTCATCGGATCTGGACAGAGATCACCGGTTCTGCCGGTTATCGATCAGGTCGGTGACGACTTCCGGGTCGGCGAGCGTGGAGGTGTCGCCGAGGCTGCCGAATTCGTTCTCGGCGATCTTGCGCAGGATGCGGCGCATGATCTTGCCGGAGCGGGTTTTCGGCAGG
>JAIXRO010000030.1 GCA_027485145.1 Hyphomonadaceae bacterium | reverse complement strand
GTTGCCGCCTGCTCGTCGGTCAGTTCCCATATGCCGAACAAATTGAGGACCGCCCGGAACATGGCAGCTGCCTCGTCCTGGGTAATCGGATCGGGACGGAAGGCGGTAACGGCAGTATCAACAGGTTGCAGAGCCAGCATGGCATTTCTCCATATGGCAGCATATACGCTCAATAATGCCATTTGGCAAGGGGCTATGCCGATGATGCCAGTCTGGCAATCACACTCGCTGCGCCTTCGATCGGCACGAAAAGCCGGGTCTTGTAGCGGATGATCTCGGTGAAGCAGCCTTGGGCCTTGTACCAGTCGAGTCGGGCTACGCTCCAACCGGTCAGCTCAACTCGCTGTGAGCCGTTGACCAGGCTGCGTTTGACCATGAGCTTATCACGGCCAGCGAATTCCATGGCCCGGCCCGTAGCGAGGACGGACTGGACAACATCATCAGCAGAAAGCGTCTGTTCCCGTTCGAGACCCAGCGCCCGGCACAGTTCGGGCACGCAATGGACGGGAACCTCACGGCCTAGCAACGAGCGACCATCCGCCGCCGAAATACGGCTCACCCTCACGAAGTCCGATGGCAGCTTGTCCCAGACCGGAAGCAGGAGGCCCGTCGCAAGATACAAACGCTCGCGCTTATGGCTCGTCCTCGCCTCTTCCACCTCGGCGGCCCAGGCCTCGCGGAAATTGCCGATGGCAATGTCCTCCCAGCTACTCTCAGCAAACTGATCTTCAGTGATGTGACTGCGCCCCAGCGGACGCAGCAGTTCGAAGCGGGTCACGCGCGTACCATCATCCGCAAGAATACTGCGGGCCGGCACAAGCATGGCGACCCGACCAGAGCGGGCGTTCCGAACCGGCCGCTGCCGCTGGCCGGTGAGGCCACGCAGCTCCTCGAGCCGCTTCAGCGTGAGCGGCTTCAGAGCTCTGGCGATTTCCAGTTCGAGCAGATGGGTGGTCGCGCCAGAGGCCGGATCTGTGCGCAGCAACGTGTCGGACAAGACCGCGAAGTCCTCGACCGCGATCGTCTCGAGGCCGAGGTCGAGTGTGCCAGCCTGCCGGGCGGCATCGATGCGCGCTTCGACCAGCCCCATGAACTCATCGAAGATCGCGTTCTGCAGGGCGATAGGCAGCGCGAGGATACGATTGAGCCACCGCTGGATCGAGGGCAGGTCATCGACCATGGAACCATCGGGTGCTTCGATCCTTAGGCCCGTCAGCTCCTGAAAGCGCCCAAGGCTGACCGCCTCGAGTTTGCCGGTGAACAAGAGGCCGAACCAGCGATGAAGCGCTTCCTTTGCGTAAATGCTCTCCAAATTGTCGGCCGGATCGAACAGGTTCTGCCCTCCGGTCTGGCGCTGCCCGCGGGTCAGAGCGCCGAGGCTGTCGAGGCGCCGGGCGATCGTTGAGATGAACCGGCGCTCGCCGCGCACATCGGTCGTCACCGGTCTGAAGAGCGGGGCCGAGGCCTGATTCGTGCGATTGGTCCGGCCAAGCCCCTGAATTGCGGCGTCAGCCCGCCAGCCCGGCTCGAGCAGGAAATGAACGCGGCGGGCCTGGTTCTTGGCTGCGAGATCGGCATGGTAGCTACGCCCCGTTCCCCCGGCGTCGGAAAACACCAGGATACGCTTGGCGCCGTCCATGAACGCCTGAGTTTCAGCGACATTGGCGCGCGGCGAACGGGACTGGAGCTTCTGGCGGCCATCGCGGTCGACGATAAGGCGCCGCGTCCGGCCAGTTACCTCTGCAACCTGGTCAACGCCGAAGCGCTCGATGATGGCATCAAGCGCAGTGGCGATCGGCGGCAAGGCGCAGAGCTGCTCGATCATCCGGTCGCGCGCGGTGAGTGCCGATCGGCACAGTACTGGCGCGCCGAGCTCGTCGCTCATCGGCTCGGAGCGAGGATTGCCGTTTTCGTCGGTGAACACCGCCATCAGCCGGACAGGAAAGCTCTTGGTGAGATAGTCGATCACATATTCCCGCGGGGACAGATCGATCTCCAGCGCTTCGCGTTCCTCGTCCGAGAGATCAGCGAGCCTGCGGTTGAGCATAGCTTCTGCCGTCGAGACCAATTGGACCACAGCAGCATGCCCATCAGCAATCGCAGCATCGATGGCGGGTAACAGGCTGGGCAGCTTCATCGACAGAAGCAGCTGCGCGAAGAAGCGCTGCTTGGTGCCCTCGAAAATCGACAGGGCTGCGGACTTGGCGCCCGAGTTTAGAGTCCCTCCGGTTTCGCCGTCGACGATCCGCGTGGCCTCCAGCGCTTCGCGAAGGTTGGCGTGAATGATCGCCCAGGCCTCGGCATAGGCATCATAGACCGCGATCTGATCCTCGTTCAGGCGATGCTCGAGGATCTCGTATTCGACGCCGGCGAACGAAAGGGCCCGGGCGGTATAGAGTCCCAGCGATTTCAGGTCCCGCGCAACCAGTTCCATGGCTGCGATCCCGCCGTCACGAATGTCGGCGACGAAGGCCTCGCGATTGGCGAAGGCAGTCTCCGGCCCCCACAGGCCGAGGCGTGTCGCATAGGCCAGGTTGTTCACGTCGGATGCGCCGGTTGCGGAAGCATAGAGCACCCGCGCACGGGGCAGGAGGTTCTGCAGGCGCACGCCCGCTATACCCTGCTCCGAGCCCTTGACCTTGCCGCGTGATCCTTCCCC
>JAIXRO010000190.1 GCA_027485145.1 Hyphomonadaceae bacterium | reverse complement strand
GCCTGGTCCGCGATGGACCGGGTGATCGCCTGACGGATCCACCAGGTGGCATAGGTCGAGAACTTGTAGCCGCGGCGGTATTCGAACTTGTCGACCGCTTTCATGAGGCCGATGTTGCCCTCCTGGATGAGATCCAGGAATTGCAGGCCGCGGTTGGTGTATTTCTTCGCGATCGAGATCACGAGGCGGAGGTTGGCTTCCACCATCTCCTTCTTCGCGATGCGGGCTTCGCGCTCGCCCTTCTGCACGGTCTGCACGATCCGGCGGAAGTCGTCGATCGGGATACCGATCTCGGTGGCAATCTCGGTGATCTCGGCACGGACGATTTCGATCTCGCCGCCCTTGCCATCGATCAGGCGCTTCCACTTGGCCGAAATCGCACGCACGCGCTCGGACCAATTGGGCTCCAGCTCGCAGCCGATATAGTTCTCGAGGAATTCCTTGCGGGGCACGCCGTGCGCGTCAGCCAGACGCATCAGCTTGCCTTCAAGGCCCATCAGCTTCTTGTTGATCGCGTAAAGCTGCTCGACCAACGCCTCGATACGGGCGTTGTTGATGTGGATCGTCTTGAGGTTCTCGACGATCAACAGGGAGAGTTCGTCGTATTCAGACTGCGCCTTCGGCGTCAGGTCCTTGCCTTCGAGACGGCGGCCGACGAGGCGGTCCTGCAGTTTGCGGAAACGGCCGAACGACTCGGCGATCTCGTCGAGCTTGGCGAGCACGCCTTCGCGCAGTTCGCCTTCCATCGCCGACATCGACATGGCGGCCGCGTCGTCTTCCTCTTCCTCTTCCTGCTGCTGCTGGCGCAGGCGCTCGGCTTCGACCTCGTCGATCTCTTCCTGGCTCGGACGTTTCTTGCCCTTGGTGGGAACGACCGGCTCGGGTGCCTTCTCCTCGATCACTTTCGGTTCCGGCGGCGGGTTTTCCGCGCCGTAGGTGGCTTCGAGGTCGATGAGATCGCGGAGCAGGATACGCTCGTTGATCAGCTCGTCGCGCCACACCATCATGGCTTCGAAGGTCAGCGGGCTTTCGCACAGACCGCGGATCATCGCGTCGCGGCCGGCCTCGATGCGCTTGGCAATTGCGATCTCGCCCTCGCGGGAGAGCAGCTCGACGGCGCCCATCTCGCGCAGGTACATCCGCACGGGGTCGTCCGTGCGGTCCGAGCCGCGCGCGTTGCCTTTCTTGGCGAGGACTTTCTTGTCCTCAAGCTTGGTCAGGGCCTTGCCCTGCTCTTCGGCTTCTTCTTCGCTCTCGACGACGGCAATGCCCATCTCGGAGATCTGGGACATCACGTCCTCGATCTGATCCGAACTCATGTCCGAATCCGGGAGAAGCTGGTTGATTTCATCATGGGTGATGAAGCCGCGCTTCTGGGCGCGCTTCAGGACCTTTTTGACGTCTGTCGCGTTGAAATCGACAAGACCGCCTTCGGTTTCCTTGTCTTCTTCGCCTTCACCGTCGCCCGCGGTGTTTTTCTTCTTCTTGGTGGCTGTCGCCATATTCAAGTTTCTCCCTGGCGAAGGTGGCTGCCTGTGCCGCCCAACGCCTGTTGCCAATCGCCCTGCCGGTCAGCTGTCGCTGCGTTTGCTCGATGCCTCACTCACACGGGCTCTCAGAGCCCGGCGTTCCGCGACCATTTGATGTTGCCGCCGCCAATCTTGCGGTGACAACGTCGAGTCCACGCTCGCATTATCCATGCCAGAGCCCGTCTCCAGTTCGCCGGTACGCCGTTTCGCCACATCCTGCTCCAGAGCGATGAGCCATTCGCGGACCTCGGGCGCATCGGCCACTTTCTGAGGTATTCCGCGATATTTCTTGAGCAGGCTAGCGGCACGTATGTGCCCAGAGTTGCCTAAATGGGCGGCCACAGCCGTCCGGTCAATGGGGATTCCGTCTTTGGCAAGGTCGAGAACTGCATCGCGCAGGTGTGCGACATCTTCATCCGGCGGTGCCCACTGGGCGAGCAGTTCAGCCCCTGCGGCCAGAAGCGCCGGATTGTCGATGGCGAGGATGACCGAGCGCAGGCCGCCGATCTTCTCGAACTGCCGCTGTTTCAGGGCAGCCTGGGCATCTTCGCCTTCCGCGGGATTCTGTCCCGAAGCGGGGCGGCCCTTCCTGTAGCTGGCACTGCGTTTGGCGTCCCGCAAGGCCCACATGTGATCGCGCAGGCGGGACTTCAGATCGCGTTCATAGGCGGCCTTGACCCCGCCATGCCGGATCTGGCCGCAGGCGGCCATCAGCCGTGCCTCCAGACCCGCCTGACGCTCCGGCGTATCCAGCGGTTCGGCGTCCCGCTCCCGCCGCCAAAGCAGCTCCGACAGCGGCAGGCGGCGATCCAGCTCTTCCGCCATCGCGCCGGCCCCGCGCGCGCGAATCAGGTCGTCGGGGTCCATGCCGTCCGGCAGCAGCACGAAGAAGACCGACCGGCCGGGCTCGACGAAAGGCAGCGCCCGGTCCAGCGCCCTGTAGGCGGCGCCAAGGCCGGCGCGGTCGCCATCAAAGCACATGACGGGCTCAGGTCCCGCTTTCCAGATCAGCTGCAGCTGGTCTTCGGTCAGCGCCGTGCCAAGCGGGGCAACCGCCTGTCCGAAGCCGGCTTCGGTCAACGCAATCGCATCCATATAGCCTTCACAGACGATCAGGCCGCCGCCCTCACCGGCGCCCAGCGCTTCGCGGGCGGCCTTGTAGCGGTAGAGCACGGCCGACTTGTGGAAGAGTTCGGTATCGCCCGAATTCAGGTATTTCGGCTTGGCATCCGGCGTGAGGCCCCGGCCCCCGAAGGCGATGACGGCGCCGCGCACATCGGTGATGGGGAACATCAGGCGGCCGCGGAAAAAGTCGAACGGCTCGCCGCCCTTGTCGCTTTCCTTGATCAGGCCGGCAGCCACCAGTTCCGCGTCGGTGAAGCCTTCGGCGAGCAGGTGGGCGCGGGTGCGGCGCCAGTCATCGGGCGCATAGCCCAGCCGGTGGCGTGTCCAGGCGTCGGGAGACAGGCCCCGGCCATCGAGATAGGTCCGCGCCGCGGCGCCTTCAGCGGAGCGCAACCGGTCCTCGAACCAGTTGGCGGCCGCCTCGCACGCCGCCACGAGGCGCTTGCGATGGTCGTAGGCCTCGGCCGCTTCGGGGCTCGCCTTGGGCAGCTGCATCCCGGCTTCTTCGGCCAGCTTCTCGACCGCCTCCATGAAGGTGAGGCGCTCTGTTTCCATGACGAAATTGATGACGTCGCCGCCGGTGCCCGAGGAGAAGCATTTGAAGATGCGTTTCTGGTCATTGACGTAGAAGCTGGGCGTCTTCTCGTTCGTGAAGGGCGACAGGCCGACCCATTCCTTGCCCTTTTTCGTCAGCTTGACCTTGCGCCCGATCACGTCCGAAGGACGGATACGGGCTTTGAGCTCCTCGACGAAGCCGTCAGGGATACGGACGGGCTGGGACATACGAGTAGAGTAACGCTTTCGGACCGGCGGGGAAACGAAGCATTTCACCATCCCACAAAAAGGAGGGGCCCCGTCTCGCGACAGGGCCCCGCCTCTTCCGGGTCTGCAGGACGCTATTCGCGCTTGTAGCCCGGCGCTTCGGCCAGGGTGGTGGCCGTCAGGTCCAGGACGACTTCACCGTCCGCGTCGCCTTGCGCCAAGACGATGGAATCACCGTCCACGACGATCTGCTCCATGCTGATCAGGTCAGGCGAGATCACGGCGAAGTTCGTCTTGCCGTCGGCCGCGAGGATCAGATCGTGGATGCGGACCGATTCGCCGCCCGGATTGATGGTCACTGTCTTGCCCATCAGCTCGGAGGCGAGGCGGAAATCATCCGCCGTGGCCTGCTTGTACGCCGGCAAGGTTTCGAGCGAGTCCTTGGTCAACCGGACAATCACGGTGGGCTCGTCGCCCGGCTTGCTGGCATCGGGCACGATCGTGGCGGCATCGAACGCCGCAAGGCGAAGATCGCCGCCGACGCCGGCCACGCCGCCATCGCGCAGGATCAACATCGCATCCGCATTGTCCGCGGACAGCCAGATGTCCTCAACGACCGAGATTTCAGCATCCGCCATATCGTGGACCGACGCGCCGAGGAGATCGGACGCCTCGATCTCGCCGGTCGCCAGAACGTACATGTTGCGTGCGGGAGCGGCGGGCACCGACATATCGGCCGTGTCCGTCTCCGGGGTGGCAGGGGTTTCCGACAAGACCGTATCGTCATTGCCGCAGGCAGCGGTGAACAGGAGCGCGAATGCCCCAACAGTCGCATAGAGGATTTTCATAGGCGTCTCCTTTCGGGAGTCAGGAACGCTATGAACGGGCGTATGCAGGTTGGGTTCCCGAGGGAACTGCGTTTTAGAGCCCTTGGGTTGATGACGTTTGCTTGACGCCTTGAGGACTCAGCCTCAATAAGCGCACCGTTTGGCCCGGCGCAGCGAGGGAGCCCGTCTTTGAGCAACAAGCAGGATCTCACCACCGCAACCGGCGCCCTGGCCCTCGATGACGGCACTGTGTTTGCGGGCTACGGCGCGGGCGCGGCCGGTACGCAAACCGGGGAACTGTGCTTCAACACCGCGATGACCGGGTATCAGGAAATCCTGACAGACCCCTCCTATGCGCAGCAACTCGTGCTGTTCACCTTTCCGCATATCGGCAATGTTGGCGCCAATCCGGAAGATCACGAGGAGTCGACGCCGCAAGCCTCGCACGCCGCGGGCGGCGCGATCTTCCGCGAGCGGATCACGGCGCCGTCCAACTGGCGCGCCGCCGAAGATTTCGGCGCCTGGCTCGCTCGCAAGGGCATCATTGGCCTGTCCGGTGTCGACACCCGCGCCCTGACGCGCCGTATCCGCGAGCTTGGCATGCCGAAGGCGGCGATCTGCCACAAGCCAGGCGGCAATATTGACTTCACGGCGCTCATCGCCGCCGCCAAGGCCTGGCCGGGCCTCGACCATGCGGACCTTGCGGCCGACGTCGTGCAGGCAGCCCCTTACGAACATACCGAAGGGCTCTGGAAGCCGGGTCTCGGTCATGTGCCGATGGGCAATGCCGAATTCCACACCGTCGTGCTCGATTTCGGCGTCAAGAAGAACATCCTGCGCAACCTCGCCAATGTTGGTGCGCGCTCGACCGTGCTGAACGGGGACGCGACAGCGGCGGACGTGCTGGCCCTCAAGCCGGACGGCGTGGTGCTCTCGAACGGCCCGGGCGATCCGGCGGCAACCTATGTGCGCTCTGGCGCCATGATCCGTGAGCTGATTGCGTCCGGAATCCCGATCCTCGGCATCTGCCTCGGCCATCAGATGCTCGCCCTCGCGCTCGGCGCTAGGACGATGAAGATGGCGCAGGGCCATCACGGCGCGAACCATCCGGTCAAAGACATGACCACCGGCAAGGTCGAAATCGTCTCGATGAACCATGGCTTCACCGTGGATGTCGCCACGCTCCCGGCGGGCGTGACGGAAAGCCACCGCTCGCTGTTCGACGGCACCAATTCCGGCCTCGCAGTCGCGGGCAAGCCGATCATCTCGGTGCAGCACCACCCCGAAGCCTCGCCCGGCCCGCAGGACAGCTTCTACCTGTTCGAGCGGTTTGCAGGTTTGATGCGGCACCATCGCGGGAAGTAGATCCGCACACGGAGACACCCTTTCATGTGCGGCCGTTTCTTCCGTGAAGGTGTGACCTGGGCCGAGTATTATGCGGCGCTTAATGTCTATGGCGAACCGCCCGAAGGCGTGGAGCCGCCAGCCGCCACCTACAATGCCGCGCCGACGCAAATCCATCCCGTCGTGCGCCTGAACGAAGTGACCCGCGCGCGCGAGATGGTGCCGATGCAATGGGGTTTGGTGCCGTCCTGGTGGACCAAGCCGCTGTCGGAAAAGAAGTTCACGACGATCAACGCGCAATCGGAAACCGCGCATGAGAAGCCGGTGTTCCGGGGCGCCTTCCGGCACAAGCGATGCCTGGTGCCGATCTCGGGCTATTACGAATGGTCCGTGAGCGGAAAATCCAAGACGCCCTTTGCCTTCAAGCTGAAGAACCGGCGCTGGTTTTGCGTGGCGGGCCTCTGGGACGCGGCGCTGATCGACGGATCGGAATTGCAGACCTTCACCATCCTTACGACCAAGCCGAACGATTTCACCGCCGGCATCCACGACCGGATGCCGGTGATCCTCTCGCCAGAGAATTATGGCTGGTGGCTTGATCCCGCGATGGGGGATCCGGCACCCCTGTTCGAGCCCTTCCCGAACGAAGACATGATGGCCTGGCCGATCGGCGCAGCGGTTGGCAATGTACGCAACAATTATCCGGAACTGCTGGAAGAAGTTTAGGGCGCCATGAAAATCCTGCCGGTTGCGCCCCACCATATCCCTGCCCTGTCGGCTTTGGCTGCCCGGACGTTCACGGACACGTTCGGCCACCTTTATCCGCCGGACGACTTGCAGGCTTTCCTGTGCGCGAATTATGCGCACGATGTGCTGGCGGCGGAAATTGCGAGCCCCGATCAGTTCTGGCGCATCGCCTGGCTCGGCGACGAGGCCGTCGCTTACCTGCAGGCCTGCCCGGTCGGTCTGCCGCATCCCGATGCCGATCCGGCCCGCGAGGGGGAGTTGAAGCGCCTGTATGTAGACGCTGCGCAGCACGGCCGCGGCATCGGCAAACAGCTGCTCGCCCTCGCTCTCGACTATCTTTCGGAACGTTACGGGGATGCGCCGCAATGGATCGGCGTGTGGAGTGAAAACCACAAGGCACAGGCGCTGTATCGTGCCAACGGTTTCGAGAAGGCTGGCGAATATGGCTTCGTGGTCGGCGGTATCACCGACCTTGAGTACATCCTGCGGAAGGGTTGATCGCCTCGCCTCAGCGCAAGCCGCGGAGCAGGCGTTCGAACGTGTCGAGATATTGCTCGCGGGTGATGCCAAGCTTGCCGAGGGAAAGGGCGTACGCCGCAGCGTTCAGCGACGCCTGCAGCATCAGGGCCGCGGGTTCAGCCAGCGCCATCGGGAAATGCCCTTTCGAAGCGATGAAGGTCGTGCCCGCGACAAGGCTTCCGCGGCCAAGGTCGAACTCCAGTTCGTGCCAGCGGGCAGGCCCCAGAACGGACGGGCCGTCGATGAGCACGATGCGCTGGTAGTCGGGGCGCGAAGCCCACTCGAGATAGACCCGGCTTCCCGCCAAAAAGGCAGCGAACGCGTCTTTCCGGTCGATGGCAGCCAAAGCCGCCGCCCGCGCCTCGGCGTCCATGTCGAGCTGCAGCTTGCGCCAGATTTCGGTGAAGAGTTCCTCTTTCGACGCAAAGTGATGAAACAGCGCGCCCTTTGTGGCGCCGGCGGCTTCCGCAATCTCGGTAACCGTGGTGTCGCGGTAGCCTTTCCGGGCAAACAATTCCCCCGCTACGCGAAGGATGATGTCCCGCGTCTCGGCAGCCTGGGCGACGGTGCGTTTGACCATGCTTTTTGCCTCTTGAGGCCTAAACATACCAATGGTATCAAAAAATGGTAACTGCTCTCTAGTGGGTAAATCGTCCCACTTAATCAACTCAAAGTTTGCAGGCTGGGTGGGACCCGTTCGCGGGGCCGGACTGCCAACCAGAAGCCGCGCAGGCCGCTGTCAAAGCGACCCCTGCGCGGCTTTCTTTTTGGCGAGCCGATGCGCGCGAAGCGATTTGAGCTCTGCGCCGAGGTGTTCCTCGAAATAGCGATCGCAGCCGAGGCAGGCATTGGCGACTTCGCGTCCCTTGCCATCCACGTCGACGGATTTCGTGCGGAATGTTTCGCGGCTCCAGCCAACCGCCAGGCCCATGCCTTCCGGGTCTCCGGCATTCAGCGCCTGGATGGCCGGCAAGGCGGCGACGCTCTCAAGGATATCCTCCAGCCGCTCCTCGGCCAGGGATCCGAGCGGCGCCTTGGTTTTCAGGCAGCAGGGATAGATCGAGCCGTCCGGCTCGATGGCGATCTCGCTGCCGGCCTCGTGCATCTTGAGGAAGTTCTTGCCGCCCGACCAGCGGGCGCAGAAATTTGTCTCGTAGCCCGCATTCGACAGCCCGTTGGCCCAGGCGCGGCCGCGCGGCCAGAGTTCGCCGATCCAGAGATCGGGCTGCGCGCCGAAGAACAGGAAGGTCGGCTCTCCGTTTTTCGGCCGGGCGGCGGGATCGGGGGACTTGAGCTTCTCGCTCTTGCTGCCGCCGAGGGAGACTTCGCGCACACCCTTCTCCGCCATCATCGCCCGGATCTTGTCCATGAAGCGGAACTTGCGCTCGCCCTTCATGCCGACGTGATAGTCGTCGATCGAGGCAATCGCGATCGTGGTGACCCCGCGTGACAGCATCGCGTCGATGTGGTCCGGCTCAAGGATGTCGCCCGTGGTCTGCACCGACAGGCGCGGCGGGGCGTCTGGCCAGCGTCGCTGGATAGCCTCGAGCGCCGGGTAGAACAGCTCCTCGCGTACGCCGTCGATCAGCAGCTCTCCGCCGGCAAGCACGATCAGCGTGGGTTGGCGTTTACCGGCTTCGTCGGTCCAGCTCATGTCATCGGGGAGGTTCGCGAGCACGCGTTCGTAGGCGCGCTGTCCTTCGGCGACGACATCGGTGAGGGCGCCGCGCACGTAGGGGCGGAAGCGGTCGTCATAGCAGTGGGCGCATTTGCGGTGGCAGGCCCAGGTGAGCACCCAATAAAGAGATTGCATTCACACTCCGCCATGATCTCCAGCTTGCACGCTATGGGCGGCTCGGTGCGCCGTCCAGACCGGTCACGCGAGCGTTACAGCGGCTCGCGGGAGTTTGTTGCAATCTGTTCAGGTTCAAGAAGTTAGACGCACATTGGAAGGGTTGGGGGGCGCTTGCGCCGTCCAGACATGGGGAATGGCCCTTTGACGGCTCCTGCTGAAAAGCAGGAGCCGTTTTGAGTTTCATCGGCGTTCAACCCGCGCCGCGCAGCTTGCCGAACAGCTGCGACAGGCGCCGGGACAGGGGCGCCGCGCGCTCCCCGGTCTCGGCGAAGCCTGCACTGAGGCGCTGTCGGGAAATGCGGAACAGGGACGAATGGATGGGCGGCGCGCTGACCTTGCGGGCCTGCGACTGGAGCCGGTTTTCGGTTTCGTAGCTCTGGAGGACGAACTGGATGAACTGATCAAAGATTTCGTCGGCCAATGCCCGCGCCGCCTCGCTGTCGAGTTCCTGACGGGCCATCACGTTGTCTGCCGCCTCGATCAGGCGGCCGGCCAACAGGTCAGCCTGTTCCTGCGCACGAACCTGCAGCGCGATGAACAGTCCATTGGGCCCCAGCGCGCCGGTCGCTGACGCCTTTTCCTTTTCAGCCCGGAAGGCGTGCGTCAGACCCGACTTCGCTTCGTCGAGCGCCATTCGAAAACTCTTGTTGAGCGCTGTGGGCATCCGGGCGTCAGCGCAACGGGCCGCAACGGGCTTCGTATTCGGCTATGGCGTCCGGCATCCACTTGCGGAAATTCTCCGCGCGGGTTTCCGAGGCGGGGTGGGTGCTCATCCATTCCGGCGGACGCTCGCCCTTGCCGATCTCGCCCATCCGCTCCCAGAGTTCCGGCGCCTCGCGCGGGTCGTAACAGGCGCGCACCAGCAGATCGAGACCGATCTTGTCCGCCTGCGTTTCGTGATCGCGCGAGAAGGCGAGGAAGCCGCCCTGCGCCGCGACGCCGAAGGCCTGCATGACCATCTGCTGCTGGCCCGCGCTCATGTCGCCGAGACCTACTGCGACCGCCATCTGGCCGATCTGCAGCACCTGCTGCGTGCTCATCCGCGCGGCGCCGTGGTGGGCCAGCGCATGGCCGATCTCGTGGCCCATGACGACGGCCAGTTTGTCTTCGTCGCTGATATCTTCGAGCGACACCCGGCCATCATAGTTTCCGGTGATGTCGAGAATGCCGGTATAGACTGCCACATATCCACCCGGCAGGCAGAAGGCGTTGGGCGTGGCGGAGTCGACGACGTAGTAGGTCCAGTTGAATTTCTCGACCACGCCGGGCATGTCATAGCCCTTCTCGCGGTATTCGTTTTCGAGTTCGAGCGCGGCCTTTTCCAGCCGGGCGCCAATGGTGCGGACCGTCTCTGTCAGCTGGCGCGCGCCGCCGGTACAGCTCGCTTCGTCGGCGCAGAGAACCGTGTTGCCCTGCTGCTGTTCGCCCTGCAGGATCTGCAGGTAGGACTGCTCGCCGAGCTTCACCTCCTGCTCCACCGATATCGTGTTCAGCTGCTTCTTGCCGGGCGCGAAGGGCACTTCCTTCTGGTTGGCCTGCCAGTAAACGAACAGGCCGACCAGGGCGACGAGGATGATGGCGAACCGGCCCTGGAAGATGTCGCCAAGTCCGTTGGCGCGGATGGGGCGTTCGTCCCGATTCATCGGCGGAAATCCTTCGGCGCAAGTTTTCGTCTGCCTTTTGTTAACCGAGGCCTCCGGCAAGGGAAAGCGGCTTGAACGGATTTGCCGTCCGGCACGGAGCCCCTTATGTTGGCGCGCATGAGCACACCATCCAACGCCCCGAAACTCGAGATCCGGATCGTTCCGGTGACGCCCCTTCAGCAGAACACGTCGATGATCTGGTCGACCGAGACGATGGAAGGCGTGTTCGTCGATCCGGGCGGCGAGGTCGACCGGCTGATGGGCGCGGCAGAGCATTTCGGCGTGAAGATCGTCGCCGTCTGGCTGACCCACGGCCATCTGGACCATGCCGGCGCCGCCGCCGCCGTCGCCGAGCGGACCGGCTGCCCGATCATAGGACCGCACAAGGACGACCAGTGGCTGCTTGACGAGATCGAGGCGCAGGGCGCCCGGTACGGCATCACGGACGGAAAGAACGTCACGCCGGATCGCTATCTCGATGATGGCGATGTGCTGGAGCTCGCCGGGAACAAGTTCGGCGTCGCCCACTGCCCCGGACATACACCGGGGCATGTGGTGATCTACAGCCAGGAAGGCGCCCTCGCCTTCGTTGGCGATGTCCTGTTTCGCGGCTCGGTCGGGCGCACGGACTTCCCTAGAGGCAATCACCAGCAGTTGATCGATTCCATAACAGGCAAGCTCTGGCCCTTGGGTGACGAGATGCGCTTCGTGCCCGGCCATGGGCCGATGAGCACATTTGGCCAGGAACGCCTCGACAACCCCTTCGTGGCGGACGCCGTAACCGGGTACGCGGGCGCCGAAAAAGGCGAAATCGACGTGATCGGGCAGCGCCTGTCCAAACGCTGGACCTGATCTGGCTGCTACAGAAACCGGCCGGAAAACCCAGCTTCCTGAGGGCTCCTGATCCGTCTGCGTTGAATTTTAACCGTTCGGCTTAACCGATAATCAGACGGTTTCAGGTATGCCTGACACCGGATGACACACTCTGGGCGCCTCCTGACCCCGGCCGACTGGACCGGAGATGACCGCGGATCGGTGATGCCGATGTTCGTGATCGCGCTCGTGGCCATCATCGCTCTCGTTGGCGCCGCCATCGCGCTGGGTCTCGACAGCCGGGCAGCCTCGAACCTCCAGATCACGGCCGATGAATCGGCTTTGTCGGGCGCGACCGCGTTCATCAACACGCCCTCACCCAAGGCATCCGACCGGCTGGCCGCCGCCGAACAGGCGGCTTCAGCTGCAGCCATGGCCAACGCCAACTTTTCGATCGTCAAGCTGGATGTCGGCGCGATCACCGAAGACGCCTATGGCCAGCGCACCGTCATCGATGTCGCTCTGAAATTCACGCCGGCCAACCCGGCGGCGCAGATGGCGGGCCGCAACGCGAATATCGGGATCGAGCGGACTGCTGCTGCGGCCGCGACCTGGGGCTTTCCGCTCTGCATTCTCGGCCTGAATGCCAACGATACCGGCCTCAGCACGACGGGCATGTCCAACCTGACCGCCGAGAATTGTATCGTCTGGACCAATTCGCCGAACACGCGCTCGATGGAATTCAAGGGCGGTACCGCCAAGACCAAGTATTTCTGCTCGGCAGGCAGTGCGTTTGTAGCTTCGGCGATTGTCACGCCGCGCCCGGAAGAAAACTGCGATCCGATCCCGGACCCGCTGGCGTCATGGCAGGCGCCCCTGCCAGGCAAAGCTGCGCCGAACCCGTTTCCAGCTACCGGCAAGAACAAGACGCCAAACGTCGTCGCACTTTCGAACCAATTTCTGAAAACGGTAGGAACGCCGGCTTTGAAAGCTGAGGCGCAGTTGCTGGCCGCTGCCCTGAAGAGCGGCGAACCTCTCAGCGATGCCCAGACCCAATTGGTCACCGCCAGTCTCAATACACTGATGCTGGCAGTTGGAGGTCCGAATTCACCGAGCGGTCTCGACAAGAAAGGCGTGTTCACCAAAGGCGTGGCCAAAGGCATGCACATCATGGAGGTCGCGCAGGTCCTGGGCATCGTCGATAACCTGCCCGACAGTCTCTATGCCAAAGACGCCTATGCTTCGTCGCCAACGACCACTCTGTCGCCCGGCACCTATGCCGGACTCGACATTGCGCAAGGCAATGTGCGTCTGAAACCCGGTATCTATCACATCGTCGGCGCGCCATTGATCGTGCGAAGAAAAGCAACGCTCACGGGCGAAGGTGTGACCATCATTTTCCATGGCGACAAGGCCACCTTCTCGGTGCTGGATCAGGCCCGGGCAACGGTCACCGCGCCAACGGCAGGAGAAACGGCCGGCTTCAGCATTGCTGAAAACCGCCATGCTGCGCTCAAGAGCAAGAAGGCCCAGCGTTCGCGGCTGACGGGTTCCGGCGCGGTTTCGATGGTCGGCACCATTTATGTCCCGCGTCAGAAATTTGCGATCGCCGGCAAGGGCGCGGCGGACCAGGCCTCTCCACTGCTCCAGCTTGTCGCCGACAAGATCGAGCTCGAGAACATGGGCGCGCTGAAAATCAAGTTCGACCCCAGCCGGACGGACGTTCCGATGACCATCGAGCCTGAGCGGGCGGCCGTTCTCATCCGCTAGACACTTCTCTACACGGAACCCCCGCGGCCGGTGCGCGTTCTGACTTCGGGTGTCAGACTCGAAGGATCAGACAGATGCGATCATTACTCTTTCTTGCCGCCTCAGGCGCCGCGTTGCTCGCCGGTTGCACGGCCAGCGGCACCACGGAACGCAACGCGGGCTATGGCGCCGCCGCGGGCGCAGTCGCCGGCGCCGTCATCGGCAACAATGTTGGCGACGGTGACGCCGGCAAAGGCGCCGTGATCGGCGCGGTCGTGGGCGGCGCAGCGGGCGCGACCAAGGGCTGCATCGAGTCCGAAGACTGCGACGCGCCAGGCATCAAGGACCAGGCGGACGAACGCGACACCGATGGCGACGGCAAGGTGGACGCTTACGACCGGTATCCGAACGACCGCTATCGCTATTGAGGTGTAACGGCGCCTCGCCTGCCCTTGCAGGTGGGCGAAGCGCCGGGATGCGCCGGATGACCTGACTTCGGACACCACGATGACCTGCGGCGCCCCAGCGAAGCCCATGAATCCACCTATCACGGTCTGCACTTTGGCGCCGTCCATGTAGAGGATGAAGAGATTGGGCGAAGCCGTGGTGCGCGCACTTCCTCTACGATTTCGACGGTTTTGACGTCCGTAGCGGCGGGGGCGACCGGCAGTTCCGTTTCGGCCCCGATCGAAATGCAGCCCGAGAGGGCGAGGGCGGGCAGTGCCGCGAAGCGAACAGTGACAAGACGGCGCATGATTGGAAACCATGTGCTAGGTGTTTTCACGACGCTTGCGCTCGCAAAAGGATTCTCCGGCGCGATCCCTGTCTTTACAAACATCGTAGTCCTTGCCCCCCCGCCCGACTCCCCGCTATAGGGCAGCCGTTTGCCCGCCCACCGAGGAGAGACCCCCATGCCGAAGCGCACCGACATCTCCTCGATCCTGATTATTGGCGCAGGTCCGATCATCATCGGGCAGGCCTGCGAGTTCGACTATTCCGGCGTGCAGGCCGTGAAGGCGCTGAAGGCCGAGGGTTACCGGGTGATCCTGGTCAACTCGAACCCCGCCACCATCATGACCGATCCTGACCTGGCGGACGCAACCTACATCGAGCCGATCCTGCCGGAGATCGTCGAGCAGATCATCGCCATCGAAAAGCCGGCCGCGCTGCTGCCGACGATGGGCGGCCAGACGGCGCTGAACTGTGCACTCGACCTGCACCATGCCGGCATCCTCGAGAAGTATGGTGTCGAGCTGATCGGCGCGAAGGCCGAGTCCATCGAGATGGCCGAGGACCGCAAGCTGTTCCGCGAG
>JAIXRO010000188.1 GCA_027485145.1 Hyphomonadaceae bacterium | reverse complement strand
CGCCATTGCCGGCGAGGGCGTGGAAGAACTCCTTGAAGAGTTCAGTGTCCATTTCGCCAAGCTTGTCGCGCCGGAAATCAACCTTCCAGATCAAGTAGGGGCGGTTGCAGAGGTCCACCGAGGCGCGCGTCAGCGTCTCGTCCATCGGGATATAGGCGTGGCCGAAGCGCGTGATACCGCCGAAATCGCCGAGCGCCTGGGCAATCGCCTGGCCGATGACGATGCCGGTATCTTCCACCGAGTGGTGGAAATCGATGTGCAGGTCGCCCTTGCAGCGCACGGTCAGGTCAATCAGGGAGTGGCGGGACAGGCTGTCCAGCATGTGATCGAAGAAGCCGATTCCGGTCTGGATGTCGGATTTGCCTGTCCCGTCGAGGTTTACGGTCACGGAAATGTCCGTTTCCTTGGTCTTGCGGGCAAGCGTGGCGGTGCGGGTCTGGGTCATGACAGGCATATAGTCCCTTGGAAACCCTACAGCTAGCGCATCATCTTCACGGATTCCTAAACATCTACCGTGCAGATTGTTCACGAGTTTGCGAATCCAGCCTGGGGCGGCGCGCGCGTGAAGACGTCATCGGTGATCGGTCGCCTGACCGGCAATGTGTCCATCCCGGTGTTTGCCGGAATTCTGGGGGCCGCCCTGGCGGTCATCCTGTTCACGTCGGCCGTCGCCGTGTCTGTCGCTTACCGCACCTATGTTCTCGGACAGCCCTACAGCCTGATCATGCCCGCGCCGGCAGCGGCGGGGATATTTCTTGCGTGCCTGTTGATCTCAACCGGCGGCGCCTTCCTGGGCGCCAAGCACCTGCAATGGGTTCTCGAGCGGTTCACGGCCTACATGCTGACGAGCCGCCAGGACGCGACGGCGGCGCTGGAAGACCTGCAGTTCCCGGAGCTGCGCCGTTTGCGGGTGGCGACCATCCGGACCGTGCGCCGGCTGCGCAAGGAGAACGAGACGCTGCGCACGATTGCCTACCTCGACACGCGCACCGGCCTGCCCAACGCAATCGCGCTGGAGCGTCACGTCAATGCCACGCTGCCCCACGCGAACTTTGAAGAGCCGGCCGCTTTCCTGCTGCTCGATATCGACCGGTTCGGCCAGCTCCTTGAGCAAGTGGGCCCTACGCACGGGGACGCGCTGCTGGAATCGGCGGCGCGCCGACTGCAGACGGCGCTGGCCGAGCTGGGTGATCCGACGGCCGTGGCCTTGCGGTCCAGCATGCTGGCGGCGCTGACGTCCGACAAGTTTGTGCTCTACCTGCCCTGCGCGATCAACCGCGACCATGTGATTTCCGTCGCCCGCGCCTTGCGCGGCGCGTTTGCTGACCCGTTTGACCTGCCGACCCGGCAGGTCAAGATGACGATTTCCGGCGGCATCGTCATGGCGCCGGAAGACGGCGAGACGTTCGCCAAGCTGATCCAGCACGCCAAACTCGCCGTGCGCCTCGTGCGGTCGGAGGCGCAATCCGGGTTCCGCTTCTTCACGCCGCGCCTGACGCGGATCGTGCAGGGACGCTACCGGTTCGAGGCCGAACTGCGCGATGCGGTCGGCAACAAGGAGTTCAAGGCGGTCTTCCAGCCGAAGATCGATTTCCAGACCGGCCGCATCACGGGCGCCGAGGCGCTGGCGCGCTGGCGGCGGCCGAATGGCAAGCTGATCTCGCCCGCGACCTTCATTCCCGTGGCGGAGCAGGCGGGCCTAATCGACGCGATCGGCATGCAGATCCTGGAAGCGGCGTGCGAGGCGGCGCGGACCTGGCAGCTGGAAGGCTTCGATGTGACGGTGGCGGTGAACGTGTCACCGAGCCAGTTCCAGAACCAGGACCTGACCGACTCGATCATGGCTGTGCTGCGCCGGACCGGGCTGCATCCCAACCGGCTGGAGCTCGAGATCACCGAGAGCATGGCGGTGAACGATCCGGCCCGCGTGGCCGAGTTCATCTCGCCGCTGCGGGCCATGGGCACCAAGCTCGCGATTGACGATTTCGGCACGGGCCACTCGAACCTCGCAACACTGACCCAGCTGCCGTTCGATGTGTTCAAGATCGACCGGCAGTTTGTCTCTGCGCTCGAGACCGACCGGCAGGCCCCCGCGATTGTCGAGATGATTCTCGCGATGGCTGAAACGCTCGGACTGAAGACCGTGGCCGAAGGCGTGGAGACCACGAAACAGGCGGAGTTCCTTCGGCGCCGCGGCTGCACCATGGCGCAGGGCTTCCTCTATTCTCCCGGTTTGCCGGAGGCGGCTTTCCTCGACTTCCTGCGCGCCTGGCGGCCCATCCAGCAGATCGGCGAGGCGCAGGACCAGCCGGAATTCCAGGATCGTCAGGCCCCGCGCCGGTAAGCCGTTACTGGCGTGCCCGCGAGCAGCGTGTCGCCGGTCGGCACATAGCCGAGTTTCTGAGCCACGCGCACCGAGGCCTTGTTGGCGGGTTCGATCACACACGAACTGAAGCGGAAAGCCTGCGTGCCAAGCCATGTGTGCATCGCGGCGACCGCTTCGGTGGCGATGCCTCGGCCCCACGCGGCGCTGGCAAAGGCCCATCCGGCTTCGGGGCCGGGCACGAGATCAACCGGAAGGCCGCGGTGGAAATCGGCGAACCCGGCTTCGCCGTAGAACTCGCCCGTCTCCCGGTCGGTGATCACCCAGTAGCCATAGCCCTTGAGCACCCAGAGGCCGGCGCCGCGCAGCATGGCGAACCAGACTTCCTGCCGGGTACGCGGCTTTCCGCCGATATAGCGCACCACGCCTTCGTCCGCCCACATCGCCGCCGCGGCGTCGAGGTCGGCGGCCTCAACCGGTCTCAGCCGGAGGCGCGGCGTATCCAGGACCGGTGCAATCACGCGCCGGCTTTCATCTTGGCAAGCATCGCGCCCATGGCCGCGTGCACGGCGTTCACAGCCTTCAGCGGGCGGACCATGACCTTGAAGTCCGTGATCTGACCGTCTGCGTTCCACTCGATCATGTCGATGCCATTTACGGCGATGCCATCCATCTCGGTCTCGAACTCGAGCACGGCGCGGTCCCCGCAATCGAAGACGCGGGTATAGCGGAAGCTGTCATTGCCGAGCGTCTGGCCAGCAGCGAGGAGGTAGCCCATCGTAATGAACTTGCCTTCCTGCGGCGTGTGGACCACCGGGCTCTTGAACACGACCTCATTGGCCAGCAACGGCGACAGGCCGTCCGCCGAGTGATCGTGCGCCATCCAGTCGAACCAGCGTTGCAGGTTCGGGCTATGCCCGGTCTCCGGGATCAGGTGTTTTGCCATCGTGTGCGCCTCCCGGCCGGAACCCTAAAGTGGTTCTGGCTGTGCAACAATGTTTACGGAGCGTCAGCGCATAGCGGGAGGCTTGTTGCCGGCAAGTACAATCGCCATTCAGGCGAATGTGATCATTTACGGGTCAGTGGCAGGATCTCGTGCAGCAGCTCGACGAGGCGTCTGGGCGGATAAGGTTTCTGGATGCACGGCGCGCCCCGGAAGACTTCCGGTTGCTGGCTTGGCGGTTAGCCCGATGCGATGATGAAGGGCCGTCCGCTTGATTTCAGCGCGGCCGCTGCCGGTCCGGCGCTGACGCCGGCGAGGTTCGTGTCCAGGATCGCGCCATCGAATGCGCCGCGGTCGATCATTTCCAGGGCGGCGGGAAGCCTGGCGGCGATGCCCGCGATCTCGAATCCGTCGGCAAGCAAGGTCTGCTCGATTCCGAAGGCGATCATCGCTTCGTCCTCGATGATCAGAATACGGGCTTTCAGTGTCGGGCGACTGGTCATGGCAAGTGCGCTCATGTCCGGCCCAGGCTTGACCGGGTCAGCACGTTTGCAGCGGGCGCGTTCAGGCTCCACGCTACGCCTGCTTCCGCAAAGTCGATCTCGGCCGTGCCCTGAACCGACGCCTGGGCCATGCGCCCGATCAGGGTCTGCCCGAAGCCGGCGCGGGTCGGGGGCTGAACTGCCGGGCCGCCCCGCTCCAGCCATGTGATGGAGAACTTCGGATGGGCGCCCTTCGTAACCTGCCAGTTGATCAGAACCTTGCCGGTATCGTTCGACAGCGCGCCGTACTTGGCGGCGTTTGTACCAAGTTCGTGCAGCGCCATGCCGATGCCCTGCGCGGCATCGGGCGTGAGTTCCGCGACCGGGCCGTCCAGCATCACACGTGTTCCGATCCAATCCCTGAAATGGTCCAGCTGCGCGGTGATCAGGTCGGACAGCTCGACACCGAGCCATTGATTGCGCACGAGAAGGTCCTGGCCTGCAGCAAGTGCCACGATGCGGTCAGAGAGCCGGGCGGAGAATGTGGCCGGTGAGCCTTCCCTGGCGGTCTGGTTGGCAATCGCCTGGACCACGGCAAGCAGGTTCTTGGCGCGGTGATTGACCTCGGCCATCAGCATGCTGACATGTTCCTCGGCGATCTTCCGCTCGGTGACGTCGCGAATGTTGCACTGGATCACGAGCCGGTCACCTTCGTTGTAGAGGTTGGCGATGACTTCGACTTCCTTGTGCACGCCTGTGCGGCTTTCGAGCGGCAGGTCCTCATACCGGACCTGGTTCCGGCTGTTCAGTGCACGGATCATGGACTTGCTTTCAGCCTCGTCCTTGAGCAGGCCGATTTCGTAGAGTTCCTTGCCGACCAGCTCCGCATGCTTGTAGCCCAGAAGCTTCGTCATGAAGGGATTGGCGTCGATGATCTTGCGCGTGCCGGCATCGAGAATGACGACACCGTCGTGGGCGCATTCGAAAAGCCGGCGATAGCGCGTCTCCGAGACGCGCAAGTCGTTGTCGATCAGGTTGCGCTCGGTCACGTCGGTCATGACGCCGTAGGAGCGGGTGACGATGCCTTCGGCGTCGGAATTCGTCCGGCCGCGCGCGGAGACCCACCGGATTTCGTCGCCCTGTCCGAGGACCCTGAATTCCAGATGGAATTCGCCGCCCGCCTTCAGGCTGTCTGCAAACAGCGATTCAACGGCCGGCAGATCTGCCGGGTGCACGCGGGACATCCAGGATTCAAGCGATGCCGGCGCCGCCTCGGGCTGTAGCCCGAGCATCCGGTACATGGCGTCATTCCAGATATTCTCGCCGCTCTCGAAACTCCAGTCCCAGACCGCCATGCGGCCCGCTTCGAGGGCGAGGCGCAGCCGCTCCTCGCCCTTGATCAAGCGCTGTTCCGCGCGCCGGTGATCGGTGACGTCGCTGAAGATCAATCCGACCTTGTTCGACCCGGCCCCGTCGATGCTGACCGCGTCGAGCTTGAACAGGCGGTCCATTGCCAACGAACCCTGTTCAAGGGCCAGGGCCGCGCCAGTTCGTGCGACCTCGGCATAGGTCGCGATCCAGTGCGCTTCGAGGTCCGGAACGGCTTCGAGCGCGGTCTTGCCAACCGCGTTGCGGATGCCGGTATGCCGCTCGAAGGCCCGGTTGGCCTCCAGGAAGCGGTAGTTGATCGCCGTACCCGCCTCATCATAGATCATCTCGATCAGACAGAATCCCTGCTCGATACTTTCGAGCAGATGCCGGTAATGCTGGTTGAGCCGTTCCGTTTCGGCTTTGCTTCGATCAGTTTTCTGGGCTTTGGTCGGCATAGCGTGTCGCCTTCGCGAACGAAGCTCCCTGTGGGGCCGTATTGAAAAGGTCTACGCCCCGCCGGCCCGAATCGCAATTGCTTGAGCCGTTCGCTCATGCGTTAAACGCGCAGCATCCGCGCGGGTTCCCGCTTGCCTTCGTTTATTGCCCGGCGCCCTGCCCCTCCCGGCGAGGGCGCTAGTCCGCATACGCCGCTGCGAGGTCGGGATCGCGCGCGGCGACGAGGTCCGCGAGGTCGGAGATGACTTTAGCTTGTTTCCAGGTGGCGTCGTCCTGCATCTTGCCGTCGATCATCGCGACGCCGGTGCCGTCCGGCATGGCGGCGAGGATCTTTCGGGCGAATTTCACTTCCGCGGGGTCCGGCGAGAAGACGCGCTTGGCGATGGCGATCTGCGAGGGGTGAAGCGACCAGGTGCCGGAACAGCCGAGCAGGAAGGCGTTGCGGAACTGCTGCTCGCAGGCCTCGGAGTCGGCAATGTCGCCGAAGGGGCCGTAAAAGGCGTTGATGCCAGCCATGCGGCAGGCGTCCACCATGCGGGCGATGGTGTAGTGCCAGGGGTCCTGCTGGACGCTGGCGCGCGGGGCGCCGTCCGAGTTCGGATCATCGATAACGCGGTAGAAGGGGTGGCCACCGCCGACGCGGGTGGTTTTCATCTTGCGGTTTGCAGCGAGGTCTGCGGGCCCGAGCGAGATGCCTTGCATGCGCGGGGAGGCGAGCGCGATCTCCTCGACACGGGCCATGCCTTCGGCTGTTTCGAGGATGGCGTGGAAGAGGATGGGGCGTTTCAGCCCGGCCTGGGCTTCCAGCTGGGCGACGTATTGGTCGGCGAAGTGGATGTCCCACGGGCCTTCGACCTTGGGCAGCATGATGACGTCCAGCTGGTGGCCGGCTTTCAGGACGAGGTCAGACACGTCCTGCTGGAACCAGGGGGAGTTGAGGCAGTTCACGCGGCTCCAGAAGCCGGTGCCCTTGCCCTGCCAGTCATACATGTTGGCCATCTCGACGGCGCCGGCGCGGGCCGCGTCCTTGGCGTCGGCGGGGATCGCGTCCTCGAGGTTGGCGAGGACCACATCCACAGTGGGCGCAAGTTCGGGCACCTTGGCGCGCACTTTATCCAGATGGGGCGGGACGAAGTGGATCATCCGTTCGAGGCGCACGGGCAGGTCGCGCATCGGCTCGGGCGCGCCGATCGAGAGGGGCTTGAAGAAATTGCGCGGCGTTTTCTGTGACATGAGAGGCCCCTGAGTTTTGCGGGCGGAGGATTAGGGCGCGGGCTGCGCGGCGTCAAATCCCGGCGCATCACGGGAACATTTGCCGCGCTCGGGCGTTACTCGTCGGCAATCCCGGAAAGGCCGCCGCCATGTCGCTCACGATGATCCTGCTCACCATTTTCCTGCCGCCGGTCGCGGTGGCGCTGAGGCAAGGTATCGGCTGGCAATTCTTGCTGAATGTGGTGCTGACGATCATCGGCTGGCTGCCGGGCGTGATCCACGCGCTATGGGTGAACACGCGCAGCGGCGAAACGCTCGTCTGACGGCGTTCAGTTTGCCATCGGATGCGCGGTTTCCAGCAGTTCCTGCAGTTCGTCTGTCAGCACATGGGTGTAGATCTGGGTCGTCGCGATGTCGGCATGGCCGAGCAGCATCTGCACCGCGCGCAGATCGGCGCCGCCCTGCAACAGGTGCGTGGCATAGGCGTGGCGCAGGGCGTGCGGGTGAACGCGCGCGGGGGCAAGGCCAGCCTCGGCGGCAACCCCTTCGAGCAGCTGGCCCAGGCGGCGGCGGGTCAGGTGGCCGCTCGCGCCTCGTGACGGAAAGACGTAGTCCTCGGCCCGGGTCTTCACATCCGGATCCGTGCGCTCGGCCAGCCAGTCCGACAGGGCGACCAGTGCCGGGCCGCCGAGCGGGCAGAGACGTTCCTTGCCGCCCTTGCCGCGGATGATGATGTCGCTCGTCACCCAGCGGTCGCCCTTGCGGCGGGGCAAGCTGCCGATCGTCAGCGAGACGAGCTCGGACGCGCGCAGGCCGGCGCCGTAAAGCAGCTCGACGAGGCATCTGAGGCGGGTGTCCCGGCCGCAGGCAAAGATCAGGGCCTTCATTTCCTCGCGGGAGAGGACGTCCGGGATATCGCGGGCCGGGGAGGGGCCGTCGAGCCGGGCGGTCGGGTCATCCTTGCGGTCGCCTTCCTCGAACAGGAAGCGGAAGAAGCGGCGCAGGGCGGACAGTTTGCGCGCTTGCGAGGCCGGGGCGAGGCCGCGTTCCGCCAGATCGTTCACCCAGGCGCCGAGTTCGGCAGGTTTGGCCTTGATCAGGCGGCCGTTGCAGAATTCCGACGCGTCCAGGAGGTCGCGGCCATAGGCGTCGAGCGTGTTGGGGCTCGCGCCGCGCTCGGCGGACATCATTTCAAGGAAGGCGCCGATGCGGTGGGTGTCTGACATGCCCGCCAGGCTAAGCGAGCAGGATTAAAGGACCCTCAAAGCGCCGCTGACGACTAGAACACGCCTTCGACGGGGATGCGGACTTCCACGTCCGGGGGCGGGTTCTTGACGGCCTGCTGGCCCAGCCACCAAGTCGCGCCGAGCACGGCGACGATGATCACGACAAGGCCGATCAGGATGTTTCGCATGAGAAGGGGTCCCGGAAAGCTGGTTCTTGAGGCGAATCTTGCCGCCCGAATACGCCGTCTATGTGGCAGGTCTAGGACAGGCGTGCAACGCCGGGTAAGAGAGGGATATGCCGGACGAAAGCGCCCCTTCGAACCCCCCGCTGCCCTATGAAGGGCGCACGATTGCGCTTGTCGGCCTGATGGGCGCGGGCAAGTCCACGGTCGGCCGGCGGCTGGCGGAAAAGCTGGGCCGCGATTTCTATGACAGCGACACCGAAATCGAGAAGGCGGCGGGCCTGTCGATCTCGGACATCTTCGCAAAGCATGGGGAAGCTGACTTCCGGCGCGGCGAGAAACAGGTGCTGCGGCGCCTGCTGGAATTACCGCCGCATGTACTGGCGACCGGGGGCGGGGCCTATATCGATGCCGAGACGCGGGCCCTGATGAAAGAGAAGGCGGTCACCGTCTGGCTGAACGCCGATCTGGAGACGCTGTGGCGCCGGGTGCAGAAGCGCGACAACCGGCCGCTGCTGAAGCGGGCGGACGCCAAGGCGCATCTGTCGCATCTGGTGACCGAGCGGGAGCCGTATTACTCGCAGGCGGATCTCAATGTGCAGTCCAAGGATGGCCCGCACACCAACACCGTGGCGTCGATCCTGAAGGCGCTGCAGACATGGACACCGGAATGACGCGCGCATTGTCTCTTGAAACCGTCCGGGTCGAACTGGGCGAGCGGGCCTATGACATTCTTGTCGGGCACGGGGCGCTGTCGGAACTGGGCGCGCGCTTGTCCGCGCTCGTAAAGCGTCCGCGTGCGTTCGTGCTGACGGACGAGACGGTGATGCAGCATCACAAGGCGCGTCTCGAAGGCGCCGTCGCCAAGGCGGGGATCGCGCTCACCTGGATGGCGCTGCCGCCGGGCGAGCAGACCAAGACGTTCGCGCAGCTTGGCCATGTGCTTGACTGGCTGCTCGCGGGCGGGGCGGACCGGGGCGATATCCTGATCGCGTTCGGCGGCGGCGTGATCGGCGACATGGGCGGGCTCGCGGCCAGCCTGATGAAGCGCGGCATGGGGTTCGTGCAGGTGCCGACTACACTGCTCGCACAGGTCGATTCCTCCGTGGGCGGAAAGACGGCGGTGAATACACCTCGGGGCAAGAACCTGGTCGGTGCGTTCTATCAGCCGCGGCTGGTGATTGCAGATACCGCGCTGCTCGGGACGCTGCCGGAGCGGGAAATGAAAGCAGGGTATGCCGAAATCCTCAAATATGGCCTGATCAACGACGCGCCGTTCTTTGACTGGCTGTCCGTGAACGGGCGCAAGGTCCTCGCGCTGGACGCGGAGGCGGCGCGTTATGCCGTGGCGCGTTCGTGCGCGGCAAAGGCGGCCATCGTGACCGAAGACGAGACCGAGACCGGCGTGCGCCAGCTGCTCAATCTCGGGCATACGTTTGGCCATGCGCTGGAAGCGGCCAACAGCTATGAGGCCGATCTTCTGCACGGCGAGGCCGTCGCGCTCGGCATGGCGCTGGCATTCCGCTACGGGGCAGGGCTCGGCGTGACACCGCCGAAGGATGCGGCCCGGGTGGCGGACGTGCTGGCGGAGTCTGGACTGCCCTCAACGCTTGAAGGCCGAGATCGGGCGCGCTTCACGGGCAAACGGCTTGCCGAGCTGATGCAGCAGGACAAGAAAGCGCGCGGCGGACGCGTGCCGCTGATCCTCGCGCGGGGGATCGGGGCGGCCTACATTCATCCGGATGCGGACCTTGCCTCGATCGAGGCCTTCCTGACGCGCGAACTCGCCTAGCTTTGCGCCGCCGGCGCGGATGCTTTCAACGCGAGGGCGTGGAGTCCGGAATCGAACTCCTTTTGCAACACCAGCATGACGGTCCGCTGGACTTGCACGCGGCTGAGACCGGCAAAGGCCTCCGCGACAATTTCGACTTCGTAATGCGTCTCGCCGCCGGGCGCCGCGCCGGCATGCCCGGCATGCTTGGCGCTGTCGTCGATCACGCTCAGCGAAGCCGGTGCAAAGGCTTCGGTCAAAATTTCCTCAATGCGTGTCCGCCTGTCACTTGGTTGTGGCATCTTTAAGCGGTGCTCCCTATTATGATGGCCCATGTCCGAAAGCGATCCCTTCCGTTACCGCGTCAAGTTCAAGGATATACGCGTGAACCCTCCGAAGGACGAGGCGTCTCGCGCGCGGGCGAAGCAAACGCGGGT
>JAIXRO010000093.1 GCA_027485145.1 Hyphomonadaceae bacterium | reverse complement strand
GAGCCCGCGACGCTGCGCCGGTTCGCCAGCAGGATGCCGCCATGCATGGGCTCCAGCGGTTCGATTGCGCCGACGATCACCATTGTCCCATTGCGCGCGAGCAGCCCGAGATAGGGATTGAGGTCGTGCTTGACCGGCACGGTGTTGAGCAGGAAGTCAAAACTGCCCCTGTGCGCTTTCATCTGTTCACGGTCATTCGAGAGCAGCACGTCCGATACGCCCAGCCGCCGCGCATCCGCGCCTTTCTCCGGCGACGTTGTGATCATCACCACCTCCGCGCCGAGCGCGACCGCAAACTTGATACCCATATGGCCAAGCCCGCCGAGGCCGATCACGCCCACCTTGTCGCCCTTGCTGACGGCCCAGTGCTTCAGCGGAGACCAGCTGGTGATCCCGGCACACAGCAGCGGCGCGGCGGCAGCGGGATCGAGCTTCTCGGAAATCTTCAGCACGAACTCGTCGCGCACCACGATCTGTTTCGAATAGCCGCCATAGGTCGGCCCGCCGATCACCGGCTCTGTGCCGCCATAGGTGCCGACCGAACCCTTCTCGCAATACTGCTCGTCGCCGTCATGGCAGGCCGGGCATTTCAGGCACGCATCCACCAGGCAGCCGACGCCGACCAGGTCGCCCACCTTGTGCTTCGTCACCTTCGGGCCGACGGCGTTCACTCGCCCGACAATCTCATGCCCCGGCACGAAGGGATACTTTGCCCGGCCCCATTCATTGCGCGCCGAGTGGATGTCGCTGTGGCAAATGCCGCAATGGGTGATGTCGATGAGCACATCATCGACCTGAAGGTCGCGCCGCGTGATCTCGAACGGCTTCAGCGGGTCCGTCGGCCCCTGAGTGGCATAAGCGGCAACTTGCATTTTGTGTCCTCCCCGGTTTTGATCGCAGCGTTTCACCTGCAAGGCGGGAAGTCCAGATGCCCTCAGTCAGCTGTCACAAAGCTCGCTTGTCCTCCCGCCAGCCGGTAAAACCCGTCCTGCGGTACCGGCAAGTGCAGCATGTCGGGTTTCGGCAGACCGCAATAGGCGCCTCGGACGAGCCGGCTCGCGAGTCCATGCGTGACGATCAGCGCCGGCTGCGTGGCGCCACCGAGCCAGGAGGACACCCGGTCAAACGCGGCCTCGAATGTCTCGCCGCCCGGGCCCGAGAAATACCAGTCGTGCGGACCGCTCCCGCTGAGCGCGCCGGGGTACTCCATGTCGATTTCGTACATCGACATCCCATCCCAGGCGCCCGCCGAGATTTCAGCGAGCCGCGGTTCCACGCGGATATCGAGGGGCAGACTCTCGGCGATGAAGGCAGCGGTCTGCGCAGCGCGGCCGAGCGGACTGACATAGGCGAGGAGGGGTGAGCGGCCTCTGATGACGCTGGCGAGTTTGCGCCCGGTCTGGCGCGCTTGCGCGCACCCCCGTTCGGTCAAGGGCGAATCCTTTGCGCCTTGGTAGCGGCCAGCGGCATTCCATTCCGTTTCGCCATGTCGGACGAGGTAGAAGACAGCCGCTCCGTTCTGGGGCGCAATATGGGTCTCAGCCATTATTGCTGATCTTCCCCGCCTCCAGCACCGCCCGCGTCACGCGCAGGATACGGCTCGCGATGGTCACCTCAATGTAGAAGGAGACCAGCGCGACGACGAGCAGGCTCATCGAGACCACGAACAGGATCGACACCGCGGTCGCCACCGGGATCAGGATCAGCTGACCGGTGAACAGCAGGATGATCACGAGGCAGATCATCAGCGCGGCGAGCGTGCACAGCGCGATCGCGCGGTGGATATACACCATGCGCCGGTCCAGCACGCCAAGCTCGGTATGGTGCGCGCGCCGGGCGGGTTCGTCCTCTGAGGCGAGGCCTTCCTCCAGCGCCCGCCACCGGTCCACCACCCGGGCCAGCCGGTTCGCCATCACGTTCAGCAGCGCGCCGATGCCCGCCAACGTGAACACCGGCGCAATCGCCAGCTGGATGATGTGCGCGATGTCGGACGGGAGGGGAGTGATTTCGGGCATGATGCGCTCCGGGGGCGATTCCTTGCGGACTCTACCCGGTTTGGCGCCGGAATCACCCCAAGCTCTTCCCATTCCCCCCCATTTGAGTCATAAGCCCGGTTTTGGGGCTGCGGCCCGCCATCTGACCCTGCTGGACGACATCCCGGCTGTGGCCACCTGATCAGGCCCTTTCCCAAAAAAACCCCGCCAATTCAGGCGATTACTGAACCCAGCGCTCGCGGGCGCGATGCAAGAAGGCTTTTTCGATGTCGATTACCGCTGAAAAGAAACAAGAGCTCATCAAGAAGTTCGCCACCAAACCGGGCGATACGGGCTCGCCGGAAGTCCAGGTTGCGATCCTCACGGAGCGCATCAACGGCCTGACGGACCACTTCAAGGCCAACAAGAAAGACAACCATTCCCGCCGGGGCCTCCTCACGATGGTCGCCACGCGCCGGAAGCTCCTTGATTACGTCAAGGGCAAGGATGAAGCTCGTTACACGAAGCTCATCACGGAACTCGGCATCCGCCGCTAGGTCCGAAAACCAGGCCCGCCAGGCAATAGGGCCATGGCGGGCTTTTCGTATGTGAAAGAAAGACAGACATGTTCAATACGCAATCCGTGTCGCTGGAATGGGCCGGCCGCACACTCACGATCGAGACGGGCCATGTGGCGCGTCAGGCTGATGGCGCCGTCATGGTCACCTATGGCGACACCACGCTCCTCGCGACCGCCGTCTTTGCAAAATCGGCGAAGCCCGGTCAGGACTTCTTCCCGCTGACCGTCAACTACCAGGAAAAATACTTCGCAGCCGGCCGCATCCCCGGCGGCTTCTTCAAGCGTGAAGGCCGCCCGACCGAAAAAGAGACGCTGACCTCGCGCCTCATCGACCGGCCGATCCGCCCGCTCTTCGTCAACGGCTTCAAGAACGAAGTCCAGGTCATCATCACCGTTCTGTCGTATGACCTCGAGAACGATGCCGACGTGCTCGGCATGATCGGCGCGTCCGCCGCGCTCGTGCTCTCCGGCGCCCCCTTCATGGGCCCGATCGGCGCCGCCCGCGTCGGCTATATCGATGGCAAGTATGTCATCAACCCGACCCAGGCCGAAATCGAGGAATCCGATCTCGACCTCGTCCTCGCCGGCACGTCCGACGCCGTGATGATGGTGGAATCGGAAGCTTATGAGCTTTCCGAAGAAATCATGCTCGGCGCCGTGGTCGCAGGCCATGACGCCATGCAGCCGGTGATCGACGCGATCATCGCGCTCGCCGAAAAAGCGGCGAAAGAGCCGTTCGACTTCCAGGCCGAAGACAACTCCGCCGCCGTCAAGGCGATCGAGAAGATCGTCGGCAAGGACCTGTCGAAAGCCTACAAGATCACCGCCAAGGGCGAGCGTTATGCCGCTGTCGGCGCGGCCCGCGACAAGGCGAAAGCCGCCCTCGTCGGCACCGAAGAGGCGCCCGGCGAAATGTCGGGCGAACTGTTCAAGACCGCGTTCAAGGAAGCCGAAGCCTCTGTGGTTCGCGGCGACATCCTGAAAACCGGCGAACGGATCGACGGCCGCAAGCTCGACCAGATCCGTCCGATCGTCGCCGAGGCAGGCTTCCTGCCCCGCACGCACGGCTCGGCCCTGTTCACGCGCGGTGAAACGCAGGCGATCTGCGTCACGACGCTCGGAACGTCCGACGACGAACAATATATCGAAGGCCTGGACGGGACTCGCAAAGAAAAGTTCATGCTGCACTACAACTTCCCGCCCTACTCGGTC
>JAIXRO010000162.1 GCA_027485145.1 Hyphomonadaceae bacterium | reverse complement strand
GGGCGGAACAGGAAATCCTTCGCATAGGCCGCGATATGGCGCTGGTTGCCCTGCACGTTGATCGAATCCCCGCCCATCGGTGCCAGCGCGTCCCAGATCGTTCCGTTCGGATCGAGATGATCGCGCGTCTGGTCCTGGTAGGTCACCTGCAGCGTCTTCGAATGAGTCACCGTGCCGGCATCCGGCGCAATCTCGCCCAGCAACAGGCGGACCAGTGTCGTCTTGCCCGCGCCGTTCGGCCCGATGATCCCGATCCGGTCGCCGCGCAGGATGCGCAGGTTGAGATCCTTCGCCAGAACCAGCGGACCGTCCGCCGTCTGATAGGTTTTCGACAGGCCGGTTGCCTCGATCACCTTCTTGCTCATCGACGTGCCGGCATCGGCGCTGAATTCGGCGGTGCTCTTGCGATCGTTCAGCGCGCTGCGCATCTGCGAGTGCTGCACGCGCATGTCCTTCAGCCGCGCGAGCCGCCCCTGGTTGCGCTTGCGCCGCCCGGTCACGCCGCGCGCGAGCCAGTGCTGCTCGTCCTTCAGCTGCGTCGTCATCCGGCGCAGCTGGCGCTCGTCCTCTTCCTCGATCTGCTCGGCCCACTCGTCGAACTTCAGATAGCCTTCCGGGCTTTTCAGCACGCGGCCCTGGCGCAGCCAGAGCGTGTTGGTCGACACCGTCTCGAGGAACCGCCGGTCGTGGCTGACCACCAGCACGACGCCGTTGAACGCCTTCAGCCGGCCTTCGAGATATTCGATCATCGGCACGTCGAGATGGTTCGTCGGCTCGTCCAGCAGCAGGATGGTCGGCGACTGTGCGAACGCCTTGGCAAGCGCCGCCCGACGTTTCTGGCCGCCGGACAGCTTCATCGGGTTGGCTGACGGATCGACACCGAATTCCATGATCTCCGCCTCGGCCATGTAGGCGCCGCCCAGGCCCTCGGCGACATAGTCGAGCACGGTGTCGAAGCCGCGCACGTCCGGCTCCTGCGCCAGGGTGGCATAGGTGATGCCGGGCTGGCGCCAGACAGACCCGGAATCGGGCTCGATCACCTCGGAGATGATCTTCATGAGGGTCGACTTGCCCGCCCCGTTGCGCCCCACAAGGGCTGCGCGCTCGCCCTTGGACAGCGACAGAGTCACGTCCTCGAACAGGGTGGTTGCGCCAAAGGAGAGGCGAACGCCGGTGAGGGAAATCAGGGGGGGCTGGGCCATGCCGGGGAGATAGCCGCTGGCTGGCACCGCGGCTAGGGGGCGGGCGCGGCGCCCGGCCCCCGATCCGGGTCAGTCGAAGGTGTAGCTGATGAAGACCCCGGCGCTGAACTGGTCGGCGTCGCCGCGCAGGGTGACAAGCGGACTGTCACCCGCATCGCCCGAAAGCCGATCATATCCGGCGAAGGTGACCACCGTCCATTTGAAGTCGCGGTCCAGCGGAATGATGCCCAGCGCGCCGACGCCATAGCTGTTTGTGCCGCCGCCGGCCTCGTACACCGGCAGGCCAGCCGCAGCCGACTGGGTGGGCGTGACGCCGAAATAGGCTGCGTTGTAGCTCTCGTCGACAATTGTGGCTCGCGGGCCGGCTGACCAGATGACCGGCGGCCCGAAGCCCCGGATCACACCGCCGACGCCGGCGTCGAGGTCCAGCACAAGGCCTTCATGCCCCGAAACGGCCTGACGAAGCTCCGCGCCCGCAGACCAGGGACCCTGACCATAGCGCAGGAATCCGCCGAGTTCGAAACTCGTGTCCACGTCTCCAAGGCCCAGCAGGTCGTTCGTGCCGCCGCCCGAGATGGCGAAGGCCTGGTCGCCATCCTCGTTGCGGGAAAACTTCACGCGGCCGATCGGGCCCGCCGTAAGGGTCTCCGACTGGATCCAGTTGTATCCGATGCCGTCCTGCACGGACGCGAAAAACTGGTCTCCATACTTGAACTGGATGTTCGGCAGGATGGAAACGGCGTAGTCGTCATCGCCGTCGTAGGTCGGCGCATAGAGGCTGCCCGCGCCAACCGTGACCTGCCAGCCCTCGGCAGGCTGAGGGGCCTGCGCGAAGGCGGGAAGTGAGGCGCACGACATCGCAGCGAAAAGGACTGTGGCCCGCATGGAGAACTCCTGAGTTGTTGCACCGCGATACGTCACGGCCCGGGACTTGGATCATTCCAGCGGCGGCCGGCCCGGCGCTGCACGGCCGGTTCCGGCAGCCGCACGGGCGACTGCTAGCCGGTTTGCCGGGCCGGTTAACCCTCGCTTCGCAGCTGGCCGTTATATTGCACCTTCCGGCGATCCTCCCGCCGTGCCCGGATTTCAGACTGATGCAAGACACTGACGCCTCTCGGACGCTGCGATCCGCGCCGCCGCGGAAGTCCCGGCGAGGAGCAGGGCGCCGATGCTGACGTCCAAGATCCTGACCGGCACCTCCTGGCTGCTCGCCAGCCGCCTTGTCAGCAACGTGCTGGGCCTTGCCAGCACGCTCATCGCGGCGCGCCTTCTCGTGCCTGAGGATTTCGGTCTGATGGCGATCGGTGCGAGTGTCGGCGCCATGGCCAGCGCAATCGTGGACCTGCCCGTCGGCGCGGCGCTCGTTCAGATGAAAACCGCCACCAAGGCCGATTTCGACACGGCCTGGACCATCAACGTCCTTCGCGGCGCCATCGTCTCGATGCTGATGATGGCCGCTGCCTGGCCTGTTGCCCTGATCGCGGGAGATCCAAGGCTCACCGGGCTGGTCATGGGCCTTGCCGCCTATCCGCTGGTCGCGGGTCTGCGCAATTCCTGGTTCGAACAATATGTCCGCGACATGGATTTCCGGCGTGAAGCCTTGCTCGATGTCGTCACCAAGGCCGTTTCGCTTGCCGTCGTCGTTGGCGTGGCCTGGGCCACACGCAGCTACTGGGCCTTGCCGCTCAGCGTCGTCGCGTCGGCGCTCGCCGGCACGCTCCTGTCCTACATCCTGCGGCCCCAGCTGCCGGCGTTCAGCCTTGCCTCCTTCCGGAAGTTTTTCGGCTTCTCGGTCTGGGTTGGTCTCGGCAATGTCGCCGACAGCGTGCGGGACGCGGCCACCACCTTCTCCATCGGCCGCTTCCTCGGCACATCGAAACTCGGCGCCTACGCCGTCGGCTCGCAGTTCGGGGAACGCCTCGAACTCGTGCTCTACGCCCCGATGGAACGTACCCTGTTTGCCGCCTTCAGCTCGATCCAGGAAGACGCTGGCCGCGTGCGCGCGGCCTACCTGCGCGCCGTCCACATCGGCTTTGCCATCATCCTGCCGGTGTGCGCCGGCATGGCGCTCCTGTCGCACGAGATCATCGCGGTCGCGCTTGGTCCGGACTGGTCGATCGCGGCGCTGGTTCTGTCCTTTTCAGCCCCGATAACGGCGATCTACCTGATCTCCGGTCTCAGCAATGCGCTCGCCAATGCGCTCGGCCACCCGAAGGTTCTGTTCCGTTACAAGCTGATCTCGGCGCTGCTGCACATTCCGGTGCTGACCGCCGGCATTTTCAGTTTCGGCCTCATCGGCGGGCTCTGCGCCTGCGTCCTCACCGCGCTCGGCTGGTATGTCTTCAGTATCCACACCGTCTCCAGGATCACGGGGCTTTCGCGGCTGGAGCAGGTCTCCGTCCTTGGGCGGACGATCCTTGCCGCGGGCGCAATGACCGCTGCGGTTCTGGCCGTACGCGGGCTGGTGCTCGGCGGCCCGGGCGAGGGGCTCACGCAATGGGTGTCACACGCCTTTATCCTCGCATCCACCGGAGCGCTGACCTACGTAACGGCGCACGCCTTGCTTTGGCACGCTGCCGGTCGCCCGCCGGGGATCGAGCAGGTAGCGATATCATTTCTTGAAGGCCGGTTCAGGTCCCGGTAGCGGCACGTCAATCGTGCAACATGCGGCGGATCTCGCCGGCAAAGGCGCGGAGCATGTCAAGAACGTCCTGCGCAAACATGCCGTTGTTTCCAAACTCCCCGAGGCCGATCGTCTTGTTGACATCAAAGACGAAGGGACCGCTTTGCGTCATCACATAGTCGATCTTGCCATAGTCGAGATGGAGCCGCTTGCGGATCTCGAGCAATCGGGGATGCGGCGCAAATGGCAGACAAGAGACGTGATCGTCTTCAGTGATGATCACCTCGGCTGAACTCTCGATATTCTCGAACGCACAATCCCCGAGGAAGAAGTATTCGCGCAGCAGATTCATCTCGCCGCGTTTCTCGAGGATCAGTTTCTGGACGATGTGATCGCTGTCAAAATACTGGGCGGGCACGTCAGCCAGTTTCGGATAGATTTTATAATCCTCTTTCGCCAGCACGCGCGTTGGCGTTGAACCGCTCAGCAAGCCTCGCACCTTTTGCGACGCACGCTCCAGCAGTGAACGCTCATTCTGCTCCGGAAGCCCGCCATAATTGAGGTTGGACTTCACGATCACCGGCGCCGGATAGACGTCTCCGGATTCCAGGAGCCCATCCGCAAACGCCCGCTTGCGGATATCGCGCGCCTGCGCATTGATCTGTTTCGGATAGCGCTGCGCAAAGCTCAGATACGCTTCCGGAACCACCGAAAGATCGACATGCACGAACACGGCATCAGCCGGTTCGAAACGCTCGGTGCCATGCAGGTGAACAATCTCGACGCCCATCTCCGTCAGGAAGTCAGCGATCATCATCACCATGTGATGACGCGCGCCGGGCTGGGCCCGCTTGCTATGAAGGATTGCAAGACGCTTACCGCTCGCGGTCATGCCTGCTGCCCCCCAGCCTGGCGCCTGTGCCCGGCGCGGCCGAACCTCAAACGGATTGATAACTCTTCAAGTCCTGTTCCGGCTCCTATATGCAAGCGAGGCGCCACCTGCCAGCCTAAATCCAATCGCGGTCCCGTGGCAGTTGAGCGCGGCTGTCTGGCACGTGAACGCCCTGCTGCTTCAATCTGCTTTCTGGGGTGTTACGGGCGCGATTCAACCGGTGAGTGTCTGGCGCTCGGGTTCGCTCAGGATTCGCCATTCGCCCGGTTTCAGGTCTTCGGCGCCGAGCGGTCCGAACCGGCTGCGATGCAGCGCCTCGACATGATTGCCAGCCGCCGCAAACATCCGCCGCACCTGGTGGTACCGTCCCTCGGTCAGCGTCAGCCGCGCGGTGCGCGCGCCCGTCACCTCCAGCTGCGCAGGCAGGCAGGGCTTGTCCTCGCCGCGCAGGACCAGCGAGCCGGAGGCAAACAGCGCCGTCTCATGGCCCTCCAGCGGCCGTGCGAGCGTCGCTTCATACGTCTTCGGCAGGTTCGATTTCGGCGAGATCAGCTTGTGCAACAGCGCGCCATCATCCGTGAACAGAAGAACGCCGGTCGTCTCCGCATCGAGCCGGCCCACCGAGGAGAATTTCGGATCGCGCTTCAGGTAGCGCGGCGGCAGCAGATCATAGACCAGCGGCCCCTGATCGGCATGCGAGCAGGTATGGCCCGCCGGTTTATGCATCACGATGACCAGGCCGTGCGGTGGATCAATCGGCTCGCCGTCAAAGCGCAGGCTCTCGCCTTCGCCGGTCACGCGCCCGTCGCGAATGGCGATGGCCACTTCCTTGCGCGAGCCATAGCCGAGCCCGGCCAGGTATTTGGCAAGCTTCAGGCTGTCCTTCATTCGCGGGTCATTTCTGGCGTTTAGGCCGTTCGGCGCGGATGATCTTGTAGCCCGCCTCATCCTCCAGCATCTCGTGCTCCTTGAAACACGCGCTCAGCTCCGCCTCGTACGGCAGGTGCCGGTTGGCGACCAGCCAGAGCGTGCCGCCGGGCTTCAGGGTTTGAGACGCCGCGTGGATGAAGCTTCGTCCGAGGGCGGAGTTATCGGCTCGGCCCGTATGGAAGGGCGGGTTCATCACCACGAAATCATACACCGACTTCGGCAGGTCGTTCAGCGCGTCCGCCCAATGCGCCGCAAAGCGCCCCTCGAACGGGGCGAGCGTTTCGTGGATGCAGGCGACGGCGCGGTATTCGGCCTCGTAAAGGTCCATCCGCTCGACCTTCGGGCAGTTCATCAGGATTTCCCGGCTGAGAAACCCGTACCCGCCGCCAAGGTCGGCGCCGATGCCCTTCACCGTCTCCGGCACGCTGTCGGCGAGCAGCTCGCTGCCCGGGTCCACCCGGTCCCAGCTGAACAGGCCGGGCCGGCTGAACAGGCCCGGCTCGATCTCGCGGATCGCGTCTTCGGCAATCCAGTCCTCCGCCAGCGGATGGTTCACCACAGCGTCTGCCTTGATCGTCCAGAAGGCCCGGCACTTGTGCTTGGACAGGCTCGCGGCGTCCCCGGCGATTTCCGCCAGCTGCTTCTCGCCGGTCTTGCCGCCCAGCGTGTTCGGCAGGCTCGCCAGCACATAGCCGCCTTCCGGCGCCGCCAGCAGCGCGCGCGCATACAGGGCCCGCGCCTGGTCGCGCTGGCGCGGCGGCACGACGATGGTGAGCATGGCCTCCGGCAGCTCGACCGAATCCACCGGCAACACGTTGAACCCCGCCGCGCGCAGCGCGTCATGGCTGGGCTTGAAACTCGTCCGGCAGATCACCCGCTCCTTCGGCAGCTGCATCAGCCAGGGCCCCGGCTCGGCATTCAGCACCAGGATCGGCCCGGCCTCGGGCAGGGGCACCGCCCCGTCCTCCAGGGCCAGCAAAAGCGTATCGAAAACAACTGCATCCATCATCGGCGCTGCGATAGCGCCGACAGCCCTCCGTGTCACGCGGCGCGCGGCGGCACGAGTCAAGGATGCCGTCTCCGGGCACCACTTGACTCCCGAATGATCATTAAAATACACTATTTAAACAAATAAGAGGTATTTTAAGTGACAGAACAGCTCTTTTCTGTTGAGGCCGCCGCCGAGCGCCTGCAGCTCCACGCGCGTACTGTCCTGCGATTTATCCGGGAGGGACGCCTGCGCGCGACAAAGGTCGGCAAGCAATACCGCATTCTTGGAACCGATCTCGACGCCTTCGCGGGGATCAGCGTGGCGCAAACCCTGCCGCAGGCGCGCGTCACGGCGGTCGTTGACGTCCCCGATGTGGACGAGCGTCTCCTGCGCAGCCTGACGGCCACGCTGATGGGCGCCGCCGCCGGGCCCGCGCGCCGTGACAATCCGCTATCGGTCAATCTCGCGCATGATCCCGTGCACCGCACCTTGAAGGTCATTGCGGTCGGTGCGCCGTCAGATGTGGCGGGCCTGCTCGGTCTGGTCGATTCGTGTCTGGAAGGGTGAGGCCCCATGCCCTCTGTCTGGAAAACGCCTGAGGGTGCCCGCATCGTCCGTGAACGGTATGAAGCGGCCTTGCGCCTCTGGCCGGTGGAGAGCCGCCGCTTTACCGTACCGACCCGGCAGGGCGACACCTTCGTCATCGAGTGCGGCCCCGAGGACGCGCCGCCGCTGGTTCTGCTACACGGCACCGCGTCGAACTCCGCCAGCTGGATGGTCGACGTGGCCGCGTGGAGCCGCCACTTCCGCGTCATCTGTATCGATATCATCGGCGATGCCGGCTTAAGCGCCGAAGGCCGACCGCCGCTGGAGACCGGCGATCACGCGGACTGGCTGGACGATGTGCTCCGGATCCGCGGCATCGACGCGCCTGCCATCGCCGGCACCTCGCTGGGCGGCTGGCTCGCGCTCGACTATGCGACGCGCCGTCCCGGCAAGGTCAGCCGGCTTGTCCTGTTTTGCCCCGGCGGCGTGGGCCGGAATCTCAACATTCTGCTCTGGGCGCTGCCGCTCCTGCTGCTCGGCCCCTGGGGCCAGCGCAAGCTCACGGAACGCATCGGCGGCAAACGCTCCGAGCCCTTGTCAGAAACGCAGGCCGCCATCGCGAACCTGCTGGAGTTGACTTTCGCGCATTTCGTGCCGCGCCGGTCAAGCCTGCCGCAGATCACGGACGAAGCCCTCCGTTCCCTGACGATGCCGGTGCTTGCCATCCTTGGCGGCAAGGATGTGTTCATCGACAGCCGGGAAACCCGCCAGCGCCTCGAAGCGAATGTCCGAGATCTGACCGTCCGCTTCCTGCCAGAGGCGCGGCATTTCATACCCGGCCAGACAGACGCGGTCCTGCACTTCCTGCGCGGCCAACCGGAGACCGTCTGAGCCCAACGAAAAACCCCGCCGGCGCAAACCGGCGGGGTTGATCAAACTGTCCCTCGCGGGACGCCTCAGGCGCTGATGCGCTCGATGATGATCGCAGGCGCCATGCCGCCGGCGGCGCACATGGTGACGAGGCCGTAGCGGCCGCCCGATCGCTCGAGCTCGTCCAGCGCGGTGCCGATCAGGATCGAACCGGTGGCGCCGATCGGGTGGCCGAGCGCCATCGCGCCGCCATTGATGTTCACCTTGTCGCGGTTGAGCTTCAGGTCACGGATGAATTTCTCGGCCACCACCGAGAAGGCCTCGTTGATCTCGTACACGTCGATATCGTCCGTCGTCAGACCAGCCTTCTCGAGCACTTTCTTTGCGGCGGCGACCGGTGCGTTCAGCATCAGCGTCGGGCAGTCGCCCATGTTCGCCGTGGCGACGATCCGGGCGCGGGCTTTCAGGCCGTGCTTCTTGGCATAGCCTTCCGAGACCATCAGCAGGGCAGCGGCGCCGTCGACCACGCCCGAGGAGTTACCGGCATGGTGAACGTGGTTCATCTTGCCTTCGAGCTGCGGATACTTGCGCGTCACCATGTTGCCATAGGTGTTGCCCTGGTCATCGACCGGGATGTCCATGTACATGTTGAACACGGTTTTCAGGCCGGCGAGGCTTTCCATCGTCGTCTGCGGACGCGGGAATTCTTCATGGTCGAGCGCCAGTGATCCGTCCACGTTGTAAACCGGCACGACCGACTTGTTGAAACGGCCTTCGGCAATGGCGCGGGCAGCGCGCTGCTGGCTGACGACGGCGAGCTGGTCAACCGCCTGGCGGTCGATGCCTTCGAGCGTTGCGATCGCATCGGCGCAAACGCCCTGCTGCGATTGCGGATGCTTGGCGCGCAGGCGCAGGTTGCCCACGTCCATGGTCGGCGGGGATTTCGGATCGGCAGTCGCCGCCGTGTAGCTCATCATTTCGCAGCCGCCGGCGATCACGCAGTCTTCCATGCCGGACATGATCTGCGCCGCAGCGAGCGAGACGGTGGTGATGCCCGAGCCGCAGAAACGGTCGAGCGTGACGCCCGAGGCCTTGATGTCGAAACCGGCATCGAGGGCGGCCATGCGGCCCATGTCGGCGCCTTGCGCGCCGCGCTGGCTGGACGTGCCCCAGATGATGTCATCGACGGTGGCGGTGTCGAGCTTGTTGCGGTCGCGCAGCGCGCTGAGGACGGTGGCGGCAAGGTGCTGCGGGTGCATGTGCGCCAGCGCGCCTTTGCCAACTTTGCCGATGCCGCGAGGGGTGCGGACGGCGTCAACGATATAGGCCTCTGCCATGATGGTTCTCCCTTTGTGGACAGCCCTTGGGCTATGGGCGTCGCTGATTTTTGCTTTACGCGAACGTAAGCGTAACCGGAAGCCGTGACGCCGGGTCAGCCGCTGCGCCTGTCGTCTCTGTCCGGCGAGCCCGTTTCATGGCATGTTGCCTTCAGGGAGAAAACGATGCTGCCGACGCGCAGACCAGAACGTTTGGCCGCTGCCTTCGCAGCCGCGCTTGTCCTTGCTGCCCCGGTCTCATTCGCGGCCGGCGCGGCCCGCACGGTGATCCCCTTCAGGATCAGCGCGCTTGAGCACATGATCGTCGAGGTCGAGATCAATGACCGCACACGGACCACGGGCGTCGTCGACACGGCCGCCACCTTCGCGATGGTCGACAGCCGGGAAGTGGCCGGTAGCGGCGTCGTGCCGCCGGACGAAGCCTCGCGCCAGGTCAATATCCTGGGCGTCAATGGAGAGCGGCTTTATCCGGTCGTCGACATTGCCAGCATGGATATCGGCGGCTTGCGGCTTAGCGCGTTCGGCGCCGCGTATAGCGAGGACATGGACGTGCCCGGCGCGGCCGCAAATGTCCTGCCCGCATCTGCCTTTCCGGGCGACGTGCTGGAGTTCAACTTCGAGGACGGTCTGATCAGCCTTTATGACGGACGGCCGGAGGTCTACCGGTCACGCTATTCGGATTCGCTGCCCTATACGGTCGAAGGCGGTCTCATTTTCATCCCCGTACAGATCAACGGGAAGACGGGGCGCGCCCTGATCGATACCGGATCGAACATATCCTATGTCAACTCGGCTTTCGCCCGCTTCGCGAAGATGCGCCGCGACGAGGACAGCACGCGCCACCTGCTCGGCATCACCGGAGACGGCGCGGATCTTTCGGTCGTTGCCGTGCGCAAGATCCGCTTTGCGGACTTTTTCATCGAGAACCCGAAGTTGATGGTGTCCGATCCGGTCCTGCTCGAAAGAATTGGCCTCGAAGACGAGCCGGTCATGGTCCTCGGCCTGGACCTCCTCTCGCGCTTCCATGTCCAGTTCGACCGCCGGCGCAGCCGCGTGATCCTCAGTGTCCCGGGCAGCTCGATCGGTGGGGCTGAGATGAACCTGCAAGGCTACGCCACGCGGCTGCAGGGACGAAAATGATCAGCCAAACGCGCCGTAGGCATGTGTCAGCGCCAGGCTGATGCTGTGCAGGCTGCGGTCGATCTCGTCGAGCGGGCCGATGACCTCGCGGTGGAGGCGGTCATATCCGTGTCCGGACGTTCGGCCCGATCCTGTCTCGGTCAGCTCCTCCAGCTTCTCGTCCTGCGCGCCGGAGAGGGGAAAGATCCGCGCCAGCACGCCTGCCGCTTCGCCGAGGCGCAGGTCGCAGACCATGCGGATCACATCGCGCTGGCTCGTATCGTGGCGCTCGGAGATACGCGGCAGGCTGCCCGCCAGCGCCACCGCCTTCATGATCAGTGCCTGGCGTACGGCATGCAGCACGTGCAGCTCCAGCCGGCTCTCATGGCGCTCCTTGACGGGCGCGGCGCCTTCGACCTGCGCGAGCAGCCGGTCAAACCGGCCAAGGTCGATCGACAGGAGGCTGGCAATCCGCTGGATCGCCGCCGTCGTTTCGTCCGTACGCAGCACATAGTAGGCGGCGCGGTAGGCGCTGGCTTTCTCCGGCGGCGCAAGGCGCGCATGCGCCACCCACACCGCCGGATCGAACAGGCTGCCATAGGCGCGCAGCGCCGGCAGGCTGGTGCGCAGCCGCGCATGCGCCGCCAGCAGGATCAGGCTGCGCATCCGCGGGCTTTCGCTGACCAGCGCCGCAAGCCGCTCGGTCTCGCGCTGCAGCGACGAGCCGATCCCGGCCGCGGAGTTCACGGGAATGCCGAGCTGGTGCAGCGTCGCGTTGTGGGAAATCGCGCGCAGGGAGGCAGGGCCGATCGGCCCGCTCGCCCGCCGGTTCTGCCGCGACCCCGCCCGCACCACCAGGCCGCTGGCGAATGAGCCGAGCAGGCGGCCATAATCGGCATTGGCGAACAGCCGCTCATGCCACCCGCGCAGCGCGCGGTAGAAATCCCAGACAAGATCCGTACGCGTATAGAATGGGTCCGAGTCGGTCTCGTCCGGCGGAGTCAGCTGGCTGACGCACCAGGCCGCGAAGGTCGTCTCGGCAAGTTCGGGCGTCGCGAAATGCAGGAATCCGTCGCCGCCCTGGAAGCTCACCTCGTGCATCAGCGCCACGCCGCGCGCCTTCGCGCCGGCGCGGGTCCACGGCGTCAGCAGATGGTCGAAGCGCTGCTGGAACGTGCCCGGCCAGCCGCCGCGGCCCATGGATTCGCCGTGCGTGTTGAAGATCAGCAGCGCGACATCCGCCTGCCGCGCAGCGAGGGCCCGCACGATGATATTGTGGATCCGCTCGGTCGCCATGCTGGCGGCGACCTGTCCGATGAACCGTCCGGAGTCGGAGAATCCAAGCTGGATCGACAGGTATCCGCGCGTCTTCACATAGGCGAGGAATTCCGGCTCATCGAGCAGCCGCTCGATGAACCGCCCGCCGGTCTCCAGCGCTTCCGGCGTCTCGAACAGGGGCGAGATGTCGAGCTGTCCGTCCACCCCGTATTGCCGCGCGAGATAGAGCGCGCCCATCACGGTCGCGGGGTTCTCGCTCTCGGCAATCAGGAAGCGGATGACGGAGCCGGAATCGATGTGTTTCAGGATCTGCGCGCACATCATGAACTGCCGCCGCGCGGTGGATTGCTCCTGCACGAGATCGGCAAAGTTCACGTCCAGCGGTTTCGACCGTCGGGCTTTCTGCGACAGCTCGGACAGCGCCAACCGTCCCAGTTCGCGGTCCTCCGTCTCGAGGCCAAGGTCGCGCGCAATCACGGTGCGCACCTGCGCGGCGTTCACCCGCAGGTGAATGCGCGCCGTGCCCAGCTGCAGCGCGACCATCTGCGCCCGCAGCGCCATCAGCCGCGCGGCGGTCTCATCGGGCAGGGCGTCCAGCGCCGCATCGATCACGTCCGTCAGTTCACGCACATCCGTCAGCTTGGCCGGACTGCCGGCCGTCAGCGCATTCGCCGCCTCGACGAGATGCTCCGCCTGCGTCAGGTCGCGCCCGAAACGCTTCGCGTGCCCCTCCGCCGCCTTCGCCGCGCGCGCCAGCCGCTTCGGCAGGGCGGCCAGTGCCGCCGGCGCCTTTACGCCGTCAAGGATGGCCTCCAGCGCCTCGGCATAGCGCGTGAGCTGCGCCGCCTTCTCGCCGAGCCGGAACTCCACCGACCGGTACCAGGGAATGTCCGTACGCCCATCAAGATCATACCCGACCCAGCTGGCGAGCGTCGGCAGGTGGGGCTTCAGCGTGCGCCAGCGATCCGGAAACGCCTTGCGCGCCGCCGTCAGCACGAGGCCGGCATAGACGCCCTGCGCGGCCGCCGCATGGCGAAGGGCGTCCTGCACTTCCAGGTGTTCGGACTCCAGCGTGATGGACTGGTTCCACGGCCGCCCGTCCGTCTCGATCAGCGTTTTCAGCGCCGCGCGGCTCGCGGCGTCCGGGCGCACAACATGACCGGCGAGCGCCATCCGCACGGCGCGGGGCAGCGCAAAGGTCGGGTGCGCGGTGAACACGATGCCGCCGGTATCAGCTTCGACGCCCGCCCGGAACGCATCGAAGCCCTGCGCGGCGAGCGCCGCCAGCGCGGCCTTCACGGGCCGCCATCCTTCCGCCGGATCCGCGCCCGCATGCTGCGCCCGGAACTGCGCCGCGCGCGCCTCGATCAAGGCGAGATGCACGTCGCCGGCGAGCTTCGAGAGGTCCTGAAGGCTGACCTCGCCGGCCTCCAGTTTGCGGAACAGGGTCTGGGCCAGCGAGAAGACAGAATTGGTCAGCGGATCGACATCAATGCGCGCGGCTTCTTCGCGCAGGAAGGTCTGTGCCCAGTCGAGTGTCAGGGCGGGCTTGGTCGTTCGTGTCCGCATCGCTGTTCAGAAGCGCACGAATTTCAATGATGTCAAAGGCGTCCTTGGCCGTTCGGGCCGATCCGGACGTCATGCCAGACATGCAGGGATGGAAGGGCCGCCGCCCCCGCGGAGAGGCGGCGGCCGCAAGATCAGAGGTCGAAGATATCCAGCAGCCTCGACTTGCGGTCTCCGCGCCGGCTGCGGTGGAGCCCGTCATCGCTGTCGAAATCGTCGTCGTCCCGGTGATGGCGCGCCCGTGATGGCGTCTCCTGGCTTGCGTCTTCCCGGATGATCGCGACGAGTTTCTCGAGTTCTCCCCGGTCAAGCCAGACACCGCCGGAGGTTGGACATACGTCGATCTCGAGCCCGTAGCGCCGGACGGTCCGCATCGGCTTGCCGTCGATGGGCGAGGTTTGAAGCGCCATGATCAGAACCCCCGACTGAGCTGAGCCGCGTCGCCCGTGACCGGGGGCGGTGGCATCAGGCGCGACTTTCGCCGCTCCGCCGCGCGGGCTCGCTTTTCACGGATCACTTGCTGTATCTGGTCGCGGTAGGCCAGACGCAGCTTCTTGAGCGACGAGATGTAGAGAGAGTCGGGCGCGGGCGATCGCATCGCTTGCTCGATCTTGCGTTCGATCTCTGCATGGCGTTGGGCGAGTGCGTGCACGAAGTGGGCGGTCATGGGTTGTCTCCTCTTGATGGGTTTCAGGAGTCTCCAAGCCGGCAAGAGGTGCATGTATTCATCGAGCCGGCATCGGAAAATTCCCGATGCGGTCCGACATCGCAGGTGGCCTCCTTTCAGAGCGCCGCCGGCCAGAGGGGCCCGGTCCGCACACTGACTATATGGGAGATGGCCAGGGGCCCGCAAGAGCGGCGAAACCGGAAACGCCGAACTTCATCAAACGTTAATTTGGCAGGAATCCGGCTCGGTTCACGAACGGCCGGCCGCTCAGCTCGGGCGTTTCTCGTCGCCGTCGGCGCCGCCCCAGAAGCGTTTGATGCGGCCGAGGAAGCCTTCGCTTTCCGGGTGGCAGTCCGCGCCGGAGCATTCCGTGAACTGACGAAGCAGGTCCTTTTGGCGGGCGGTCAGGTTCTGCGGGGTCTCGACGAACATCTCGACATAGAGATCGCCCTGCTGTCCGCCCTGGCGCACCGAAGGCATACCCTTGCCGCGCAGGCGCAGCTTGCGGCCCGTCTGCGCGCCTTCCGGCACAGAGACGCGCGCGCGCCCGCCATCGATGGTCGGGATCTCGATATCGCCGCCAAGCGCAGCGGTCGCCATCGGCACCGGCGCGCGGCAATAGAGGTTCGGCCCGTCACGTTCGAAGATGTCATGCTCGACCACTTCGACGAAAATGTAGAGGTCGCCCTTCGGCCCGCCGCCGGTGCCGGCTTCGCCTTCGCCGGTCAGGCGGATGCGCATCCCGCTTTCGACCCCGGCCGGGATCTTCACGGCGATCTGGCGTTCTTCCTTGACCTGGCCTGCGCCGCCGCAGGTCTTGCAGGGCTTGCGGATGACGGTGCCGCGGCCCTGGCAGATATGGCAGGTGCGCTCCATCGTGAAGAAGCCCTGCTGGGCGCGCACGCGGCCATGGCCGGCGCAGGTTTCGCAGGTCTCCGGTTTCGAGCCGGGCGATGCACCGGTGCCGTCACACGGCTTGCAGGCGACCGCCTGGGGCACATGGATCGACTCGTCCTTGCCGAAATAGGCTTCGGCGAGGGTGATCTCGAGATCATAGCGAAGGTCGGCGCCGCGCTGCGGGCCGCCACGCTTGCGGCCGGCCGAGGCGAAGCCGCCGCCGAAGACCTGGCTGAACAGGTCCTGGAAAATGTCTTCGGGATTGACGCCCTGGCCAAACGGGCTGCCGCCGGGGCCGCCGCCGCCATTCTCGAAGGCGCCATGGCCAAACCGGTCATAGGCGGCGCGTTTCTGGGTATCCGAGAGCACGGAATAGGCTTCGCCGACTTCCTTGAACTTGTCCTCGGCGGCCTTGTCGCCCGGGTTCTGGTCCGGGTGGTACTTCATCGCCAGCTTGCGATAGGCCGCTTTCAGGGCCTTTTCGTCAGCCCCGCGTTCCACACCGAGAACTTCGTAATAGTCACGCTTGCTCATAAGGTCGCCGCCAACACCGGATTATCCGCCCGGAGGCCGCAGATTTGGGGCGTGTCGGTAGTCACCGCAAGGGCTTTCCGTCAGGCAACCCGTAAACGGATCAGGTGCCGGTCGAAGGAAAGCGGGTTACGCCGTCTTCGACGACCGTGGCGCCCGAGCCGCCGATCTTCTTGACGGCAAGGCCCCGCTGGGACGTGCCATCGAGCCGGAACCGGAACAGGCCGTTAACCCCGATGAAGCCTTCCGGATCGGTCACGCCGCCATGTTTCATGTTGTCCTCGGCGGCCAGCTGGATGGCGAGCGAGGCGGCGTCATAGGCGGCGGCCGACAGGTCGGTCGGCTTGCGGCCATAGATCCGTTCATAGGTTTCCCGGAAGGTGCCCAGATTGTCCGGATCGACTGCGGCGTAGAGCGCCCCGGCAAGGGCCGGTTCGCGCCAGACGCCGGAATCGTCCCAGAGGC
>JAIXRO010000140.1 GCA_027485145.1 Hyphomonadaceae bacterium | reverse complement strand
TCGATCACCGTGGCGCCGGCGCTGACGCTGACGGACAAGGAATATCAGGTGATGCGCAACGCCTCGATCGCCGTATTGCGCGAGATCGGCGTCGAAACCGGCGGCTCGAACGTGCAGTTCGCGGTGAACCCGAAGGATGGCCGGCTCGTCGTGATCGAGATGAACCCGCGCGTCTCGCGCTCCTCGGCGCTCGCCTCGAAGGCCACCGGCTTTCCGATCGCGAAAGTCGCCGCGAAGCTCGCGGTCGGCTACACGCTGGACGAGCTCGACAATGACATCACGGGCGTGACGCCGGCCTCGTTCGAGCCGACGATCGATTATGTCGTCACCAAGATCCCGCGCTTCGCCTTCGAGAAGTACAAGGGCGCAGAGCCCGTGCTGACGACGGCGATGAAATCCGTCGGCGAAGCGATGGCGATCGGGCGCAGCTTCCAGGAGAGCCTGCAGAAGGCGCTCTGTTCGCTGGAGACAGGCCTTTCCGGCCTCAACGAAATGGAATTCGAAAGCGAGGACGCGCTGCGCCTGGCGCTCGGTATTCAGTCCCCGGACCGTCTGCGCGTCACCGCGCAGGCTTTCCGCATGGGTCTCAGCGTCGAGGACGTGAATGCTGTCACGTCTTATGATCCCTGGTTCCTGCGTCAGATCGAAGACATCGTGAAGATCGAAGCCGCCCTCAAGGCGAACGGCCTTCCAAGAACCACGCATGAACTGATCGAACTGAAGGCCAAGGGATTCTCGGACAAGCGGCTCGGGGAACTCGTGGGCCAGGCCGAAGGCTGGGTGCGGGGCCTGCGCCATTCGCTGAATGTGCGGCCCGTGTACAAGCGGATTGATACGTGTGCGGCGGAATTTGCCGCCAAAACCCCTTATCTTTACTCAACCTATGAACATGCATCGTTCGGGCAAGCCGAACCTGACTGCGAGGCCCTGCCCTCGACTCGCCAGAAGGCGATGATCCTTGGCGGCGGACCGAACCGCATCGGCCAGGGCATCGAGTTCGACTATTGCTGTTGCCACGCCGCGTTCGCGATGAAGGATCTCGGCATCGAGTCCATCATGGTCAATTGCAACCCGGAAACGGTGTCCACGGACTATGATACGTCGGACCGGCTCTACTTCGAACCGCTGACCATCGAGCATGTGATGGAGATCGTGCACAAGGAACAGTCGAACGGCGAACTGCTCGGCCTGATCGTCCAGTTCGGCGGTCAGACGCCGCTGAAGCTGGCCGGCCCGCTGCACAAGGAAAAGGTGCCGATCCTCGGCACGACGCCTCAATCGATCGACCTGGCCGAAGACCGCGAGCAGTTTGCGCGGGTGCTCGACGATCTCGGGATCCGCCAGGCGCCCTCGCGCACGGCCCGCAGCGTCGAGGAGGCCGAAGTGAAGGCCAACGAGATCGGCTATCCGGTCATGTTGCGTCCCTCCTTCGTGCTTGGCGGACGGGCGATGGAGATTGCCCGCTCCGACGAGGACCTGCGCACCTTTGCCGCCGAGGCGCTGGCCGTCTCCGGCGATGCCTCGCTGTTCATTGACCGCTACCTCTCCGACGCCATCGAAGTCGATGTGGACGCCATCTGCGACGGGCGGGATGTGCACGTCGCCGGCATCATGGAACATATCGAGGAGGCCGGCGTCCATTCCGGCGATTCCGCCTGCGCCTTGCCGCCGTTCACGCTGTCGCCCAGCCTTCAGGGCCGAATCGCGGAGCAGACCATCGCGCTCGCACGCCGTCTGAATGTCCGGGGCCTGATCAATATCCAGTTCGCCGTGAAGGGCGAGGATATCTACGTCCTCGAAGCCAACCCGCGCGCGAGCCGCACGGTGCCATTCGTTGCGAAGGCGGTCGGCGCGCCGATAGCCGCGATCGCCGCCAAGGTGATGGCTGGCCGTCCGCTGGCGGACTTTGACCTGCGCCACGCCAACCCGCGCCGCATCGCCATCAAGGAAGCCGTGTTCCCGTTTGCGCGGTTCCCGGGTGTTGACCCGCAGCTCGGCCCGGAAATGCGCTCGACCGGGGAAGTCATGGGCTGGGACGATGATTTCGGCATGGCCTTCCTGAAAAGCCAGCTCGGCGGCGGCATCCGCCTGCCGGAAGAAGGCGCGGTGTTCATTTCCGTACGCGACAGCGACAAGCCCGGCGCTGTCGAAGCGGCGCGAAACCTCGTGCGGATGGGCTTCACCATCATCGCTACGAGCGGCACGGCGGCCCATCTGGAAGCCAGCGGCGTGCCAATTCGCCGGGTCAACAAGGTGCTCGAAGGCCAGCCGCATATTGTGGACGCGATGATCAACGGCGACGTGCAGCTGATGTTCAACACGACGGAAGGCGCCGCCTCCCTGGCCGACTCCGCCTCGATCCGGCGCACGGCGGTGGCCCGGAAGATTCCATATTTCACAACCCTTGCAGCCTCGATTGCCGCTGTTCAGGCCATTGCGAGCTTGAAAACACAGGAAATCTCCGTCCGCGCCTTGCAAAGCCCCTGAGCTGGCCCCACTTGACGCGATTG
>JAIXRO010000132.1 GCA_027485145.1 Hyphomonadaceae bacterium | reverse complement strand
CGAAGGCCCAGCCAAGGTCCTCGGCATCGGCTTCAAGAGCGGTCCCGGACACCATGGCAAAAAGATCGGACCAGACCGCTTCGAGGGTTTGGACGACCGCGTCGCGAACCGGGAAATCGCTTGTCGATATGGGGGCAGGACCGATGGAAAAGCCGGCAAGATCGAGCCCGGCGAGTTGGTCGGCGAATGATGTGTGCATGAGAATGTCCTCCTGACTGGCATGACACCGACGCACCCGTTCATGGCTGCGCCAGCGAGAGCCCGTCAGGGCCAGCATTCAGGCAGGATTGCGCACCCGTCAGGGGGAACCCGGCTTGGCGGGCTGGCGCGGGCAGGCCTTGAGCCCCAAGGGCCAAGGCCAACACGGGTCCGCCCAAGCCGGGTTGCGCAAGGCTGGCGGCTGGCCCAGGGCCTCTCTCGCATGGCGACAGACCATGAGCGGCCGGCAAAGCTCGGTCAGGGATGGCAACCCAAACCGCTGCGCCTCACCAAATCGCAAACCTCAAGCTGCGCGCTTTGTGTAGACCCCCTCGCCGTTCGACATATGCCCGAGGCAGTCATAGTCGCCAAACATGGCATCGAAGCGGGATGCGATCTGGGACTGGACTTGTAACGGTTTTGTGCCGGTCACCTGAGCGTTTAGAGCTCGCAACAGGAGACCGACGAGATGATGAAGCATTCAGATGAGTTCAAGCGGGAGGCGGTGCGGATTGCACTGACCAGCGGGCTATCGCGTGAGCGTGTGGCCAAGGATTTGGGCATTGGTAAATCGACGCTGGGCAAGTGGATTTCGCAGTATCGGCCAGCTGATCTGGTGTCAGCGCCGCAGGCAGATCTGGCCCGCGAGAACGAACGGCTTCGCCTTGAGAACCGCGTGCTCAAGGAGGAGAGGGACATCCTAAAAAAGGCCACGCAGTTCTTCGCGAGCCAGCGGCCGTGAGGTTCGCGTTCGTGGAGAGCTGGCGTCACGTCTGGCCGGTCGAGACGATCTGCCGGGTGATGCAGATCAGCACGCGGGGTTATCGCTCGTGGCGCACGCGACCGGTCAGCCAGCGTTCCCGCACGGACATGGCAGTGCTGGCCCACATCCGGGACCAGTATAGCCTGAGCCTGGGCAGCTATGGGCGTCCTCGCATGACGATGGAGCTCAAAGAGGCAGGCCTCGCTGTCGGCGAGCGTCGTGTCGGGCGACTGATGCGCCTCAACGGGATCAAGCCGGTCCGCACCCGCAGGCACAAGCTCACCACCGACAGCAACCACCGCTTGGGTGTTGCTGCCAACTGGCTGGATGGGGATTTTGTTGCCGCTGCGCCCAACCAGAAGTGGGCTGGCGACATCACCTATATCTGGACACAGGAAGGCTGGCTCTACCTGGCTGTCATTCTTGATCTGCATAGCAGGCGCGTTGTGGGATGGGCAGTTAGTGACCGGATGAAGAAGGATCTGGCGATCCGTGCACTCGATATGGCGGTGCGGCTGCGCAATCCACCGCCTGGTTGCATGTTCCATTCGGATCGCGGCAGCCAGTATTGCTCCTACGATTATCAGAAGAAGCTGCAGGCCTACGGCCTGCGCCCATCGATGAGTGGCAAGGGCAATTGCTATGACAACTCAGCCGTCGAGACATTCTTCAAATCCCTGAAGGCAGAACTGATCTGGCGGCAGAAATGGCCAACCAGGCGTCAGGCTGAAGCTGCCATCTTCCAATACATTAACGGGTTCTACAACACCCGCAGGCGCCACTCATATCTGGGCGGCATCAGCCCGCTCGCATTCGAGGCCAAGGTGGCATAATGAGATCGGTGACCGGCACAAAACCGTTACAAGTCCAGACAGCCAGCGCTGTGCCCGCGGTGACCGGGCCGTGCGCCAATCGGCGTCCCAATAGGCCCCGTCTTCGCGTTCGACGATCCAGACAGCCACCAGCCCTCCGTAGATCGATACGCCGAAATCGGCGTAGGCATTGCGCATAAGGATCCGGTCTTCCCGGCCGCGCCAGCCGTCATGGGGGATCAGCGACGGGAAAGCTCGGGCTGCGCGTTCGCGCAAGTCCTCGCGCAGCCATTCGTACTCGAATTCCCAATCGTCTTCGGCTTCGACCTCGAGCACGGTGAACGCGACGATAGCGCCGCTGGGATAGCTGACAGATCTGCCCATGACACCCTCCCTCAGGCCGCGAGTGCAGCGTCGTCTGATGCGTCATCGAACTGCTCAGGCGTGACCCTCCCGCCGAGCCTCAGCAGCAGGCTCGAAGCTTCTTCGGCCTTGGCCGCAGCAGTCAGAATGGCGCGGTCGTCGTCCTTCAGCAGCCTGAGCCAATGCTCGATATAGCTCGCGTGGCTGTCGAGATGGGTGACTGGTAGCCCCAGCTCAGCACCCAGCATGGCGCTGGAGAGTTCGGCGACGAGTTCCTCGGCGGCGTAGGCAGCCGTACCGAAACGGTTCTTGAGATCACGTCCCAAACGGCTGGCATGGCCTGTCCAGTGCGATAGCTCGTGGGCAAGCGTGGCGCAATAGTGATCGAAACCGTTGAACAGGCTGGCCGGCGGCATCGTGACGCGATCCGCGGTCGGTTCATAGTAGGCCTCGCAGCCCTGATGACGCAGATTGACCGGGATGGCAGCAAAGAAGGCGTCGAGCTCGGCTTCCCGCCCTTCAGGCTCGACCAGTTCAAGCGTTGCGGCCGGATGGAAGCGCTCGGGCAGGCCTTCGACCTGATCGGCATTGAAGACCGGATAAGCCTTGAGCACCCTCCGCGCTTCGTCGGTCTTTTCGCCGGTATCGGGCGTTTCAACCTCCTTGGTGTAGCTCTTGTAGAAGATCGCGATCGTCGATTTCTCGCCCTTGCGGACCTGGGCGCCGAGCGATTTTGCCTGATTGTAGGTCATCCAGAACGGCGAGGCGTAGCCGCACATGTCGGCGACCATCCACAGCCAGAATACGTTCATGCCGCGGTACGGAATCCCGCAGGCCCGCAAGGGCCGGGAGACCGGGACACCGCGCCATGGCTTGATCCAGGGTTTCGTGCCTGCTTCCAGACGGGCGATGATTTCCTGGGTGATGCGGGTGGCGGGCGACAAGCCGCTGCCATGCCTCTTGCGATAGGTCATGATGGTTCTCCTGATTGCGGCATCCGGACAGTCGGCGACGGGCTCGCCGGTCAGTGCCACAGCGTCCCGAGCCCCCTCTGCTCTGCTTCCAAAAAGGAAGCGGCCCTCCGGCATAAGCCGAAGGGCCGCTTCACGAGGTGCGAGTGGCTGTGCCTGTCAGGAGGAGGTCAGGCGGCCAGCTCGCGGGGGGACTCATCTTCGCTGTCAACATCCGGCTCCGCTTCGGCAGCGTCGATCTCGGCTTCGCCAGCCTCCGGTGCAGGGCAAGCGAAGCGCATGACCTCAGGCACCCAGGCCAGGGCCTTCTCGCGAACCTCGACCTCGGTGATGTAGGTGCCCGCAAAGACGCGTTCGGCGCTCATCGCGAGGTCGCCCTTCTTGACCGAGGCGAAGCGCGAGGAGAGCTCGAGGCCGCCGACATCGGTCAGGGCGTCGAGGATCACCTGCTTCGACACCCGGTCGAAATAGTTGGCCGCCGTCGGCCGCCACCACTGCGCCATGTCGATACCGATCAGGCTGCCAAGATGATCCTGGAACGGCAGCTGGCGCTCACCCGGCATGTTGAGGCTCGCCTCGAGCGACCGGGCCACGACGTACCCCAGCCAAGCCGCGCGGCTGTCATCGGGCAGCGCCCGAAACAGGTCGAAGCGGGACGTTGCATCATCACCGCCGCGCCAGCTTTCGTCGAGACCGGACCTGAGCTCGGCAAGCGCGCTGCTCGCTGGTGCATCCTTGGCCTCGAAGCCGATGATCGGGCCTGCCGGGACAGGCGCGCGCAACGTGGCCGAAGGGCGCGCCCGCCAGTCGTGGGTATCGGCATCGGCAAGCGTGAATACCATGATGTCGAGCGCGAGCCCGGGGTCGGATGCTACGTGCAATGCCAAAACATCGCGGCGCTGCATCGCGAGCTCGTCGACCAGGCGCTTGGACAAAGTGGTCCGGCGCTTCTCTGAACCTTCCCCGCCCGAGACGACTTCGCTCTCGCTGTTGGCTTCGGCGGGATCAGCCTGACGCTCGCCGTAGAACACCGGCTGGAGAACCGGGGTGCCATCGCGCGAGAGCACCAGCACCATTCCTGCCTCGGCCTTGAGGTCGGGTGCGATGACTGGCGGGCGGGCCCGGATTTCCTGGCATTCGCGTTCGATGGCCTCGATGGCGACTTCGGCTGCTGCCACGGCCTCCTCGGCACTGTCCTCATCCTCGAGGATCGCCGCATGCTCGTCATAGGACGCATCGAGTTCGTCGAGCCTAGCCACCTCGCCTTCGGACAAAGGCGCCGGTTCGGCGGGAAGCCGGATCAGCCCTTCGACCAGATCATGGCTGGCATAGGGATCGAGTGTGGGCTTTACCCAGGCAAGACCCTGCTCGGCCGCGAGGGCTTTGGCCTGCTCTTCCATCTTTGCCGCCGCGAGGCTTTCGAGCAGCGCGACATCGACCCAAGACTCGCTGTCATCGTTGTCGAACAGTTCGCGCTCGATGCGGCCGCCCGCGGCAATGTAGGCGTCGCGACCAACGAGACGGGCGCGCGGATCGCTGCCCCGTACTGTCCCGGACAGGACCATACGCCGCACACTATCGGGGTTGGGCGCATAGTAGCCCGAGGACACCTGCTCGAACACGCGGGTCTGGATGTCCTGATCCGAGGTGGCGCCGAAGGCCTTTGCAATGTCGAGGGTGATCTCTCCGGCGGCGAGCGCCTCGAACACTACGGGCGCAAGCGTTGCGAGACGCAGCCGCCCCTCCACGAAGCGGACGGTCACGCCGAAGCGGCGGGCAACATCTTCGACAGTCGCACCGCCCGCCACGAGCGCGGCAAAAGCTTGGGCTTCGTCGGCTGGATTCATGGCGAGGCGGTGGAAGTTCTCCGCGAGGCTGGTCTCGACGGCCGCTTCAGCGCTGTCCTCGAGAAGGAGGCACGTGACTTCATAATTGCGGGCGAGCAGCTTTTCGTCGGCGAGCGCGAGCATCGCGAGCCGGCGACGCTCACCGGCTTCGACCTCGAACTTGCCCTTGGCAGCGGGCCGGACGATGAGGTTCTGCAGAAGGCCGCAAGCTGCGATGCTGGCCTTGAGCTCAGCATCTGCTGCCGGGTCACCGTGGCGGCGGACATTGCGTGGCGACTGAACGAGCTTGTTCAGCGGGATCGACTTGATCATGGGACACACTCCTGATTGTGAGCCCGGCACGTCGACTATCGACGCCCAAATGGCTCAATCAGGGCAAGCCCCCTCCTCTCTTGGACGATTGCTCCGAGTTTCAGAGCCTGGTCGGCTATGAGGAATGACGATTTTTGGGACAAAGCCGCCGTTCTTAGGTCATACGTTGAACGTCAGGTTTTGGCGGGTCCTGCCGCTAAAGGGCTGCCGGATGTTGCCGATTAGCAATAGAGAGTTGACCCCAAGCATACTGTTTCGTCTGTGACCGGCACGAGCGGAAGAAGCGGACAGTTTGGCCTATCCGGCCATCTAGGACAAAAAAGGACAACTGGGATGAGCGCATGGCAAACGCTCAAGGCGCACCCGGCATGCAAGTCGCGCTGACACCTGATCCCGCGTCAGGCCTTGAGCATGTCGAGCGCCACGTCGACGATCATGTCTTCCTGCCCGCCGACCATCTTCCGGCGGCCCAACTCGACCAGAATTGACCGCGTGTCGATCCCGTATTCCGCGCTCGCCTTTTCGGCATGACGTAGAAACGACGAATAGACCCCCGCATAGCCGAGTGTCAGCGTCTCACGGTCGACCTGGACGGGGCGGTCCTGAAGGGGGCGCACCAGTTCCTCGGCGGCATCCATCAGCGCGAACAGATCGCAGCCGTGCTGCCAGCCCATCCGGTCGGCGGCGGCGATGAACACCTCAAGCGGGGCGTTGCCCGCGCCTGCGCCCATGCCAGCAAGGCTCGCATCGACGCGAACCGCACCGCCCTGTACAGCGACAATCGAATTGGCGACGCCTAGGCTGAGATTGTGGTGGGCGTGCACACCGCGCTGGGTTTCGGGCTTCAGCACCCGGTCATAAGCGGCCAGCCGCGCGGCATACTGGTCCATCGTCATCGCCCCACCGCTGTCGGTGACATAGACGCAGTGCGCCCCGTAATCCTCCATCAGCTTCGCCTGCTGCGCGAGCGCATCGGGCGGGCTCATGTGGCTCATCATCAGGAACCCCGATACATCCATGCCGAGATTGCGGGCGGCCTCGATATGCTGCTTGCTGACGTCGGCCTCGGTGCAATGGGTGGCGACGCGCACCGAACGCACGCCCATTTCGTAGGCGTGCTTCAGATCATGCACCGTCCCTATGCCGGGCAGCAGCAGTGTGGTCAGCACCGCGTTCTCCAGCACCTCGGCGACCGCGCCGATCCAGTCCCAGTCGGTATGCGCGCCGAAGCCGTAGTTGAAGCTCGATCCCGAAAGCCCGTCGCCATGCGCGACCTCGATGGCATCGACCCCGGCCCGGTCGAGCGCGCTCGCGATGGAGCGGACATGATCGAGGCCATATTGATGGCGCACAGCGTGCATCCCGTCACGCAGGGTCACGTCCTGAATATAGAGCTTGTTGGCGGTCGGATCGAAGCTCATGCCATGGCTCCTTCGTGCATGCGGGCTGCGATTTTCTCTGCGGTCTTCAGGGCGGCGGAGGTCATGATGTCGAGGTTGCCGGCATAGGCGGGCAGGTAATGTGCCGCGCCTTCGACTTCGAGCATGACTGTCACCTTGAGGCCGCTGAACTCCCCGTCCATCTCGGGGATGCGCAGCGGGCGGTTGGCGCCGATGCGTTCGAACTGCACCGCCTGCTTCATCCGGTAGCCGGGCACATAGGACTGCACTTCGGCAACCATCGCCTCCACGCTGGCACGGATTGCGTCTTCGTCGGCATCCTCGCACAGGCAGTAGACCGTATCGCGCATGATCAGCGGCGGTTCTGCCGGGTTGAGGACGATGATCGCCTTGCCGCGGGTCGCTCCGCCGACATCCATGATCGCCTGCGAGGTGGTTTCCGTGAATTCGTCGATATTGGCGCGGGTGCCGGGCCCGGCGCTCTTGCTTGCGATCGAGGCGACGATCTCGCCGTAATGCACCTTGGCGACCCGGTTGACGGCGGCGACGATCGGGATGGTCGCCTGCCCGCCGCAAGTGACCATGTTGACGTTCCTCGCATCAAGGCACTTGTCGCCGTTCACTGGCGGGATCACGTAGGGACCGATGGCGGCTGGCGTGAGGTCGACCATCCGCTTGCCCGCCGCCAGCACCAGCTCGCTGTTGCGCTTGTGCGCGCTGGCCGATGTGGCGTCGAAGACGATTTCGATCTCGGCCCATTCAGGCATGGCGATCAGCCCGTCGATCCCTTCGTGGGTGGTCGCCATCCCCATCCGGGCGGCGCGAGCAAGGCCATCGGAGGAGGGATCGATGCCCACCATCACGCCCATCTCCAGCACCTGAGACAGTCGCATCACCTTGATCATCAGGTCCGTGCCGATATTGCCCGAACCGATAATGGCCACTTTGGTCTTGCCCATGATCAGGCTCCCTTGAAGGTGAAGGAACAGCTGCCGATCCCGGCAACCTCCGCGCGCACTTCGTCACCCGCTTGCAACGTGACCATCGGCCCGAGTGCGCCAGCCAGCAGAATGTCACCTGCCTTGAGCGGCTCGCCCGCCTGTGCCAGCGTGCGCGCCAGCCACGCGGCGGCATTGAGCGGATTGCCGAGCGCAGCCGCACCGATGCCGGTCGAGGCGACGGCACCGTTGACGCTCATCGTCATCGCCGCGCCCTCCAGATCGAGTCCGGCCAGCGGCAATCCCGCGTCCGCCAGCACGAAGAAGGCCGAGGAGCCATTGTCGGCGACTGTATCGGCGAAGGCGATTTTCCAGTCCGCAATGCGGCTGTCGACGATCTCGATCGCGGCGTGCACAGAAGCGATTGCGGCTGCGACATCGCTGGGGCTGGCATCCGGAGAGGTCAGGTCCGCGCCCAGCACGAAGGCGATCTCGGCCTCGGCCTTGGCCTGAATGCAGCGCGCCGGATCGAGCCGCCCGCCATCGGCCACGCGCATGTCATCGAACAGCACGCCGAAATCGGGCTGATCAACGCCAAGCTGTTTCTGCACCGCTTCGGCAGTCAGCCCAGCCTTTCGGCCGACGATCCGGCGGCCCTGCGCTTCCCAGTAACGGGTGTTGATCGCCTGTACCGCATAGGCTCCCTCGGCATCGGTCGGCGCCAGCCAATCGCGCAGCGGCGCAATCGGCTCGCCGGAATAAGCATCGCGCAAACGGTGTGCCACGTGTTCGAGATCGACCTGGTCCATCGGAAATGAAGTCCTTGTGAGAGAGGCGGGAAGCGCGGTCATCGCGCGCCCCGGATCGGGTATTGCTGCTGGCCGAGGCCATCAACGCGCAGGCTCAGCACATCGCCATCGGCAAGGAAGCGGGGCTCAGGCTTGCGCGCGCCGCCCACACCGGCAGGAGTGCCGGTGGCGATCAGATCACCCGGCATAAGGGTGCAGAACCGGCTCACATATGCGACTAGCTCGGCCATGCCGAAGATCATGTCATCGGTATTGCCCGCCTGCATGGTCTCGCCGTTCAAGGCGAGGTGCATGGCAAGGCCGCTTGCGTCGCCCAATTCGTCGCGCGTCACCAGCCAAGGGCCGACCGGGCCGAAGCCGTCATGCCCTTTGCCCTTGTCCCATGTGCCTGCGCGCTGATGCTGATCGAAGCGTTCGGACAGGTCGTTGACCAGCACATAGCCCGCGACATGATCCAGGGCGTCGGCTTCCGAGACGTATTTGGCCCGCTTGCCGATGACGATGCCCACTTCCATTTCCCAATCGGAATGACGTGAACCGCGCGGCAGGATCACCGGATCGTTCGGGCCGGCAAGGCAGGTGATCGCCTTGGAAAACAGGATCGGCTCGGTCGGGATCGGCAGATTGCTCTCAGCAGCGTGATCGCGGTAGTTGAGGCCGATAGCAAGGAACTTGCCGATGCCGGTGTAAGGCACGCCGCGCCGCGCCCCATCGGGCACCAGCGGCAGGACTTCCGGGTCGATGGCGCGCAAGGCGCTGATTGCATCGACCGTGATGTCATCGACGATCGCGCTGGCATCGCGGAGCCGGCCGGCGGCATCGACAAGCGCCGGGCGTTCCGCGCCGAGCGGACCGAAGCGGGCCAGTTTCATGCGTGCGTCTCCCGCTTGGCTTCCAGCGCGGCGGCCACCAGTGGCAGAACCTCGCGCGCGTCCGCGACGGCCCCTGCATGAGCAAAGCCGAAGATCGGCGCATGCGCGTCTGTGTTGAGCGCGACGATCCGCGCCCGCGCGCCGACCCCGGCGAAGTGCTGCGGTGTGCCCGACATGCCGGCGGCGAAATATATCGCCGGGTTCACGAACTTGCCCGATTGTCCGACCTGCCGCGCGACCGGGGCAAGGCCCAGATCGACCGCGGGCAGGCTAGCCGCGACCGCGCCGCCCACGGCCGCGGCAATCCGTTCGAGCGCAGCAAAGCTGTCCGGATCCAGTCCTCGTCCACCGCCGATCACGACCTTAGCCGCTTCGAGGCTGACACTGGCCTGCTCGAGCGACGTACGTTCGACCGGCAGGGTCTCGGGCGCGCCGAGGGTAATCGTGCCGTCAACCCCCTGCGGGTCATTGGCGGTCGCCACCGCAAGACACGGCGTAACCTTTAGGTCGAGCGCCAGTCGCCCACCATGGGTGCTGCGTGATACGAACAATGTTTGGCCCTCGCGGCGGATATCGCTCACCCGGCCGAGCACGGCGGCATCATGCTCAGCGGCAAAGGCCCCGGCGAGCGCTTCGCCTGAGGCATCGGCGGGGAAGACCAGCAGCAAGGGGCGGTGCGCCGCGTCCAGGGCGGTCGGCGCGGGGCCTGCGCAAGTCACGGCAAGAATACGCCAGCCGGTCATGCGCGGCTCTCCCACAGAAGCTCCGCAAGCGCAGCGGCCTGTTTATGGACGCCGCCTCCGACCATCGTGCAATCGGTCGCCGCGCGCTGCGCTGCACCGGGGTGCCATGCGCCGAGGGATGCCGCAGATGACGTGGCAGGGTATGCGGCGATCGCTGGAATGTCCATCTGGCGTGCGAACATCACGTTCTTCATCAGCGGCTTGCGCAAGCGGGTGCGGCGGTCGTTGGTGACACTGACGACCAGCGGCGCAAAAAGGGTGAGGGTTTCGGTTTCACGCTCGGCCTCGCGCATAAAGCGGATGGCGTCGCCCACCTCCACCGTCTGTGCGCGGCCGAAGAACGGCAGGCCGAGCACGCCCGCCAGCAGCGGCGGCACCAATCCATCATCGCAATCGCCGAATTCGCGTCCGATCAAGACCAGATCCGCGCCTTCGCACAGGCTTGCCAGCGCACGGGCCATGGCGGCCTGATCCCACGGGCGATCATTCGCCAGTGTGGCGACATCCGCGATGTTGAGCGCCGCTGCCGCGCGGGCGATCTTCGCCGAGGCGCCGCCGCCTGCCACTCGAACGCAAATAACGGTGCCGGGCCGCGCATCACGGACCCGCAGCGCGATTTCCAGCGCTGCTTCATCGAACGGGCTCATGATTCGGTAGTCGGCCGGACTATCGGTCGCGCTGTCGGGCGATACCGGCCATTTGGGATCATGCACCCCCGCGATCAGCACAGTGATGATCATGCCAGCGCCGCCTTTGCTCCGGCGATGCGTCCGAACACCACCGCCTTGCCGAGCGCGGAACCGGTCATGTAAGCGGCCCCGTGAAATCCGCCGGTGACCTCGCCTGCGGCATAGAGGCCGGTGATTACCGTGCCGTCATCCCGCAGCACGCGGGCATCGGGGTCGATCCTCAGCCCGCAATAGGTGCCGAACACCACCGCGGTTGAGGGATAGGCGTAGAACGGCGCAGTCTCGATCCGGCGTAGCGCCCCGTGCTTGTGGACCAGATGCGCGCGGCCGAATTCCGGATCGTGCCCGGCATCGACATAAGAATTGTAGCGCGCCACGGTGGCGACGAGCACCTTGGGCGCGATTTCGATCTGGCGGGCGAGATCGTCCAACGTATCGGCGACGTAGAAAAGGCCCTCTTCAAGCCGCCGCCCGAAATCGAGGATGCGCACCCGGTCGTCGCCGGTATCGAAGATCCCCTGATCCATGATCTGGTAGCCCGTGTGCCACGGCTGGGCCATCACCGCATCGCCCAGCAGCTTGTAGGAGATGCTCTCGTTGACGAACCGCTGCCCGTCCTGGTTGACCGCGATGGCGCCCTTGTAAACGGCTTGCAGGCTGTGATCGTTGGTCTCGTCGGTGGGGTGCTTGCCAAAGGTGCCCTTGACGTATTCCATGTCGGCCAGCCCCGCGCCGAGGTCGAGGCCCATGCGCAAGCCATCGCCCTGCGAGCCCGCACCGGCGACGAAGACGGCCTCGGCATAGTGCGGGGCGTAATGCATCAGCAGATCGTGGTTCTTGGCAAAGCCGCCGCTCGCAAGGATTACGCCCTTGCGCGCGGCGATTGCGGTGCCATCGGCAAGACGCACGCCGGACACGCGCCCGGCCGCGTCGGTGTCCAGCGCGGAAACCGCCGCATCGGGGCGATAGGCCAGCCTGCCGGTGCGCTCGGCCGCCGCCTTGAGCGTGCGCACCATGTCAGCGGGGTCAACGGTGTGGACGCGCGGAACCGATTGGCCCGAGGCGGTCTCGATCACCGGGCTGAAACGGACGCCGGCGGCCCGCAGCCAGCCGCAGGTGGCCAGTTGCGCATCACAATAGGTGCGCACAAGGACCGGGTCATTGATGCCCTGCCCCACCTCGACCAGATCGCGGTAGAGCAGGTCGGGGCTGTCCTCGACGTTCTGCGCTGCTTGCAGATCGGTTCCGGCAAAGGCAAGGCACCCGCCGCTCAGCGCCGAAGAGCCGCCGCTTTCGCCGAGCTTCTCGAACAGGGTGACGGATGCGCCCGCCTCGGCAGCGGCGAGCGCAGTCGCCCACCCGGCCGCGCCGCCGCCCACTACGATAACGTCGGTCGCGTCAGCCATCAGTGCGGGTCCAGTCCATAGAAGGCGAGCACTTCGTCGCGGCGCACCGGATCAACCGCCGCGCCGAAATAACCGTTTGCCGCCGCCGCCTCGCCCGCACGGCGGGTCAGCACGGCAGCCTCCGCCGCCCGCACCCATGCGCCGAGTGAATCGATCACCGGCACACCATCAACAGCGTTGACGCCGTTCATCGCCAGCAGCACGTTGAGCGGCGCTTCACCCGGTACGATCGCCTCAGCACCCTTGGCGATGAGCCCGCGGGCAGCCTCGCGAAAGCGATCGATCAGCGGCTCGGGCCTGTCGAAGGCGGCGAGCACATCGGTAAAGCGGAAGCCGACATCGCAGGCCCCCACCATCCGGCAGCTGAGGCCGTGGCGGCGCACGTTCTCGCGATAGAGTTCGGCCAGTTCGGGGATAAACACCAGCGCGGCGAAGCGTCGCCCATCGCCAACCGCCTCGCGCGCGGCGCTTTCGCCGTAACCGATCACCGGGATGCTCACCAGCGTGCGGATATCGTGCAGCCCAGGTTCGGGCAGTGTGCTGAGCGCGAAGGCATCATATCCCTGCCGTTCGGCCATGACCGCGCCCTGCATGAACTGGAGCGAGTGGAGATATTGCATCCCGGCATGGCGGATATCGTCACCGGGGTAGTTGGTACGATAGGTCCCTTCACGCATTCCGTGCATGTCGATCACCGTGTCCGGCCGCGACACCCGGGCGAAATGGGTCCTCAGCGCCTCGTCATAGGCGGCAAGATCGCTGAGGACCGTGAAGCTTTGATGCCAGATGCGGATCGCCATGACGGATCAGCCCAGCTTCGGCTTTTCGTAGAGCATCGGCGGCAGTTCGCCGCTGAGCAGATAGCCGCCCAGCGCGCCGGCGTTGTTGTCGGCATCCTGGGTGATGTGGTTGGCCGCGGCCAGCGTATCGCGCAGGTAACGCTGGATCGGGTTGACCTTGTAGAGACCGCGCGCGCCGGTGCACTTGTAGATGGTCAGAACCGCTTCCTCGCACTCGCGGCCGATGCGGGCCATGTCGAGCATGTAGTGGATGCGGTCATCGATGCTCACCAGTTCGCGGCGTTCGACGATGGCGGTGCAGTGCGCCATCATGTGCTCCATGCGCATCCTGCAGGAACGCACCTTGGCCACCGCATTCGCGAGCCGGTCCTTGACATAGGGGCTGAGCCGCGTTGCCGCACCGGAGCCGTTGTCGACCCGCGTCGACATCTGCTCGATGAAGACATCGATCGCGCCTTGGGCGAAGCCGATGATCACCGCCGAAACCGACGAATAGAACACCATCGCGAAGGGGAAGAGGTAGTTGGAGCCGCGGTCATCGAGCTTGTAATCGATCATCGAATGGGCGCGGTGGTCGGGGATGAAGGCGTCCTTGATGACAAGGCTGTTCGAGCCTGTGCCGCTCAAGCCGAAGGTGTTCCAGTCGTCGAGGATCTCGTAATCCTCGCGCTTCACCAGCAGCGCGTGGCGGTCCACGGGGATGCCCTGCTCGTTCTTTTCGAGCGCGCCGATGAAGCACCAGTCGCCATGCCCGCCTCCGCTCGAAGTCGGCCAGCGACCCTTGAGGCGCCAACCGCCCTCGACCTTGGTGAGTTCGCCCATCGGGGGGTAGGAGGAGGCGATGATCGCCTGATCATCCTCGCCCCACACGTCCTGCGCGGCGCGTTCGTCCATCAGGCCGAATTCCCAGTTGTGGACGCCGAGGATCATCATCACCCAGGCGCTTGCGCAGCAGCCGCGGCCCAACTCGCCCAGCACCCGCATGAAGACCACCGGGTTCATCTCCCAACCGCCGAATTTCTTGGGTTGGACGATGCGGAAGAAGCCGGCGTCCTTGAACATCTGGATAACATCGTGCGGCACCTGCCGTGCAGCCTCGATTTCATCGGCCCGGGCGCGCAGGATCGGCACCATCGCGGCCGCCCGTGCCACCAGTTCCTCGCTGGTCGGAATGACCAGATCTTCACGCTTGAAAGCTGCCGTTGCCATCATCGTCTCCCTTATGATTTCAGTGGGACGGTGCGAGGGCGTGATCGCCCATGAATGCACCGTCGAAATAGATGAGCGGATCGCCGCCCGGTTGCCGGATCAGCACGTCGAGGACGTCGCAGATGAAGATGTCGTGGGTGCTGGCGGCGATGCATTCAGCGACACGGCAATCGAAGCTGGCGAGCGCCGATGCGAGCAGCGGCGCCCCAGATGCACCCATGATCCAGTTGCCGGCGTCGAACTTCTGCCCGGGCGGCACGCCGCCTGCGAAGCGCTGGGCAAGCGACAAGGCGTCGCTGCCGAGAACATTGACGCCCAGCACGCCCGATTGCGCGATGATGCCGTGAGCGAAGGTCGAACGGTTGATGCACACCAGCAACCGGGCGGGCTCGGCCGTGACCGAGGCGACCGCCGTTGCCGTCATCCCCGCCCAGCCTTCGCGGCCCTTGCCGGAGGCATGAGTGGTGATGATGGTGCAAGCCCCCGCCAGCCGCCGCATGCCAAAGCGGAACTGCTCGGAACAGTCCGCGCGCGCAGGTTGGGGCAGGATGGCGGTTTCGGCGCCCATCTCAGTCAACCATCGCCATGTTGCGCGCATGACCCCAGTCGGACATCACATCATAGAGTTTGGGCTCCCAGTCGTCGCCCTCGATCACCACGCCGCCATGGCCCAGCTCGATGCCAAAGCCCGAAGGGGTGCGCATGTAGAAGCTGAACATCTCGTCGTTGGGGTGGTGGCCCAGTTCCAGCACGATCGGGATACCCGCCTTCTTCGCCCGATCGCAGGCAAGGCCGACATCGTTCATGTCGCGATATTCCAGCATCAGGTGATTGAGCCGCTTGGCCGACGGGAACTGCCCGGTTGCCAGCGAATGGTGGCGCCCAGTGGCGCTGTGGAAGAAGGTCGCATCGGCAAAGATACCGGGTGCGATTTCCTGACGGATGCGGTCGCTGTAGCGCAGGCCCAGCACCTCCTGATACCAGCGCACGCCTTCGGCGTAGTCTTTCGAGACCGGGAGGATGTGGCCGATGCCGAGATCGCCGGTCACGAAGCCATCGCCGCGCACGATGCCACTCAGCGCGCCGCCGTCATCGACCATGCCAGTGCGACCGCAGAAGAATTCGTGGGTAAATCCGTTCGGGTCCGCGAGGCTGAACAACCGCTCGACACAGCGGGTCGAGGCCAGCGTGTCGGCCTCCTCGCGAACATCAGCGCCTCGGCTGCGCAGCTGTTCGACATATTCATCAAGCGCCGCGGCGGATCCGAGATCCCAGCCTGCATGGGTCAGATCGTCGTCGTCACCTGTGGTGATGAGCACACGCCAGGGATGATCGTCGAGCCGCAGGCCCACCGTATCGGCGCCGACTTCGGCGATCCCGCCACCGATGATCTCGCGGCCAAAATCCCGCCATGCGCCAAGATCGCTCGCGGCCACGACGACATAGGCCAGGTTTTGCAATTCAGCCATCGCTCTCTCCCTCACGCCATCGATTCATGGCTTGAGAGAATAGCTACCTCAAGACGTCATATTGCCTTATACGATAAATTTAGATACCAACTATTGCTTCAGGCGATAGGAGGGTTCTGTGCAGCTTCGCGACTTCGACATCAATCTGCTGGTCACGCTGGAAGCGATCTGGACGACGCGCAATGTGTCCAATGCGGCCAAGACCCTGAACCTCGCGCAATCGACTGTCAGCGCGGCACTGAACCGCCTGCGTCTTGCACTCGGGGACGAGCTCTTCAACTGGTCGGGCAGTGAAATGGTGCCAACGGCGCTGGCCGAACAGATCATGCCCGATGTCTCCAAGCTGCTCAACGGCGTGCGAACGGTGCTGACCAAGTCGCTCGGGCAGGTCGATACGGTGGAGCGCCGGATGGTGATTGCCACGGCAGATTATGTCGCGGCGCTGTTCGGGGCAAAACTGCTTCAGCGTGCGGCGGCAGAGGCGCCGCAGCTCTCGTTCGATTTTGTGGACATGCGCCCACAGTTCATCAATCGCGCTGCCCGGCCCGATATTGATCTGTTCGTGCTGCCCGCCAGCGCGCTGCGGACTTCAGGGATGGAGCGGGCAATCCTCTATCAGGACAGCTATGTGTGTATCGGCGCTGCCGATAACGATGCGCTGCAGGAAGGCATGGATGTGGATGCCTTTCTCGCCCTGCGCCATATCGGCTACTCGGCCATTCCGCGCATCGCCTTCAATCACGAAATGATGCTGTGGGACGACCTCGGCAAGGAGGCCGATTTGCGGCTGACGATGGGCAATTACCTTATCTTCGCGCGGATCGTGGCCAACAGCGATGCCGTGGCGATCCTGCCCAAGCGGCTGGCGCAGACGCTGACCGGGGAATGGAACCTCAAGTGGATCACCCCGCCCTTGCCGACGCCCGAGCTGGAAATCGCCGCCTTGTGGCGGCCCGATCAGGCCAAGGACATCGCGCTCAACTGGCTGCGTGACACGCTGACCGATATCTGCGCCGAGTGACAGATCATGCGGCAGCCGCCTGCTGTCCGGCAATCCGCCCAAACACCGATCCACTCGTCAGGCCAGCGCCGCCGGGGTAGCGATCATAATAGAGCCCGCCGACCAGCTCGCCCGCGGCGAACAGTCCGGCGATGGGCGATCCTTCCTCGTTCTGCACCCGCGCCTGCTCGTCGATCGCCAGTCCGCCATAGGTGAGGGTGATGCCGCAGGTGACCTGATAGGCGACGAACGGCGGCTCGGCGATGGCACGCGCCCAGTTGCTCTTGTCGATTGCGAGACCACGTGTGCACCGAGAGTCCTTGATGGCGGGGTTGAACGGCTGGCGATCGTCGACTGCGGCGTTGAACGCGGCGACGGTGTGCAGGAAACCCTCCTTGTCGATCCCGTCGAGCTTGTCGGCCAGTGCTTCCAGCGTCGGCGCCTCGAAACGGGCGGCGCGGGGCGTGCGGTATTCATCGGGCAGGATAGCAAGGCTGCGCGAATCGAAGATCTGCCAGCCGGTGCCGCCCGGCTGCTTGAGGATCGCCGCACCCATCTTGGAATAGGTGTAGTTGCGGAAATCGGCCCCTTCATCGAAGAACCGCTCGCCCGCCATGTTCACGACGATTCCGAGTGTGAAGTAGTTCTTCTGCTGGTTGAGGATTGCCAGATCGCCGAAGTCGGCAGCGCCGGCATCGAAGAACACGCTGTGACATCCGCTCCAGTTGCCATGCGCCCGTGCGCCGATGGCCAGCGCGGCTTCGATCACGTTGCCGGTGTTGTAGCGCGAGCCCCGCACTTTCGCGAGATCCCAGCCGGTGCCGAGATACTTCACCCGCGCCTCGGTGTTGGCGTGATAGCCGCCGGCCGCCAGGATCACCGCATCGGCGGCCAGTTCCTCACCGTTCACCATCACGCCGCGCACATGATGGCGATCGCCCAGCAGCCGTTCGACCTTGGCATCGTAACGGATGGTGATCCCCATCGTCTCGGCCCGGCGGAACAAGGCATCGACCAGCCCCATGCCGCCGCCCGCTGTCTCGATCGTCAACCCGCCCCAGAAGACGTTGCGGCCATCGACCTTGAAGGATTGGCGGCCGAACGCGGGCAGGAAACGCACCCCTTGACCCTGCATCCAAAGCAGCGTCGGCAGGCTTTCGGACACCAGCAACTCTATGAGCGCGGGATCGGCGCGGTAACCGCTGAGACGGCACAGATCGAGGTAGAAGGTTTCCGCATCATAGGCCCCGAAGTCACTGCGCTCGCGCTCCTCTTCGCCGAGATCGGGCACCAGCCGCGCGATATCCCCGGCGCCTTCGTAAACCGTGCGGAAGCAGCCTCCGGTAAACGCCGAATTGCCGCCGCGTGCGCTGCGCGGAGCACGTTCGAGAACAGTTACGTCGGCTCCGTTTTCGGCGGCTGAGATTGCTGCGCACAAGGCGGCATTGCCTGCGCCCACGATCACGACCTGCTTGCGCTGTTCGGGCATATATCGCTCCTATCGATACTGGCTATCAATACATATCACTTCCTTCAATGATGGCGATGATCTAGCCCTCTAGTCAAGCCCGAAACGGGCACTAGGCGCGGCACGGTCTGCGCTGTTTGGGAAGAGGAAAACGCGATGCATATCATGTGCATAGCGGGCGTCGGCCCGCGCCTTCCGATGACCGGCACACGGCTTCTGGCTGCCCGGCATGCAGCTGCAACCGCGCTCGTGCCCGGCGCGTCCCGCACAACTTCTGGTCTGGAGTAACCATCAATGAAATCCGCCCTCCTGCTGCTTGACCTGCAGAACGAAATGGTCGACCCCGCCGGCAAGGTCGGCGCGCATGGCCTTGCCCGCATCGTCGAGGAGCGCGGCGTCCTCGCCAATGCGCGGGCCTGCCTCGATGCGGCCCGCGCTTCCGGTATGGCGGTGGTTCACGTGCGGCTCGGCTTCCGTCCGGACTATGCCGATTGCCTGAGCGTTGCCGCGCGCATTGCCGGTCTCAAGAACAACCGCGCGGCGATCGTCGGCGAGTTCGGCACCGAATTCCACCCCATGGTCGCGCCGCTCGATGGCGAGCTGATCATCACCAAGCAATGCGTGAACCCGTTCTTCAACACCGGGCTGATGACATGGCTGATGCAGCACGGGATCAAGCGCCTATATCTTGGCGGCGTAGCGACGCATCTGGTGGTCGAAAGCTCGGCCCGGTTCGCCGATGACGCCGGATTTGCGCCGGTGGTGATCGAGGACATCTGCGCCGCGCCCAACCCGGCGCTGCACGATCACTTTATCGCCAACATCGCTCCTGCGGTGGGCACGGTGAGCAACACCGAAGCCTTTATCGCAGAAGCGGCGCAGGGCTGATTATGGCCTTGCGCGAAATCGTCTCGCGGCGGCAGGCCGTTCTGGCGCCAGGGGCGGCCAATGCCCTGTTCGCCCGCCTGATCGAAGATCTCGGCTTCGAGTGCGTCTATGTCACCGGAGCAGGGATTGCCAACATGGCGCTGGGCGCGCCCGATATCGGCCTGACCTCGCTCGATGATATTGCCGAAACCGTGGCACGGATGGACGATGCGGTGGATCTGCCGCTGATCGTCGATGCCGACACCGGCTTCGGCAATGCGGTCAACACCTGGCGGACAATGAAGGTGCTTGAACGCGCAGGCGCTGCGGCGATCCAGTTGGAGGATCAGGAGTTCCCCAAACGATGCGGGCACTTCAACGGCAAGAGCGTCGTGCCGCTGGATGCAATGCTCCCGAAGATCCGCGCCGCCGCCGATGCGCGCACGCGGGACACGTTGATCATTGCCCGCACCGATGCACTGGCGGTCGAAGGGGTCGAGGCCGCGCTCGAGCGAGCGGAAGCCTTTATCGAAGCAGGCGCGGACATGACCTTTGTAGAAGCGCCCCGCGATGCCGCGCAGATGCGCAGGATTGCCTCGCTAGGCGTGCCCCAGGTCGCCAACATCGTTCACGGCGGCAAAACCCCGCCGCTGCCGCAGGTCGAACTGGCGCAGATGGGCTTCGGCATCGTGCTTTATGCCAATGCAGCGCTGCAAGCCGCCGTGCGCGCTACCACCGATGTACTCGGCTCGCTCAAGGCGACCGGCTCGCTCGACGCCGTGCATGATCGCCTCGCCAGCTTTGAGGAACGGCAAGCCGCCGTCGCCAAGGATCGCTGGGACCGGCTCGAAACGCAATTTTCGGAAGAAAGGGACGTCTGATGAACATCCTTGTCGTGGGTAGCGGGATCGCGGGCCTCAGCGCCGCGCTGAGCGCCGCCGAAGCCGGGGCGCAGGTCACGATCATCGAACGCGCAGCCGAAGGCGAGCATGGCGGCAACACCCGCTATACCGAGGCCTATCTGCGCATGAAATCGATGGACGAGGTCGCCGATGACTTTGTCGATCACTTCATGGCCAATGCGGGGGGCTACACCGATCCCTCGATCGTGCAGGAAATGGTCCGCGATCCCGACGACTGGTCGCCGCTTGCCCGCAGCCAGTCGATGGTCGATCCCGACCTTCTCGGGGCCTTCGCCGAACACGCCGGGCCGACACTGCGCTGGCTGGAGCAGGCGGGGCTCAAGTTCGATTTCCTCCCGACCGCCTTCATTACCACCACCACCACGCGTCTG
>JAIXRO010000031.1 GCA_027485145.1 Hyphomonadaceae bacterium | reverse complement strand
TTTCCTGTTCGCGCGCGCCTTCAACCTGCTCGTCGAAACCAACAGCCTCGAAATCCTGAACCGGCTCGCCACCGCCTCCACGATCATTGCCGAGGGCGAGGTGCGCCAGCTCGCCGCGATGGCGACGCGCGACCTGCCAACCGAAGAGTACCTCGCCATCGTCGAAGCGAAGACCGGCGCCCTGTTCGAAGCCGCCGCCGAAACCGGCGCGCTATCAGCCGGCGGCGATGCGCACGCCCCGGCGCTCGCCACCTATGGCAAGAATCTCGGCCTCGCCTTCCAGATCATCGATGACGCCCTCGATTATGGCGGCACCACATCGGTCATCGGCAAGCTCGTCGGCGACGATTTCCGCGAAGGCAAGATCACCCTCCCGGTGATCATCGCCCGCCGCCGCGGCTCGGACGAAGACCGCGCCTTCTGGGACCGTGCCCTGAACCCGGCCACACAGGAAGATTCGGACCTCGCCCACGCGGTGCACCTCATCCGCGCGACCGGCGCCGCCGAAGCCACGGTCACCGAGGCCGAAGCCTATGCCGGGCTCGCAAAGGGCGCGCTGCGGACCCTGCCGGTCTCGCCCTACCGCGATGCGCTGGAAGACCTCGCCGACTTCTGCGTCAGCCGCGCTTACTGAGCCGCCGCCGCTTCCAGCCGCCGGCCGAGCGTCACGCGCTGGCGCACCCATAGCCCCGCGCCCAGCATCAGCAGCACGGCGAACACAATCACGTCCAGCGGCCAACGCGGCACGCCGAAGATGCCCGTCGCCGCCGCGAACGGCCCGGCCAGCACTGCCAGTCCGCACAGCGCTGTCATGCCCCACCAGAGCCGCGCCACCTGCCCGTGCCGCCAGCCGGCGCGCAGCAGCAGCTGATAGGCATGGTCCCGGTGCGCCTGCATCAGTGGCCGGCCCTGCCGCGCGCGCCAGGCGAGCGTCAGGAACACGTCGATCAGGATTGGCAGGCACAGGGTCAGCGGCACCAGCACCGGGCCGTTGACTGCAAACAGCGCCGACGCACCACCAATCAATCCGCCTGCGGACAATGACCCGGCATCTCCGGCAAACAGCTTGCCGTGCAGGTTCCAGACAAGGAAGCCCGCCAGCGCTGCCGCCGCCGCGATGAGCACCGCCATCAGCATGCCTGGCAATCGCACGCCGGCGGCGTAGATCGTGTCCGGCGCCAGCAGCAGCGCGAGCATCAGCAGGATGATCAGGGCGGTGCCCATCGCGATCCCGTTGGCGCCGTCCATGAAGTTCACCGCGTTCGCCATCACGAACATGAACGCCGCCGCGCCGGCGAGGCCAAGCAGCAGGGGAATGGAAAGCCCTGAACCGGCGATCCAGAGCGTTGTGATCCGCGGGCCGATCATCACAGCCGCTGCCGCTGCACCGAGCAGCAAAACCAGTTTCAGACCCGCCGGAAGCGCCCGGACATCATCCGCCCAACCCAGCAATCCCGCGAACAGGGCAAACGCGGCCATGCCTGCCAGAGGGGGCGTGCCAAGCCATTCCGGAAACGGCATGCCGATGAAGGTGCCCGCTGCAATGGCGGCGGCGACGCCCACCATCACGCCGACACCGCCCGAGCTGGGCACGGGCACGGCCTGTGTCTTGCGCCCGCCATCCGGCGCATCCTTCGGCCCGAGCCGGATCATCAGCGCACAGACGAGCAGGCTGATCGCAAATGGAAAAAGGGCAAGGGCGATCAGCGCCATGACGCCGCTCCCAGCGAGCAGGCTTCGACCCACCAATCCGGATGCTGCGCCTTCAAGGCCTTGGCAGCTGCGCGTGCCGATCCCGCACTCTCCTGCAGCGCGAAGCACGTCGCGCCAGACCCGCTCATGCGCGCCAGCTGTACGCCGGGCTGCGCGCGCAGGACATCAAGCGCCGCGCCAATTTCGGGCACCAGCGCGATCGCGGGCGCTTCAAGGTCATTGCGCTGCAAGGCCAGCCAACGGATCAGACCCGCGGCCTCCGGAAGCTTCGGCAGCTCGCCGATGAGGGCGAACCCTCCGCCGCCGCCTGCGGTATCATAGGCCCGGAAAACCGGACCTGTCGGGCAAGGCGCGCCGGGATTGACCAGAACGGCCGGCAAGGGCTCGGCGAGATCCACCGGCACAACCTGCTCGCCCTCTCCGCGCATCAGCGCCGGCACGCCTGCCAGCGCCACCGGCACATCGCCGCCGAGCCCCGGCGCCACCGCCGCGGCATGCAGCGGATCGACCTCCCACAGGATCGTCAGCAAGCGGAGCACGGCCGCCGCATCGGACGAGCCGCCGCCGATGCCCGCCGCCACCGGCAGCCGTTTGTCCAGCATGAGCCGCGCGCCGTTCCGGCAGCCGGACGCCGCCTGCAAGGCCCGCGCGGCCTTGAGCATCAGGTTGTCGCCGGTCTCGCCCGATGCAGAGGCATACGGTCCGTTGACCTCAAGGCTGAGTTCGTCCGCCAGTTCGGCGGCGATTGCGTCACCGATCACGGGACTGGAGAAGACCACCAGTGAGTCGAGATCATGCCGTCCGTTCGGCTTCACCGGCCCGACATGCAGGAACAGGTTCACCTTGGCTGCGGCAGTGGCCGTCAAACGGGTCATTCCGGCCGCGCCTGTCAGCGGGCCACGGCGGCGCCGGGCGCCGGCTCGCGCTCGAAGCCGCCGAGCAGTTTCTGCTCGATACGTGCGCGGTCTTCCGCAGGCGGATCAAGCTTCAACGCCCGCCTCCACTGGAAACTCGCCTCCTTGCGGCGGCCCGTCTTCCAGTAGGCATCGCCGAGATGATCGTTCAGCACGGGATCGGCCGGCAAAAGCGTCACCGCCTGCTCGAGATACTCGACCGCCTGTTCATACTCACCCAGCCGGTAGTGCGCCCAGCCGAGGCTGTCGACGATCTGACCCGACTTCGGCTCCAGCGCGACGGCTTGCCGGATGAGATCGAATCCTTCCTCGAGATTGATCCCCCGGTCGATCCAGGAATAGCCAAGATAATTGAGCACGGTGGCATTCGTCGGATCCAGTTCGAGTGCGCGTTTGAGGTCGGCTTCCGCACCTTCCCACTTTGCCTGACGCTCCCGCGCCGCGCCCCGCAGGAAATACACGCGCCAATCGTCCTGCCCATCCGCCGCATCTGCCGTGATCACGTCCGACAGGATGGCTTCCGCATCCGCTTCGCGCTTCAGCGCGCGGTACAGACCGGCAATCTGCAGCTTCAGGCCTCGGTCCGGGCGCGCCGCAAGCGCTTCCGCGGCAACCCGCAGCGCGTCTTCGTCCCGCCCATCGCTGAGCAGAAGGTTCGCCAGCTGCCCGCGCGCCGCCGCATAGTAGGGCGACGCCTCAGGCACCTCCCTCAGCACACGGATCGCTACGTCCCTTCGCTCGCCCCTCACAAGGGCCTGCGCCCACAAGGTCCGCGCCTGGTGCAGTTTCGGATCAAGAGCGAGGGCAATCACCAGATAAGGCGTGGCATAGTCGTCCGACGTGTTCTGGACCAGAACCGCGCCCGGCAATAGAAACGACAGGGCCGCGCCCTCGCGAAGGTTCAGCCGCTTCGGCGCGATCTTCTCGCCGCTTTCAATCCGCAGACGGAGCGCTTCAAGGGACGCGTTGTAGCTGACTTCCGTCCGAAACGCATTCAGCACGCCGAGCGCTTCGTCGCGGTCGCCCCGCGCCGCCAGCAGCTCGGCATAGGTCTCCGCCCCCACCGCCAGACGCGCGCCGGCCGCCCATAACGCGGCAAGCGTCTCGACTGCGGCCGCATCGTCCTTCGCCGCCACCTGCAGCAGGCCGACCAGATGGCTTGTGGCATTGTCGAGCCGCCGGTCGCCGGTGCGGTTCGAGCCGGCAAGCGCCACCGCTTCCGCCACGTTCCCGCGCGCCAGCTGGCTCCAGGCTTCGAGGTTCAGCGCGATCATCTTGTGAAAGACACTCAGCTCCTGGGCGTCGAGAATCTCGACGGCGCCCTGCGCCTTGCCATGGATCAGCGCGTCGGCAGCGAGTGTCAGCGGCACCAGTCCCGCCTCGGTCTTCCCGGCACCTGCCCGGCGCGCCACCCCCGCAGCCAGACCGAAATCGCCCGCCTTCAGCGCCGAGTAAACCGCCCGCTCGGCGACCTCTGTTCCCGCCGGCGCCGTGCCGATGGAGGCCGCATAGTAGCGCGAGGCTGTCTCCGGATCATTCGTCAGCGCCGCAACCCGCGCGACCATGAAATCCCCGTAGGCCCTCGCCGTGTCCGGCTCCGCCACGGACCGATAGGCGGCTCGCCCAAACGGCCCACCCGCGCAGGCCGAGGCCAGAAACAAGGGCGCAATCGCGAGCAGGATGGTCCGTTTTTTCATCGCCGGAAAGTCGCAGCATACGCCGCAGGCGGCAAGGGGCCGGGTGCGCCTTCCGGCCGGGTCAGTTCGACGCGAGACGCAGGTCCTGCTGGTCGAAATAGGCCTCGATTGCCGTCGCAATGGCATTGACCGAGGCTTGCCGCCCCTTGTCGGAGAGCAGTCGCTTCGCGTCGTCGGCATTCGTCAAGAAGCCGAGCTCCAGCAGCACTGCTGGTACGTCCGGCGCGAGCAACACATAGAAGCCCGCATTCCGGTGCGTGCCCCGCAGCACGGGTCCCGCCTTCTCGAGTTCCGGCAGCAAAAGCTCCGCAAACTCAGCCGAGCGGGTCTTCGTTTCCCGCTTCACCAGGTCTTCGAGGATCCCGCTCACCTCTTCGGGCGAGCCGTCCTCGATGGCGATCTTCCAGTCATTCTTGTCCGCCTCGCGGTCGATGCGCGTCTCGCCCCGGGCCGAGATCGTGTAGACAGACGCGCCCGACACAGACTTCGAGGCGGCCGCATCGGCGTGCAGGGAGATGAACAGCTCCGCGCCCCACTCCCGCGCCATCGTCACCCGGTCTTCAAGCGCAATGTACCTGTCCGTCTCCCGGGTCAGCTTGACCGTATAGCGCCCGGTCCGCTCCAACTGGGCTTTCAGGGACATCGCCGCCTTCAGCGTGATCTCCTTTTCCTTGCCACCGGTCACAGCCAGCGCGCCGGGGTCTTTCCCGCCATGACCGGGGTCGATCACGACCACATGCTTGCCGGCCTTGGAACCGCGCGCCGCCTTGCGCCCGGTGTCACGCCCGCCCGCCAGCTGCTGCATCGCATCGCTGCGCGCCTTGGCAAACTCGGTTTCCAGCTTCGCCAGCTTCTTCGTGTCGCGCCGCGCCGCAATCGTGTACCGGGCCGCCGAGATCGTATCGAGATCCAGGATGACCCGGTAGGCCTGCTCCTTACCGGTCGGCGGCAGGCGCAGCATCCGCGTGATCGCCATCGGCCGGTCAAGCTGGAACTCGAGCTGACCGGCCTCCATCGACCAGGCCTTGACGCCGCCCACCCCTTCGCCGGCTGCCGAATACCCGTTCTGCGCGAGCAGCAACACAACCTTGCGTTCCCCCGGCCCCTCCGTCAGCAAGGCGTCGGCGGTTTCCGGCACATCCGTCCAGATCGTGATCCGGGTCGGCGCGCCATCGCCGACGATTCGCACCTGCGTGACATCGGCCCCGGCGGGCAGCAGCCAGCCGAATCCGAATAGAATCAACAAGATGAGCCTGAATCTCGGCATCGATATCGTTTGCGGGCCTGTTTTGGTGCGAGCGACTGCCGCGCCCGTGACATAGACCCGCGAAGATTAACTCCCGCTTGACTGGGGGTTAGCAGCCAGTGGGTTCCGGTTCCGAATTTGGCCCTTCCAATTCGATACGAAATTGGGCACTATATATGTGTGGCCGTCCGGAAGGGCTGGCCCATAGGTTTCCCAATAGCGCGCAAGCAACCCGGCTTCCCCGGAAAGGCAAGCGGGCCGCGCGCTCCGGAAAGCAAGGAACAATGCGCAACTGTGCTGCTGCCACTACAGGATTCGCCGGATCGCCCACGCGGTTCGCGAAGCCTACGGGCATGGCACATCCCCCACAACTCATTGCCGGCCTTCGGGGCCAACCGAGGCGCAGTGCGCCCTGGCCCGCCGCGCCGGACCGAAAGGTTCTGTTACATGAGCAGATTGATGCTGATCGACGCCGCCCATCCCGAAGAAACGCGGGTGGCGATCGTCAACAACGGCCAGGTTGACGATTTCGACTTCGAATCAACCGGCAGCGAACAACTCCGCGGCAATATCTACCTCGCCAAGGTGACCCGGGTGGAGCCGTCGCTCCAGGCAGCGTTCGTCGAGTATGGTGGCAACCGCCATGGCTTTCTCGCCTTCAGCGAGATTCACCCGGACTATTACCAGCTGCCCGCCGAGGACCGCGAAGCCCTGCTGCGCGAAGCCGCCGAAGAAGCCGCTGCCGCCATCGAAGACGATGACGATGATGACGGCCCTTACATTCCGCATGGCATGAACGCCGAAGGGGCCGAGAACGGCCACGACCATTCCGGCCATGACCACGACGAAGATCACGATCACGCCGAAGAGTCCGGCGCGGACGCCGAAGGCGCCTCGGACGACGAGGACGAGGAATCCGGCGACGATGCGCCGAAGCCCCGCGCGCCACGCCAGCGCGCCCGCAGCGAACGCTCCGCCCGACCGGCCTCGACGCGCACGCCGATCTCCAAGCGCTACAAGATCCAGGAAGTGATCCGCCGCCGGCAGGTCATGCTGGTTCAGGTCGTGAAGGAAGAACGCGGCAACAAGGGCGCCGCCCTGACAACCTATCTCTCGCTCGCCGGCCGCTACTCGGTCCTGATGCCGAACACCCCGCGCGGCGGCGGCATCTCCCGCAAGATCGTCAACTCGGCCGACCGCAAGCGCCTGAAATCCATCGTCAGCGAACTCGACATCCCGGAAGGCCAGGGCCTCATCGTCCGCACCGCCGGCGCCAAGCGGACCAAGATCGAGATCAAGCGCGACTACGACTATCTCTCGAAACTCTGGGAACAGATCGTCGAAAAGACGCTGACCTCCGATGCGCCCGCCCTGATCAATGCCGAAGGCGGCCTCGTTCACCGCGCCATGCGCGACATGTTCGACAAGGAAATCGAGGAAGTCTGGGTCCAGGGCGAGGAGGCTTACCGCGAGGCAAAAGACCTCGCCAAGATCATCATGCCGAGCCAGTCGCGCAAGGTTCAGCAATGGCGTGAGGAAGACCCGCTCTACGTGGCCGAAGCGGTCGAGAGCCAGCTCGATTCCATCTACTCGCCGACCGTGCAGCTCAAGTCGGGCGGCTACCTGGTGATCAACCAGACCGAAGCCCTCGTTGCCATCGACGTGAACTCCGGCAAATCGACCCGCGAACGCAATATCGAGCAGACCGCCGTGCGCACCAACCTGGAGGCGGCCGAAGAGGCCTGCCGCCAGATGCGCCTGCGCGACCTGGCCGGCCTCATCGTGATCGACTTCATCGACATGGAGGAGAACAAGAACAACCGCGCCGTCGAGAAACGCCTGAAGGAATGCCTTAAGGTTGACCGCGCCCGCGTCCAGCATGGCCGCATCTCGCAGTTCGGCCTGATGGAAATCTCCCGCCAGCGCCGCCGCCAGGGCGTCCTGCAGGCGACCTCCGATCCTTGCGAAGCGTGCAACGGCACCGGCCGGCGCCGCTCGATCCCGTCCGCCGCGCTGCAACTGATCCGCGCCATCGAGGCCCGCGCCGCCATCGGCGCCCTCAAAGGCATCTCGGTGAAGGCGCCGACGGATGTTGCGCTCTACATCCTCAACAACAAGCGCGAAGCGCTGATCGAGATCGAGCGCGTCGCCGGCTTTGCCGTATCGATCCACTCGTCGGAGGACATGCTGCCGGGCGACTTCCAGCTCGACGCCGAACGCGATCCGAATGCCAAGCCGAAGAAGCGCTCGACCCCGCGCTCGCTGATGAAGCCGACCCCGGCCTCTGTCCGCGACGAGGATGACGAAGACGCCGAGGACATCGAAGACATCACCGATTCCGATGCCGACGATGACGCCGAAGAGGACGATGACGCCCCGCGCGCCGAAAAGCCGGAAGGCTCGGAAGGCGGCAATGGTGGGCGCAAGCGCCGCCGCCGCCGCCGCGGTGGCCGCAATCGCGGCGAAGCCCGCGAGACCGGACTCGAAGTGGTCGATGCCGGCGCGCCGGTTGACGCCGAAGCGGGCGCACTTACGGACGAAGACGGCGACGACGAAGATGATGACGGCGAAGAGTCGGGCGTTGCCCCCCGCGCCGAAGGCGAGGAAGGCCCGCGCAAGCGCCGCCGCCGCGGACGCCGGGGCGGACGCCGCCGCCGCCGTTCGGGCGAGCCGCGTCCCGAAGGCGCACTCGAGGCCATCGCTGATGGCGGCGCTTATCTGGACGGCCTTTCGGCCAGCCCGGAAGCCATGCTGTCGGATGAGGAAGTCGTCGGCGACGGCGCCTTCGAGCCGCCCGCGGCGCCTGCAGAAATCGAAGTGATCCCGGACGCCGAACCGGAAGCCGAGGCCGAAGCCGAGGATGCCCCCGCCCGGAAGGCCCGCGCGCCCCGCCGCAGCCGCGCCAAAGCCACAACCGCCGAAGTCGAGGCAGACGCAGCTCCCGCCGTACCGGAGATGGCGATGGACGCCCCCGCGCCGGAACCGAAGCCGGAGCCTGTGCGGGCGCCGGAGCCGGAGCCAGAACCCGCCCCGGTCATGGCCGACGCCGTCGCCCCGCCGCCGGCCGCCGCGGCCCCGGAAGTGGCCGCGCCTCCGCCGGCGCCGGCTCAGCCTGAAGGGCCCAAGAAAACGGGCTGGTGGAACCGCGGCAAGAAATAAGCCCGATCATCATTACACAAACAAAAGGCCGGAACCGCAAGGTTCCGGCCTTTTCACTTCGGGGGTCAGTCGTCCGTTCCGGCCGACACATGCCACCATTTCGGCCGCCCGGCGCGATAGGAGTGCGTTACCGGCATCAGCTCCCTGGCATTCGGCTTATCAAAGCTGCCAAGCACGAGCGCAATCACCGGCGCATCATCGATCGCCCCCAGCGTGCTGCCGCACGCGGGACAGAACGACCGGCTCGAGAAGTCGGACGACCGGAAAGTCGACGGCGCGCCGCCCGGACCGGTCCACGTCACCTCCTCGCGCGCAAACTCCACCCAGGAGGTGGTCAGCGCGCCGGAATGGCGCTGGCACATCTTGCACGAACACGTGTGCGGCTTCTTCGGCACACCCACCGCCTCGAACCGGATCCGCCCGCAAAGGCACCCACCCACATACGTCTTCGGCTTCACGCGCGACCCTCCATCCCTTCAGCTATGTTTGAACGGAAGACCTGATCATTCCGCCGAGCCCGGACAAGTCCCCCCGCAAGAAAAAGGCCGGAGCATTCCTGCCCCGGCCTTCATCATTGATCCTTGAGCGGAGTTAAGCCGCCACTTTTGCCTTCGTGCCGGCAGGCGGGAAGCGGTCGTAGAAACCCTCGCCCTTTGCCGCCATGTCGCGCAGCAACGCGTTCGGGCGGAACCGGTCGCCATACTTGTCGGCGAGGCGGTCGGCCTCGGCGACGAATTCCTTGATGCCCCAGATCAGGTCCACATAGGAACAGCACCCGCCCGTGAATGGCGCAAAGCCCCAGGCGAGGATCGAGCCGATATCGGCGTCGCGTGCATCGGTGATCACGCCTTCCTCGAAGCAGCGGGCGACTTCAATCGCCTGACGCACCAGGAAGCGGCTCGTCAGCTCTTTCTTCATCGCCGGCGGGCACTCATCGACCGTGATTTCAAGCTGCTTGTTGATGTCCGGCCAGAGACGGGAGGGCTTGCCCTTCTCGTCATAGTCATAGAAGCCCTTGCCGGCCTTGCGGCCCACGCGGCCCTGGTCTTCGACCAGCCAGGCGAGGAAGTTCGTGCGTTCATCCGTCTGCAGATCAATGCCCGTGGCTTCCGCCATCGCGCGCGTCACTTTCAGGGCGGTGTCAAGGCCGACCGAGTCGGACACTTCCAGCGCGCCCATGGGCATGCCGCACTGGCGGCCCACATTCTCGATGATCGCCGGCTTGATGCCTTCGCCGAGCATCTCCATGCCTTCGCGCGTGTACGTGCCGAAGCAGCGCGAGGTGTAGAAGCCGCGGCTGTCATTGACCACGATCGGCGTCTTGCGGATCGCCAGCACATAGTCGATCGATTTGGCCAGCGTCGCCTCGCTCGTCTCCTTGCCCTTGATGATCTCCACGAGGCCCATCCGCTCGACCGGCGAGAAGAAGTGGATGCCGATGAAGTTCGCCGGCCGTTTCGAAGCCTTCGCAAGGCCCGTGATCGGCAGCGTCGAGGTGTTGGAGCCGAACACGGCGTCCTCGCCGAGCACGGCCTCGGCCTGCTTGGTGATCTTCGCCTTCAGCTCTTCATTCTCGAACACGGCCTCGACGACGAGATCGGCGCCCTTGAAGTCGTCATAGTTGTCGGTCGGCGTGATCAGCGCGAGCAGGGCGTCGCCCTTCTCCTTCGACAGCTTGCCGCGCGAGACGTCCTTCTCGACGAGGCGTACGGAGTATTGCTTGCCTTTCTCGGCCGCTTCCTTCGAAACATCGACGAGCACGGTCGGAATGCCGGCCTTCGCCTGAACATAGGCGATGCCTGCGCCCATCAGGCCTGCGCCGATGACGGCGATCTTCTTGAACTCCGTCTTCGGATAACCCTCGGGACGGTTCGCGCCCTTGCCGAGTTCCTGCATCGACAGGAACAGCGAGCGGATCATCGCGCGCGCCTGCGGCGTCTGTAGCGTCTTGACGAAGTAGCG
>JAIXRO010000099.1 GCA_027485145.1 Hyphomonadaceae bacterium | reverse complement strand
CTCAACCAACTGGCCGGACGTGAGGCGGCGATCGTCACCGCACGGCCGGGTACAACCCGTGACGTCATCGAGATCCGCCGCGTGCTTGGCGGGCACGTCGTATGGATCGCGGACACGGCAGGTCTGAGAGAGACGGAGGACGAGATTGAAGCGGAAGGAATCCGCCGGGCCAGGATGACGGCGGAAGACGCCGACCTGTGCCTGGTGGTTATAGATGCTTCTGACATGTCCTCCACCTCCCCTCCCCTCCCCTTCTCGCCGAAGGGAATCATCGTTGCCAACAAGCTGGACCTGGCGGATCGCAACAGCCTGCCTCGGTTCGACTATCTGATCAGCGCCAAAGAAGGAAAAGGCATCGGTTTGCTCGAAACCGGGCTCGCGCGCAGGATCGCGGCGCTGGCCGGATCGGTCGAGGCGCCGGTCATCACCCGCGCCCGGCACCGTGAAAAACTGACCCGGGGTCTTGCCGCCCTGGCATCCGCCAAGACGGCGCTCGAATCCGATCTCGGATTTGAACTCGTGGCCGAGGACCTGCGCCTCGCCATCCGGGAGATGCAAGGCATCATCGGCGAGATCGGCGTCGAGGACGTGCTCGGCGCGGTCTTCTCCCGGTTCTGCATCGGGAAATAGCCCCTAGGGAATCCCCTCCCCCGGCGTTATATACCCGGCCACAGCCCCTGCTTAAGAGATGGTTAATGCCGCACGCGGCCGGATTTGATGTGATCGTGATCGGCGGCGGCCATGCCGGCTGCGAGGCCGCGGCGGCCTCCGCCCGTTTCGGTGCGCGCACCGCGCTCGTCACCCACAAGCGATCGACCATTGGCGAGATGAGCTGCAACCCGGCCATCGGGGGTCTCGGCAAAGGCCATCTGGTCCGCGAGATCGATGCGCTCGACGGCGTCATGGGACGCATGGCCGACAAGGCCGGCATCCAGTTCCGGATGCTGAACCGGTCCAAGGGACCTGCCGTCTGGGGCCCGCGCGCGCAGATCGACCGGAAGCTTTACCGCGAGGCGATGCAAGCCGAACTCGCAAACTATCCGAACCTCACGATCATCGAAGACGGCGCCGAAGACCTGATCCTGGAAGACGGACTTGTGGCGGGGATCGTCGGTTTGACGGGGACCCCCTACCGCGCTGCCAGGGTCGTGATCACGACGGGCACCTTCCTCAAGGGGGTTATCCATGTCGGCGCGAAACGCATCCCGGCCGGCCGGGTCGGCGAGGCGCCGGCCATTGGATTGTCGGACCGCCTGTATGCGCTGGGTCTTCCGATGGGCCGTCTCAAGACCGGCACGCCGGCGCGCCTCGACGGGCGAACCATTCATTGGGATCGGCTCGAGATGCAGCCTGCCGATGACGCGCCGATCCCGTTCAGCTTCCTGACCGACCGGATCGACGTGCCCCAGGTCGCGTGCGGCATCACCTGGACGACGCCCGAGACCCACGCGATCATCGACGCGAACCTCAACCAGTCGGCGGTTTATTCGGGCGCGATCGCCGGAAGGGGCCCCCGGTATTGCCCCTCGATCGAAGACAAGGTGCACCGCTTTGCGGACCGAGACCGGCACCAGATCTTCCTCGAGCCGGAAGGGCTGGACGATCACACCGTCTATCCGAACGGCATCTCGACTTCGCTCCCGCAGGAGATCCAGGACCGGTTCATCCGGACCATTCCCGGCCTGGAGGATGTCGTGATCCTCCAGCATGCCTATGCCATCGAGTATGATTATGTGGATCCCCGCGCGCTCTCGCCGGCGCTCGACGTCAAGGCGATGCCGGGTCTCTATCTCGCGGGCCAAATCAATGGGACGACCGGATATGAAGAGGCGGGCGCGCAAGGCCTGATGGCGGGTCTGAACGCCGCCCGATCCGCGACCGGAAAAGACCCGGTGATCTTCGACCGCGCGGAAGCCTATATCGGCGTCCTGATTGACGACCTCGTGACCCGCGGTGTGACCGAGCCCTATCGGATGTTCACCTCGCGCGCCGAGTACCGCCTCGCGCTGCGCGCCGACAACGCCGACCAGCGGCTGACCGCACGAGGCATCGCAGCCGGTGTTGTCGGCCATGACCGCGCGGCGATGTTTCACGTGAAACATCGCGCGCTCGGTGACGCCCGTACGAAGCTGAAAGCTTTGACGCTGTCTCCGGCGGCCGCGGCAAAGGCCGGATGGGCGATCAATCAGGATGGCCGCGTCCGGTCGGCCTGGGAGTATCTGGCCTACAAGGACATCACGCTGAACCACCTGCGCGATGTCTGGCCGGAGTTGGCCGCGATCCCGGACGAGATCGGCGCGCAGATCGAAATCGAAGCCCTCTATGCCGCATACCTGGATCGCCAGTCGGAGGACGTCGCCGCCCTGCGCCGGGACGAGTCGCTGACGCTCCCCGGTGACCTCGACTATGATGCGATCGGCGGCCTCTCGAATGAGGTCCGCTCGAAGCTCAAGGCGGTACGTCCGATGACGCTCGGCCAGGCAGCCCGGATCGAAGGCGTCACGCCGGGGGCCTTGACCGCCTTGCTCGGCTACGTGAAACGCGTCCGTCGCACAGGCTAGGCCCGGACAGGATCGGTAATGACACATACGGACGACCGCGCGGCCTTTTTCGCCGCCCATGATGTTTCACGTGAAACATTGGCCAAGCTCGATACCGTCATCGCCACGCTCGACGACTGGCGGACGCGGATTAATCTGATCGGCCCGAAGGAGTGGCCGCAGATCTGGACGCGGCATGTCGGCGACTCGGTTCAGCTGCTTGACCGGATCCCCGATACGGCCCGCGTGGTCGATCTCGGATCGGGGGCGGGCTTTCCGGGATTGATTCTCGCCGCGGCCCGCCCGGCGGGTCACGTGACCCTCATCGAGAGCGTCGGAAAGAAATGTGCGTTCCTGCGCGCCGCCATCGAGGCCGCCGATTTGCCGGCCGAAGTCTGGCAGGGGCGGGTGGAGGCGGCGCCCCCGATCGCCGCGTCCTACATCACGGCACGGGCATTTGCGCCCCTTCCGGCGCTGATGGATTATGCGGCGCCCTGGCTGCTCAAAGGCGCAACGGGGGTTTTCCCGAAAGGCGAACGCTGGAAAGAAGAATTGACGTCAGCCCAGCAAAGGTGGAATTTCGCTTATCAAGCGATTCCAAGTCGCAGCGGTGGGTCCGGCGTCATTTTAATTGTAAGGGAGGCGGCGCGTCGTCATGGCCAGGCCTAGGATATTTGCAGTCGTCAACCAGAAGGGCGGGGTTGGCAAAACCACCACGTCGATCAATCTCGGGACCGCTCTGGCCGCCGTCGGGCGCCGCGTCCTGATCGTGGATTTCGACGCCCAGGGAAACGCCTCAACCGGGCTGGGCATCTCGCGCGCGGATCGTTTGCGGACGTCCTACGATCTGGTCGTCGACCGGATCCCGCTGGAGGAAGCGGTCCTCTCCACGATCGTGCCGCGCCTCGACATCGTCCCCGGCGATGAGAACCTTTCCGGAGTCGAGACCGAGCTCGCGGGGGATGCCCGCCGGTCCTATCGTTTGAAGGATGCGCTTCAAGCCTATGTCACGCGCGCCGAATCCGGCGACCTCGTCAAGTATGACTACGTGCTGATCGACTGTCCGCCGTCACTGTCGGCACTGACCGTCAACGCGATGACGGCGTCGGACGCGCTTCTCGTTCCGCTGCAGTGCGAGTTCCTTGCGCTGGAGGGTCTGTCCCAGCTCCTGCGCACGGTCGAGGTTGTTCGCTCGGGTCTCAACCCCACCCTCGAAATCCAGGGCGTCGTGCTCACCATGTATGATCGCCGCAACTCGCTGTCCGACCAGGTGGCCAACGAGGTGCGCTCGTTCTTCGGCAGCAAGGTCTATAACACGGTCATCCCGCGCAACGTGCGCCTGTCGGAGGCGCCCTCGTTTGGCAAGCCGGCGCTTCTTTATGATTATCGCTGCCCCGGCAGCGAGGCCTATATCCGCCTCGCGTCGGAAGTCCTGCAGCGCGAGAAGGCGAGGGTGGCATGAGCAGCGAACCACTGGATGACGGCCGCAAGGTCTCCCGTCTCGGCCGGGGTCTCTCGGCCCTGATCGGCGAAGTCGAGTCGATGGGCGTCCGCCCGCCGGCCACGCCCCCGCTTCCTGTACCTGATCTTCCCATCGTGGACCGGCCGAACGAAATCGCGCTCGACCTCATCCGGCGCAACCCGGCGCAGCCGCGCCGGAGTTTCGGCGACGCGGAGCTGGCTGAGCTTGCCGAGTCGCTCAAGACCAAAGGTGTGCTTCAGGCGATCCTCGTCCGGCCGGATCCGAAAGAGACGGGCAAGTTCCAGATCATCGCGGGTGAGCGCCGCTGGCGCGCCGCGCGCATGGCGGGGCTCACGCATATCCCTGCGGTCGTCCGCGACGTGGATGACCTCGCCCTCCTCGAGATCGGCATCATCGAGAACGTCCAGCGCGCGGACCTCAATCCGATCGACGAGGCCGAGGCCTATGACGCGCTGATCAAGCGCTTCGGACGGACGCAGGACAGCCTCGCCACCAGCGTCGGCAAGAGCCGGGTTCACATCTCGAACACGCTTCGCCTGCTCCAGCTTCCCGAGGGTGCCCGCGTCCATGTCCGCGCCGGACGTATCTCGGCGGGCCATGCCCGGGCGGCGCTTGGCAGCTCCAATCCCGAAGCGCTGATCGAACTCGCCATCGAGCGCGGTCTGAGCGTGCGCGAGGTCGAGGCCAAGGCGCGCGAGTCCCGCGAGGCAACCCTCGAGACAAAATCGCTGCCACCGAAACCGGCGACCGAAAAGGATGTCGATACCGAAGCGCTTGAAGCCGATATCAGCCGCGAGCTGGGCCTCGTGGTCGATATCCGGCATGGCAAGGATGGCGGCGAGATCCGGATCAAGTACCGCGACCTCGAACAGCTCGACGAAGTCTGCAAGCGGTTGACGGCGAAACGGAAGCTCTGAGGCCTTCTTTGATCTGGCGCGGCCTTTTCCCGAAAAGTGGATACCACTTTTCGGAATGCCGCTTTAGCGCGCCGCTTCCGCAACCCTTGCCAGATCGTTAATCAGTAGACGGATGATCGGGTCAGCGGTTGCGCCCGCAGTCTTCGCCTGCGTCTCGGCATCATGTATCCGCTCTAGAATTCGAAGCAGCCGCTTTGGCGGCCACGTATTCATCCGTTTACGGAAATCCGGCCACTCGTTCGGCCAGACGGGAGGCCGCAGGCCTCGCCCGGGATTGGGATCGCCGGCAGCGACCTTTTCGTGAGCGCTCAGCATCCGGAGTACTTCCATCTGCAGCGACCGAAGAACGGAAATCGGGCTGGTGCCGGCGTCGGTCAGACGGTCGAGCGCCGCGTGCGCTTCGGCTGGCCGGCCCTCCAGCGCGGCGAGCAGCACACCGCTCATGTCCTGGTTCAGGCTGGTCGCGGTGAGGGCAAGGACATCGGCGATCGACACCGCCCGGCCCAATCCGCGCGCATACAGCGCCAGTTTCTCGATCTCGGAATTGGCGATCGAGCGGTGCCCCGGCAGGCCGGCGGCAAAGAGGGTGAGCGCGTCATCTTCGATTACGGCGCCTTCGGCCATCAAGGCGGCGCGGACCCGCTCGCCGATATCGGCGGCCTCCTCCTCGAACAATTGCAGGCAGGCTGTTCGTGCCGCTTTTTCAGCCGCGGTCCTCAGTTTCGATTTCGACGCGAGGCTCCCCGTCTCGATCACCAGCCGGGCCGCGTAGCGTCCGGGATGGGCATCGCCTGCTTCGATCGCTTCGATCAGCAAGGCGGCGATCTTGTCCCCGCTGGTGCGCACGCGGACCGCCCGTTTGTCACCAAGAAGGGACACGGCCTCGAGCGCATCGAACAGCAGGGACGGGTCTTTACGCACGGCGTCATCGTCGAGCACCGTGACCTCCAGTTCGCCTTTGCCTCGCCAGGCGCCCAACACCGATTGCGCGGCGTCGGCGGCGAGGCCTTCATCCTCGGAAAAAGCCAGTATCGCCCAGAACTCCTCGCCGGGTCGCCGGGCGAAGGTGTCTGCCTGCCGGCCTTTGACGAGCATTACTTCGCGGCGAACTGCAGGCGGATGTCGTCCGCGATGCGTTTGGCGAGCAGGCGCATGGCCCGGTCGGAGGCGCTGGTCTGCGCCGCGATATCGCCGTAGGGCGAATCCGGCACGAGGAATCCGGTTTCGACATTCACGCTGCCGCTCAAGGAGACGGTCTCACCGGACATGAAGTAATCCCCCGTCGCCAGCACGCTGGAGCGTGAGGCAGCGCCATCCGGCTGGAAGGCGAGGCGCGCCAGCTGGTCGTCGAGGTTGACGGTTATCAAAACCGGCTCGGTCAGGCCCGGCACGCCAAGCGCCAGTTCCTGCATCAGCGCCTGGCGCAGCATATGCCCTGCCCGGCCGCGAATGGTCGCGACTTCGACAAGGCCCCCATCGGCGAGCTTGCCATCGACGGGCGCATAGACCGGCTGGAAGCCGCACCCCGCAAGCGGGACGGCAAGGCTGGCGAGGATCAGGGCTGAGACGATGCGTTTCATGCCACCACGATATTCACGATGCGTCCGGGCACGACAATGGTTTTCTTCACGTCCTTGCCGGAGATGAAGCCGCTGACTTCCGGCAGGGCCGATGCCGCGGCGATCACCGCGTCGTTGCCAAGGTCCTTGGCCACCGTGATCTCGCCCCGCCGTTTGCCGTTCACCTGCACGGCCAGCGTCATGGTGTCATCGGTCAGAAGGGCGGGATCGGTTTCCGGCCAGGCCGCCGCCGAAACAAGGCCTTCACCGCCGAGCCGTTCCCAAACGCTCTCGGCGAGATGCGGCATGAACGGGGTCAGGCAGCGAGCCAGCATGGAGACCGCCTCGGCGCGCGCGCCTTCGAGCCCGCCCGCCTGCTCGGCCTTCTTCAGGGCGTTGACCCATTCATAGATCGTCGCGATGGCGGAGTTGAACCGGAACTCGTCGATGGCCTTGTCGATCGCCTTCGCCGCCCGGTGGCTCACCCGGCGCAGGTCGGTCGAGGCGGCATCGTCTCCCGGGGCAGGGTAGGGGCCCCCCACATGACCATCGGCCAGCGTGTCGGCGAGGCTCCAGATCCGCTGCGAAAACCGGCTCGCGCCCTCGACGCCCGACTGGGTCCATTCGACATCCCGCTCGGGCGGCGAATCCGACAGCATGAACCAGCGCGCGACATCGGCGCCGTAGGTCGCGACGATCCCGTCGGGGTCCACGGTGTTCTTCTTGGACTTCGACATCTTCTCGATGGCGCCGGCCTCGACATGGTCGCCGGTCGCGATCTCGATCCAGTGATTGTCGCGCTTCTCGACCGCGCCCGGCTCCAGCCATCGTCCGTCTGCGGAGCGATAGGTTTCGTGCGTCACCATGCCTTGCGTGAACAGGCCTGCGAACGGCTCGCCCGCTGGCAGGTCCAGCTCGCCCACGTCCCGCATCGCGCGCGCGAACGCCCGCGAATAGAGAAGGTGCAGAACGGCATGTTCCACGCCGCCGATATATTGATCGACCGGCAACCAATAGGCGCGTTCTGCCGGATCGCTGATCGAGGCAAAGCGCGCATAGTACCAGGAGCTGTCCACGAACGTGTCCAGCGTATCGGTCTCGCGCCGCGAGGGCTTGCCGCAGGCCGGGCAGTTCACATGCTTCCAGGTTGGGTGATGGTCGAGCGGATTGCCCGGTTTGTCAAAGGTCGCGTCCTCCGGCAGGCGCACGGGCAACGCGTTTGCCGGCACCGGCACCACACCGCACGCATCGCAATAGATCACCGGGATCGGACATCCCCAGTAGCGCTGGCGCGAGAAGCCCCAGTCGCGCAGCCGGAAATTGACCGTACCCTGACCTTGACCGGCCTCCTCGATCCGCTGGATCGCAAGCCGTTTGGCCTCGTCGATGGTGAGGCCGTCGAGGAAGCCCGAATTGAAGATCCGCCCGGGCCCCGTATAGGCCTTGTCCTCGACGCGGAAATCTTCCGGCTCGGTCTCCGGCGGCAGCACGACCGGCGTCACCGGCAGGCCATACTTGCGGGCAAACTCGATATCGCGCTGGTCATGCGCCGGGCAGCCGAAGATAGCGCCGGTGCCATATCCCATCAGCACGAAGTTCGCGACCCAGACCGGCAGCGTCTCGCCTTCGAGGAAGGGATGCGCGACGGTCAGGCCGGTATCGAAGCCGAGCTTCTCGGCTTTCTCGATGGCCTCTTCGCTGGTGCCGATCTGCGCGCATCTTGCCCGGAAGGCTTTCAGTTCCCCGGAATCGTCCGCCAGCTGAACAACCAGCGGATGGTCGGGCGACAGCGCCACAAAGCTTGCGCCGAACAGGGTGTCCGGCCGCGTCGTGAATACGTCGATACCCGCTTCGAAACCCTTGGGCGGCGCGCCCGGGAAATGGAAGGTCAGCTGCAGCCCTTCGGACTTGCCGATCCAGTTCGCCTGCATCGTGCGAACCTTTTCCGGCCACCGCTCCAGCTTCTGCACCTGCTCCAGCAGGTCATCCGCATACGCCGTAATCCGGAAGAACCATTGCGTCAGCTCGCGTTGCTCGACGATCGCGCCGGAGCGCCATCCGCGCCCGTCGATCACCTGCTCGTTGGCCAGCACGGTGTTGTCGACCGGGTCCCAGTTCACTTTCGAGGCCTTGCGGTACACGAGGCCCTTGTCGAGGAATTTCAGGAACAGCGCCTGCTGCGCGCCGTAATAGTCGGGATCGCAGGTTGCGAACTCGCGGCTCCAGTCCAGCGACAGGCCGAGCTTCTTGAACTGCGCCTTCATCGCCTCGATGTTGGCATAGGTCCATTTGCCCGGATCGATCCCGCGCTCCATCGCGGCGTTCTCGGCCGGCAGGCCAAACGCATCCCAGCCCATCGGGTGGAGCACATTGTAGCCCTTGGCGCGCCGGTGGCGGGCCACCAGATCGCCCATCGCATAGTTTCGAACGTGCCCCATGTGCAGGCGGCCGGAAGGGTAGGGGAACATCTCGAGGACGTAGGCCTTCGGCGCGCCGGGGGCTTCATCGGGACGCTTGGTGCGGAACAGGTCGGCAGCGGCCCAGGCGTCACGCCATCTGGGTTCCGCAGCCTGCGGATCATACCGGGTTGCCATCGGGGGCTCCCTCTAGGGCATTTGAAGAAACGAAAGTCAGTCGGGCTTTAGCTGAGCTCGGACGCTTTAAGAAGTCGGGCCCGTTCAAGAATCTTGTTCTCGAGCTGCTGGCCCGTTTCGGCGTCCACCGCTGCGTCGGTCCACGTGCCATCCTTGTTGGTCTGGCGATAGACGCTGACCTTGACCCCGTCGGCGCGCAGGCGCGAGTCGAGGATATAGACGGTCGCCTTGATCCGCTCGGCCGGGGCGTCCTCATAGGTCTTCCAGTCATAGATGACGAGGCCGCCGATAGGGTCGGCGCTGACCACGGGCAGGGTCGCCATCGTGTCGAGGGTTGCGCGCCAGAGATACGGATTGGCGGCGCCGACAGACTCGGCGGCAGCGTTCTCGGCCGATCTCGTGTTGCCGCCCGACAGGCATCCGCTGAGGGCGATCATCGCAGCAAAGGCGGCGGCAGTCATGGGCTTCATCATTCTTGTGTTCCCGCGTGCAAGACCTTGTTCACGGGGCGTGTATAACAAGGGGGTTATGGCCTCGCCAGTGTCGTTCTGCGCATGGCCGTCCCGAAGGTTCGCGTGGCGGAGCATCACGATGCGGCATCATCTGACAGGTTTCGTCCTCGCGCTGGCGGCCGCAGCCAGCCCCGCCGCCGCGCAGGATGTCTGGGACGATGCCGGCGGCATCGAAACCGCCGCCACTTACGAGGCAGCCGCCGTCGCCGCCCCGGACGCCGGCGAGTCCTTCCTTTATACACTGCGCGGTGCATTCGAGGCGAACTTCGTGCTCGACTCCGGCGCGATCGTTGGCTTTCGCAGCTCCGGCGGCCTCGACAAGGACAATCCGGCCCGCCCCGGTTTCAGCGGCGTGATCGGCCCCGCGCCCGCCATCGCCGCTCCCTCCGGCGCTTTCAGCGGCCTCGCCCGCGGCGCCTCGCCCGGCGATGCCGGCCCCCGCGCACGCGTCGAAACGGGCTACATCTATATAGAGGGCGGCTACGGCGAGCTGCGCGCGGGTCTCGATGACGGCGTTGCCACACGCTTCCATGAAGGCGCCCCGTCGCTCTTCCGGCACGCCGCGCTGGTCAATCCCACGCTCGACCCTGCGGCGCAGGTTCTCGCCCGGACCGACCATGACCTGACCGGCCCGTCCCTCAAGGTCAGCTATGCAACGCCCCGGATCCTCGGCGTGCGCGCCGGTGTCTCGCTGACCCCGGAGGCCAATGCCAGCGGCCTCGACCGCAACCCGGCGTCCGGCCCGGACATCGAGAACGCCGCCGAAGTCGCGGTGAACGTCTCCCGCAGGCTGCCGCGCAGCGGCGTGCGTCTGCGCGCCGGCGCGGCCTATAGTGAGGCGGACGCTGCGCAGGCGGACGCTGCGCAGGCGGCCCTGCCGGGGGCCTATGACCGGGTCGAAACCTGGTCAGCCGGCGGGTCTGTGGAATTCTCGTCACTCGCCTTCGGGGCGAGTTACCTGACCAGCAATAACGGCCTTGCCGTCACCGGGGGCGATTACTCCGCACTCTCCGCCGGCCTGCGGATGTCGTTTGGCAGGATCGACGCCGGACTGGAGTTTGTGGACGCCGCCGACGATGCCGCCCGGACCGAATCAGATGCGGTCGGCCTGTCCCTGGGCCGTGATTTTGGGGAAAACGTGCGGGTGGTGGGCGGTTGGCAGCGGCTGAGTACCCGGTTTTGGGGAAACCAGCTGCCGCTGGCACCCTCGATACGAGAAAAAACCGATGGGGTTGTGATCGAAATCACACTCTCCGGTTAAAAGCCGAGCGTTTCCGATTGTTAATCTTTCATTAGTACCCTGAGCAGACTATCCACAGGGTTCAGGATGATGGACATGCGTGGACGGTTTGCTCTTTCTTTTGCGTTTGCAGCGGCGGCCTTTTCGGCCCCGGCTTTCGCGCAGGTGACCGTCAGCGCCGATGATGCGATCCGCATCGAAGCGCCGACATCCTCGGAAACGAACTCCGCCCGCGCCGAATGGTATCGCCAGTTCTCCGAGGCGAAACCAGCCGAAAACCGCCCACAATGGCAGGCTGAGCCGTCGCAGGATTTCTCCATGCGTCTCGGCGGAAACTCGCGCTGGGAACTCAGCGTCGACAAGTTCACCCGCCTTGGCACCTCGCCGCTGCCGCGCGAGGAAGTTCAGGCCGGTGCCAACTTCAAAATTACACCACGTTTCTCGGTCGGCGGCGAAGTCAGCATCCGCGCTGAAGAACTCAACGAACTGAACGACTCCGCCCGCTGGGAAGACCAGAGCGTCGAGGCCGGTATCCGGCTCAAGTCTGCGTTCAAGTTCTAATCGCGCCGCCCCGCAAAGGGCGCCATTCCGTCGACCGCTGCAAATCCTGCCACCGGGGCGATGAGCGCCGCCGTTTCTGCAGTTATCCCCCCCAGCGCGTAGACCGGCAGGCCCGCGCCGCGCACCATCTGCCGGAATCGCAACGCGCCCAGCGGCCGCCCGGCGCTCGCGCTGCCAGAGGCAAACACCGTGGACAGCAGGGCCGCCTCCACCGGCAGATCCCCCGCCGCCCGCAGTTCCCGCCCCGAATGCGCACTGACGGTCTGCAGGGCGAACCGTCCCCTCCAGCGCCGCGCCTGCTGCGCCAACCGGAATGGCCAGTGCACCCCGTCTGCCCCCACTGCGGCGGCCAGCGCCGGATCCGCCGCCACCAGCAGGACCAATCCGCCCCGCGCGCAAATCCCGGCGAGGTCCCGCGCCACCTCCACCCGGCCGGGTGCCCCGAAATGCCTGTAAACCACGCCGAAGCCGGCCGGCAGGCGGCGCGCCACGGTAAACGGGTCCGGCGTGCGCACCGGATCGGTCACGAACAAGGCCCGGGGCAGGGCGGGGCGCAAATGCCCCGCGCTCGTGCGTGCGGCGGCGATCAGCTTGCGCTGCGCCCGGCTTTCGGGTTCTAGGCTCATAGTCATGACCGATACGCCGGAAGACGGAATTTCCAAACGCCGCGCCGCCATCCTGGCCGAGCTGGCCGCCGCCGCGACCCCGCCGCCCGTTCTGATCGCCGTGTCCAAGACGCAGGACGACGCGGCGCTGGACGCCATGCTCGCCACCGGCCAGCGCGTCTTCGGCGAAAACCGCGTGCAGGAGGCCCAGGCCCACTGGGCCGCGCGCCGCGAAACCCTTCCGGACCTTGAGCTCCACCTGATCGGCCCGCTCCAGTCGAACAAGGCCGAGGATGCCGTGCGTCTGTTCGACGTGATCCAGACACTCGACCGGCCGAAACTTGTCAGCGCACTCGCCGCCGCCATGGCAAAAACGGGCCGCCGCCCCCGCCTGCTGATTCAGGTCAATACCGGTGAGGAGCCTCAGAAGGCCGGCGTGGCGCCGCGCGATCTGCCCGCTTTGCTGGATCAGGCGCGCCGAGACGCTGGCCTCGTGATCGAGGGCCTGATGTGCATCCCGCCCGTGGGAGAGCCCGCCGGGCCGCATTTTGCCTTGCTCGCCAAGCTCGCCCGGGCCCACGGGCTCGCAACCCTGTCGATGGGCATGAGCGGCGATTACGCGCTCGCCGCCCGCTATGGCGCGACCCATGTCCGTGTCGGCACCGCCCTCTTCGGTGAGCGCGTCTAGGGCCGGATTGCGATCATCGAGCCTCCGCCCATCAGGATCAGCGCCGCCCGCAGGTCCGCTTCCGCCAGCGCGATGCAGCCTTCCGTCTGCGGATAATCCGGCCGTGCGACGTGCAGGAAAATCGCGCTCCCAAGGGCGGGTACCGCGGGATCGTCGTTGAAACCCAGCTCCACGATCAGATCATACACGGCGTCCGCCCGCCAAAGCCGTTCATGGCTCCCCCGGCAGGGCAGGGGCACAAGGTGGTTATAGGCCGGCTCGCCGGGGTCATCGCACCAGCCATCCTCCGGCCGGAGGGCCAGAACCGGCAATCCGGTTTCCGGCGCGGGTCCCTTGTCCGGCCGGTAGAACACCCGCCGCGCGGGCCAGTCGCCGATCGGCGAGGCGCCGTCACCTTCGCGCTTGTCAGCCGCCGGTCTGACTCCGCTCTTTCCAAGGGCGCAGCGGAAGGTGAGTCCTTCGCCTTCAAAACGCCCATCGGCAAAGGCAGTAAAACGGCTTGCCAGTCTCGGCTCCCGGGAATGTTATTGGTCACTGGATACCGCCCGAACTATGCAGCCCGGGGTGGCCGGCGCCAAGGGGCGGCAGGGTCTAAGCCCATGCGGGCATTGAGGGATTTTCGTGATGACGGCCAAGAAACACATCCTGATCGTCGATGACGAGGCGGATTTTCGCGATACGCTGGCCGAACAGTTCGAGCTGAGCGACGGCTTCGCGGTGCTCACGGCGGGCACCGGCGAAGACGCGCTCGCGCACGCCGCTGCCCAGCGGGTGGACGTGATCGTGCTGGATGTGGACATGCCCGGCATCAATGGCATCGAGACTTGCCGCCGCCTACGCGCCGCGGGTGTGCGCGCGCCGATCATCATGCTGACGGGCCGCACCGGCGAAGCCGATACCGTCGCGGGCCTCGATGCCGGCGCGAATGATTATGTCGGCAAGCCCTTCACCTTCTCGGTCCTGCTCGCCCGCGTCCGCGCCCAGCTACGCAGTTTCGAGCAGACCGAAGACGCAACCTTCGAGATCGGCCCTTACGAGTTCCGTCCGTCGACCAAGACGCTGCGCACCAAAGAGGGCAAGCGCATCCGGCTCACCGAGAAGGAAACCGAGATCCTGAAATACCTCTACCGCGCCGGGGGCAAGGCGGTTGCGCGCGAGACGTTGCTCTCGGAAGTCTGGGGCTATAACGCCGCCGTGACCACCCACACGCTTGAGACCCACATCTACCGCCTGCGCCAGAAGGTCGAGCCTGATCCCGGCAATGCCCGCCTGCTGATGACAGACCCCGGCGGCTACAGGCTGCAAGCTTGATCTTGCGCGAGGCAACAGAGGAAGACTTCGACGCCGTCGCGCGAGTTTGGAAGGAATCCTGGATTTCGATCGGAAACAACAACGAGATCGACGATGCTGTAACGGTGGCCGATTTGCGCGCCCGTATTCCCGGCCGGATTGCTGGAGGCTGGTCCCTCTTTGTGGCTGAAAACCAAGGTCGCATCGACGCGATGTTGGCGATTGAGCGGGCGATCAATCATCTCGACCAGGTTTTTGTCGCACCTTCGGCGCAAGGGCGCGGGCTCGGATCCGCACTGCTTGCTCACGCGCGCTCGCTTATGCCCGAAGAAATGTGGCTTAGCACCGCCGCGAACAACACACGGGCTCGGGAGTGGTACGAACGCGAAGGCTTCGTTCTGGAAAAGATCGAACACAATCCGAAGTTCGATCGCGATGTCGCTTACTATCGCTGGCGCGCGGCGGCCTAAACCTTCACGTCCACACTGATCGGTGCGTGGTCGGAGGGTTTCCAGCCGCCGCGCCACGCCAGATGCACCCGGAAGCTCTCCACCTTCGTGTTCGCAAGCGCGTCCTTGCTCGCCCAGATATGGTCCAGCCGGCGCCCCTTGTTCGCCGCCGCCCAGTCCGCCGCGCGATAGCTCCACCAGGTGTAGAGCTTCTGGTCCATCGGCACCGAGAGGCGCGCCACGTCGGCAAACCCGGCCGTCTTGCGGGCGTCCTCCAGCCGTTCGGTTTCCTCCGGCGTGTGCGAGACGATGCCGAGCAGCTGCTTGTGCGACCAGACGTCGTTCTCGTGCGGCGCCACGTTGAGGTCGCCGACCAGGATGCGCGCCGTGCCCTTCTTCAGCTTCTTGTAGCTGGGCCCCAGCCGGTCGAGGAAATCCAGCTTGTGCGCAAACTTCTCGTTCGCCGCCGCGTCCGGCACATCGCCGCCCGCGGGCAGGTAGATGTTGTGGATCTCGAGGCCCGAGGGCAGCCGCGCCGCTATGCAGCGCGCATGGCCTTCGCGGCAGAGATCCGGCGTGTCGGCCAGCTCCAGCGGCAGACGCGAGGCAATCGCGACGCCCGCATGCCCGCCTTTCTGGCCGCGCATCACGACATGCCCGAGGCCCATCTCCTTGAAGGCCTTTAGCGGAAACTCCGCGTCCTGGCATTTCGTTTCCTGAAGGCAGACCACGTCCGGCTTTTCGGCGGCGACAAAGGCTTCGACGTTCGGCGCGCGCAGGCGCACGGAGTTGATGTTCCAGCTGACGATCTTGAGGGGCTTGGGCATGGGTCTTGCCTAGCAGGCAGCCCTTAAACGTCAACGCGCCCGAACGCGGGGGGTTCGGGCGCGCCGGACGCTGCAAGGAGCGTCTGCTTATGAACCGGCGGGGTTAGGGCCGGTCTCGGCGGTTCAGGAAGTTCGCAGCGGGGGGTCAGTGCTGCGCGGGGTTTCCGATCCGTCGATGTGGCAATTATGTCACTCGGTTTGTGATTCGCAAGTTAATTGAAGGTAATTCCGCTTAGCGGTTGTCGAAATCCTTGAGGATGAACAGGCGCGGGTTGAGCGTCACGCCGGTTTCGACGCTCGTCAGCAGTACCGAGGTCCGGCCGCCATTGGCATCCACGGTCCGCCAGCCGGTGAGCGTATTGTCGGCCTTCGACAGCACCACGGTCAACGTGCCGTCCATTTCGCCGGTCTTGTCGCGCACCGTGATGTTGGTGGCATCCGCCGTGCGGCGCACATCCACCACTTCGGCTTCCTTCTCGAAGTCCAGCTTGTCGGACAGGAGCAGCGACAACGGCGTCGAAGACAGCGGCACGCGGTCCGTCGTCTCGAGGTCGGCGTCCTGGAGGGCAACGGTCGTGCCATCGCTCACCAGCAGCAGTGGCACCGGATCGTCATAGTCGAAGCGCACCTTGCCGGGCCGCGACATCGCGAACTGGCCGGTGGAGAAGGCGCCATCGGGCGAATACTGCTCGAACTTGCCGCGTGCGGTTTTCACCGCGGCGAGGCCCTTGGCCGCTTCCTTGAGCAGTTTGGTGCGTTCGGCCGCCGTCAGCGGCTTGACCGTCTTGGCCGGGGCCGAAACGGAAGGGGAGGGCTGGACCTGCTTCAGGCCCATCGTCACGGGCGCGCCCATGATCAGGGCGGCGGCGCTCATACTGGCGATCAAGTGCATCATGTGTCCGGTCTCCTTTGATGACCTTCAGTCAGGCAATACAGGTAGGGGCCTGAACCCGGCCTAAACAGGGCAGTTGGCTGGCGTTTATGCGGAAAGCGGCTCGCCGCGCCACTCGCGCTTGCAGATTTTCCGGCGGCATCCCATCTTGCGGCCTGAAACGTAAGGGACACCCGACATGGCAACCGCAGGCCTCCAGCACACACGCGACGGCACCGACCAGGGCTTCATGGCCGATGTCGTCGAAGCGTCGATGACCCAGCCCGTAATCGTCGATTTCTGGGCGCCGTGGTGTGGACCGTGCCGCACACTCGGCCCGATCCTCGAGCGCGTGGTCGAAGGCAAGAAAGGCGCGGTGAAGCTCGTCAAGATCAATACCGAGGAACACCCCGCCTATGCCGGCCAGCTCGGCGTGCGTTCGATCCCGGCCGTCTATGCCTTCCACAAGGGACGCCCGGTGGACGGCTTCATGGGCGCCTTGCCCGAGTCGCAGGTCTCGGCCTTCATCGAGCGCCTGCTCGGCGGCACGGACAACGCCCAGGTGATCGCCGAAGCGCTGACGCAGGCCGAAGCCGCGAGCCAGGCGGGCGACATCGCGCTCGCCGCCGAGATCTATGCAGCCGTGATCCAGGAAGATCCGGAAAACACCACCGCCATCGCCGGGCTCGCCCGCTGCTACCTCGCCAATGGCGACACCGACCGCGCCCTTGCCACGCTGGAAATGGTGCCGGAAGCCAAGCGCAATGAAAGCGTCGTCAAGGGCGTGCGCCTCGCCATCGAGATGGCGGCAGGGGCGCCGGAGCCGACGGAGCTCGACGCGGCGCTCTCGGCCGTCACGGCCAATCCGGGCGACCATGCGAAACGGTTCGAGCTCGCCGAGCATTACGCCGCCGCCGGCCGCTACAAGGACGCTGCCGATCACCTGCTGATCATCCTGACCGCCAAGCTGACCTGGGAAGAGGGCAAGGCAAAAGAGAAGCTCCTGCAGGTTTTCGAGGCGGCGGGTGCCACCGATCCGGTCACGATCGAAGGCCGCCGGCGTCTGGCCTCGCTGATGTTTGCCTGATCGGCGGTTCGCCCCACCTTGTCGGTCAGAGACCGCTCAGAGACCGGGCCGAGGATAAGTGATGGCGCAGTACCGCAAGACCAGTGATCTGCCGGACACGCTGCCCGTATTCCCGCTGCCGGGCGCGCTTCTGTTCCCGCGCTGGGAGCTGCCCCTCAACATTTTCGAGCCGCGCTATCTCAACATGTTCGATGACGCGATGCGCAGCCACCGGCTGATCGGCATGATCCAGTCGATGGGTGGCTCGCGTGAGCGGCCAGAGATCGCCCGCGTCGGCTGCGCCGGGCGCATCACCAGCTATAGCGAAACCGATGACGGCCGGTACATCGTCACCCTTACGGGCATCTGCCGTTTCACCGCCGCGCGCGAGCTCGCCGTCACGACGCCTTACCGTCAGGTGGCCGCCGACTGGTCCGCCTTCGCGGCCGATCTCGGCGCTGCGTCCGAAGACGGGTTGCCGGACCGCGCCGAGATGATGCGCGCACTGCGCACGTATATCTCCGTCCACGGATTGCAGGCGGACTGGAGCGCGGTCGAGGACGCACCGATGGAAACGCTGGTGCACGCGCTCGCGGCCGGATGTCCGTTCTCGGCGGTCGAAAAGCAGGCCCTGCTGGAGGCCGGGTCGCTGGCCGAGCGTGCCCGCACGCTGATCGCCCTGATGGAGATGAGCGGCAGTGGCGGCCCTGCCGGTCCCGTGCAATAGAGGCGTCCATGACCGATCCCGAAGCGCCCGCCGGATTCACGCCCAACGGCATCGATCCGCGCCTCCTCGAACTGCTGATCTGCCCGTTGACCCGCCAGCCGCTGTCCTATGACCGCGCGGCGAATGAGCTCGTGTCGAAGAAGGCGCGGCTCGCCTACCCGATCCGGGGCGGCATCCCGATCATGCTGCCGGAAGAGGCCCGCGATCTTGACGCCTTGCCGGACCTGCCGGCAAACCCGGACGACTCGCCCGGGGAAGGGGAGGGCGCATGAGCGCCCCGGCCTGGCCCGCCCGTCTCACCTTCCGCGCCGGTGCGCAGGAACTTCTTGCCGAATTCGATGACGGCAAGTCCGGCCGCGTCGCCTACAAGCGGCTGCGCGAGGAAAGTCCGTCGGCGGAGGTCCAGGGCCATGGGCGCGGCCCGAAGCCCCCGCAGGCGCCGGTGCCCGATGATATCCGTGTGCTGAAGGCTGAACCTGTCGGCCGCTACGCCGTGCGCCTGTTCTTCTCCGATGGTCACTCCAGCGGCCTCTATACTTGGAATATCCTCCGGTCCCTGACGGTCGGGGACTGATGCGCGTGACTCGCTCTCCCTCGGGAGAGCGGCAGGCGTGAGGGGCTCGGGCGCTGGCGGGTTTTGTTCCCGCCAAACCAGGCAATGCTCATCCTTAGCGAAGTCGAAGGATGGGCAAGTCACGCCCCCGGCGCACAGAAACGCTTACCGCATCAGGCTCGGCAGATGCGCCTGGTCGGCGCTCGCCTGCCGGGCCAGCGCCCGGCGCAGCGGCGCGATCCGATTCGCCGTCATGAGGGCGAGGCCGCGCAGCGGCTTCAGCACGGCATTGTCGTTCGAGAAGATGCGGTCGATCATGTCCATCGCCATGGCAGTCGCCGCCGCATCGAACCGGCGCCATTCCGTGTACTGTGCAAGCACGGTATCGCTTCCGGGGTCGAGACCCGCCGTCCGCGCATCGGTCATCACATCGATCAGCGCGCCGACATCCTTGAAGCCGAGGTTCAGGCCTTGCCCCGCGAGTGGATTGATCCGGCGCGCGGCGTCGCCCAGCAGCGCCGTGCGCGGGCCCGCCATCGACACGGCAATCTGCATCACCAGCGGATAGGACAGCGCCGGGCCGTCCAGATGCATCTCGCCGGCAAACCCGGCAAAGCGCGCATTCAGTTCCGCCTCGATCTCGTCCTTCGGCAGCTTCGCCAGCGTCTCCGCGGCGCCGGTCTTCATGTACCAGGCAAGGTTCGCCCGGTTGCCGGGCAGGGGCAGGGTGGCGAACGGGCCTTCCGGGGTGAACAATTGCCGCGCAATCCCGCCATGCGGCCGGGTCAGGGTTACGTCGGCCGCAAACACCGACTTGCCATAGCTGCGCCCCTCGGTCCGGATGCCGAGGGACTGGCGCACCGCGGAATTGAAGCCGTCGCAGGCCGCGACCAGGCCGGCCTCGATCACGCGCCCGTCCTCAAGCCGGATAGCGGCTTTCGCCGGTCCGGGCGTGATGCCCGAAAAGCGGGCACCGCGCAGCCAGGTCAGCCCCGGCGTGCTGCCCGCGCGCTTGTCGAGGGCTGCCTGCAGGGTCCCGGCGGGCACCATCTGACCGAGCGGCGCGCCGTCTCCGTCCGTGTCGAGGTCTTCGGTGCTGAACGCCGCATGCGGCGCGCCGAACCAATGCGTCCCGCCATCCTCGGCGTCCAGCCCGTTGAGCGGCGTGATGACGCCGCGCAGATCCGGCTCGATCCCGGTGGCGCAGAGCAGGCGCCAGCTCCCGCGAACGACCGCGAAAGTCCTTGTATCAGAGGGATTTTTTGTGGCCTCAGGCCGGGCGTCCACCAGCGTCACCGCAAACCCGGCCTGGGCGGCCAGGATCGCCAGCGCGGTGCCGGCCGGACCTGCGCCAATCACGGCCAGTTCGGTCTGCGCGGGATTGCCAGGAGAGGGAGCGGTCTCGGTTTCAGTCATGTGAAGGAAGTAATGATGCTGCACTGCGGCGTCCAGCTATGGCGGTGAATTGGGCGTTAGGCCGCATCCGTGCCCAAGGTTTAACCAACCTGCCCCCGAATCGGAGGCCCTCCGCGTCTCATGTGCGACTTTTCCGGGCAGCCGAAATCATATCGGCCTTGGGAGAGTACGGGGGGTCCCGGGCTCTGCAGGTGTGTAACATAAGGAGGGGCCTATGGGCCGAATGACTGGACAATGGATACGCGGGGCCATGCTTGCGCCGCTGTCACTGCTCGTGGCGGGCGCCGCCTGGGCACAGGAAGCAGGCATCGCCGTGCCAGAACCAACCGTCGACAAGGGCGACGTCACCTGGATGCTCGTCTCCACGATGGCGGTCTTCCTCATGATCCTGCCGGGCCTTGCGCTTTTCTATAGCGGCCTCGTCCGCACCAAGAACGCGCTTTCGGTCCTGATGCAGGTCGGCACGGTCACCGCCATCGGCATGATCATGTACGCGCTCGTCGGCTACAGCCTTTCCTTCACAACCGGCCCCGGCGCGCTCGACACATTCATCGGTGGCACCGCACGGTTCTTCCTCATGGATGCGGGCACGGACCTTTCCGACAACCTCGTCGCCACCTTCTCCACAGGCATCTACCTGCCAGAACTCGTCTTCATCGTGTTCCAGATGACCTTCGCCTGTATCACCGCGTCGCTCGTCCTCGGCGGCCTGGCGGAGCGCGTGAAGTTCACCGGCATCGTGATCTTCGCCATCGTCTGGCCTGTGCTCGTGTACTACCCGATGGCCCACATGGTCTGGTGGTGGCCGGGTCCGGACCTCGTGGCGTCGAACCCTGAAGGTGTGACGTCCGGTCTGATCTGGGGCTTCGGCGCGCTGGACTTCGCAGGCGGCACGGTCGTGCACATCAACTCCGGTATTGCAGCCCTCGTCGGCGCCATCGTTCTCGGCAAGCGCCTTGGCTACAAGAAAGAGCCGATGCCGCCCCACTCGCTGATGATGGTCCTGATCGGTACCGGCCTTCTCTGGTTCGGCTGGTTCGGCTTCAACGCAGGGTCTAACCTCGAGTCGAACTACTACGCCGTCCTCGCCATGGCGAACACCTTCCTGGCCCCGGCCGCGGCCGGCTTCGCCTGGGTGATCACGGAATGGCTGACCCGCGGCAAGGCGAGCCTGCTCGGCCTCTGCTCGGGTATCGTGGCCGGCCTTGTGGCCGTCACCCCGGCCGCCGGCTTTGCCGGTCCGATGGGCGCCATCCTCCTCGGCCTCGTCGTTGGTCCGATCTGCCTGTTCGCCTGCTCGGCGCTCAAGTCGATGCTCGGCTATGACGACGCGCTCGACGTGTTCGGCATCCACGGTGTCGGCGGTATCGTCGGCGCCATCGGCACGGCCTTCGTCGTCAACCCCGCCTGGGGCGGCGCCGGTGTCGTGGACTATATCAGCTGCTCTGCAGACGGCGCCGTTCTCGCCACCTGCCCGGTGGCCGCCTATGACATGATGTTCCAGCTGATGGCCCAGCTCAAAGGCGTCGGTGTGACGATTGTCTGGTCCGGCGTCGGCAGCCTCATCGTCTTCGGTGTGCTGCGGGTCCTCGGTCTCCTGCGCATCTCGAAAGAGGGCGAGGAAGAAGGTCTCGACATCACCTCCCATGGCGAAGCGGCCTATCACAGCTAGGCTTCCCCATTCCCGGCCCTCCGGCCGGAAAACGAACCAGGGCCGCGGATCCTCTCCGCGGCCCTTTTTCTTTTTCGGCGCCGCCGTTTCCGTGACAGAAATTTAAGACCTCTGCGGGTCCCGGAAACCCGCGCGCCACGGGAAAAAACCTGCGAATTCCACAGCCTCCGTTTGCGCCATGTTAAGCCTAACCGGCGAAATGTGGCGGCTCGTCTCTCGCAAACACCGGAGCGCCTTGCCTCATGAAAGATACCGCCATCAGAGACGACGAGCTGCGCACGGTGAGTGATCCGGTCTGGCGGATCCTGACGGGCGCTGCCGCCTTCGGGGCAGGGGTATTCGTTTGCGGCAGCGTGGGCTCCTACGTGCCGTCCGATCCAAGCTGGAACGCCGCCACCGGCGCCGACGTGCAGAACCTGTTCGGCGCCACCGGCGCGAACTTTGCCGATGTCGCCCGGCAGGTGCTGGGCTGGTCCGGCTGGATCGCCGGCCTCGCGCTGATGATCGGCGGCGCGATGCGCGCGGTGCTGGTCGGCAAGCCGCGCATCCGCCGCTGGGTCTATGGCACTGTTTCGGTACCGCTCTCGGCAGCCGCCTTCGCCGCATGGCCCGTGCCGGAAACCTGGCCGCTCAGCGCCGGTCTCGGCGGCATGTTCGGTGACGGCCTGTTCAATCTCGCCGTGCTGCCGTTCCGCGCGCTGATGCTGCCCGCGCCCGAAAGCTGGGCCGGCTTCCTGATGGGCGCCAGCGCCCTCCTGGCCGGACTGGCCGCGCTCGGCTTCCGCCGCCACGATGCGAAACTCCTGTCCGAAACCGCGGCCATCTCCGGCAAGCATGCCGTCTCCGGCGCTGCGGGTCTCGGCGGCCTGCTGATCCGCGTTGGCCACCAGCTGGCTGGCCCGAAACCCGTCCGCCTCGATGAGCCCGTCCCGGCCGACCGTACCCTGATCATCAAGCACGACGACGACTACACGCCGTCGACGTCCTCGCGCCATTTCTCTGGCAACGCCGCACCAAAGGTCGAGACCCGCTACGGCGCCTCCACCTGGGAGGAAGACGAGGACGACATCGATGAGCTCGGCGCCGATCTCGATGACGACGACGTCGCCGCCGCGCCGGTCCCTGCAGGTGTCCGCTTCGCCGTCCCGCGCGCCGGCCCGAAGACGACCGCGGCCCCGAAAGTCGCCAAGCCCGAGCGCCGCCGCACCTCGACCCGACTGCCATCGCTTGACCTGCTGCAGGTCCCGGAGGAGCGCCGCGAGACGTTCGACGAGGAAGCCCTCATCGCCAAGGCCGAACGTCTCTCCTCCGTCCTCAAGGAATTCCGCGTCCAGGGCCGCATCAAGGAAGTGCGTCCCGGTCCGGTCATCACCCTGTTCGAGATGGAGCCCGCTCCCGGCACCAAGTCCTCGCAGGTCATCACCCTTGCTGACGACATTGCCCGCTCGATGAGCGCCGTCTCTGCCCGCGTCGCCGTTGTGCCTGGCAAGAACGCGATCGGTATCGAGCTGCCGAACGACGAGCGCGAGAAAGTCTTCCTGCGCTCGATCATGCAGTCCGAGGCCTATGTGAACTCGCGCGCCTCGCTGCCGGTTGCCCTCGGCGAAGACATCGGCGGCATGCCGACCGTCGTGGACCTCGCCCGCATGCCCCACCTGCTCGTCGCCGGCACCACCGGCTCGGGCAAGTCGGTCGGCGTCAACGCGATGATCCTGTCGCTGCTCTACCGCCACACGCCCGACCAGGTCCGCTTCATCCTGATCGACCCGAAGAAACTCGAATTCACCGTCTATGAAGGCATCCCGCACCTTCTCGCCCCGGTCATCACCAAGGCACCGGAAGCCGTCAACGCGCTCAAATGGGCCGTGCGCGAAATGGAAAGCCGCTACGAGCTGATGTCGAAAGCCGGCGTGCGCAACCTGGCCGGCTTCAACGAGAAGGCCGCGAAGTACCGCGCGGCCGGCGAGCCGATGACCCGCAAGGCGCAGACGGGCGTCGATGAACGCGGCAAGCCGGTCTTCGAGAGCGAGATCCTGCCGATGGATCACATCCCGCAGATCGTCGTCGTTATCGACGAGATGTCGGACCTGATGGTCGTCGCCGGCAAGGAAATCGAAGGCTGCCTGCTGCGCCTTGCCCAGATGGCCCGCGCCGCCGGTATCCACCTGATCACCGCCACGCAGCGTCCGTCCGTGGACGTCATCACCGGCACGATCAAGGCGAACTTCCCGACCCGTATCTCCTACATGGTCACCAACAAGGTCGACAGCCGCACGATCCTCAACGAGCAGGGCGCCGAACAACTGCTCGGCCATGGCGACCTTCTGTACCAGGAGCCCGGCAAGAAAACCCAGCGCCTGCATGGCCCCTTCGTCTCCGACGAGGAAGTGACCGCGGTCGCCGACTGGCTGCGCGAGCAGGGCGAGCCGGATTATGTGATGGATGTGCTCGAATCCCACGATGACGGCTCCAGCGGGTCGGCCGTGATGGACGCCATGCTCGGCATGGGCGGCGAGGGCGGCGGCGGTACGGATGACGACGCGCTGTTCGCCGAAGCGGTCCAGGTCGTGATCCGCGACCAGCGCGCCTCTACCTCTTATCTCCAGCGCCGCCTCAAGGTGGGCTACAACAAGGCCGCCGGCCTGATCGACCGCCTCGAGGAAGAGGGCGTAATATCCGCCCCCAACCACAAGGGCGCCCGCGAAGTCCTCACCAAGGGCAAGGCGAACGCGGCATAGCGCGGCGGCACGGAAACAAGCTTTGGTGGGCACAAAGGCAAAGGCTCCTGACCTCCCGAGATGGAGGCAGGAGCCTGATCGTTTGTAGGCAAGTGAACTCGTCGTCCGGTTGTCACCCCATCGGATACAGGATTTCCTTCGTCACCGCGTCGCACGCCTTCATCACGTCCGCCGGCAGTTCCAGATCCGCCGCCGCCAGAATGTCCGCCAGCTGATCAAACTTCGAGACGCCGACAATTGTCGACGCCACGAAGTCATGCTGTTTCGACCAGGCCGTCGCCAGCGTCACCACGCTCATGCCGGCTTCCGCCGCAATCGCCATGAACCGCTCGGTGGAGGCGAGTGATTTCTCGTTGACGAAACGCTTCGCCATGGCCGCCTGCCGCCCGCCGATCTTGAGATAGGAGGAGAAGCGCGCGCCCTCCGGCGTCGCCCCGCCATTATACTTGCCGGACAGGACGCCCCCGCCGATCGGCGAGTAGGGAATCAGGCTCACGCCTTCTTCCCGGCACACCTTGGACAGGGCGTCCTCGAAGCGCCGGTTGTTCAGGGAGAAATTGTTCTGGATCGTCTGGTAGCGGACAACGCCCAGCCGCTCGGACGTCGCGATGGATTTCATCAGCCCCCAGGCATCCTCGTTCGAACAGCCGACGATCCGGACGAGCCCTTCGCGCACCAGCTCGTCCAGCGTCTCCATCGTCTCGTCATAGGCGATCCCGTGGTCCGGCCAGTGCGTCTGGTAAAGATCGATATAGTCCGTCTGCAGACGGTCGAGGCTCGCCTCCACGGCGCGGCGGATATTGTGCCGGTCAAGCGCGGTCATCCCGGCGCGCTGCGATCCCTTGATCCAGCCATGCGAGGGTCCGCACACCTTGGTGGCGAGGATGATCGAATCCCGGTCCTTGGTCTGCAACCAGCGTCCGAAGATCTCCTCCGTCCGCCCGGCCCATTTGGCATCCGGCGGCACGGGATAGTTTTCGGCCGTGTCATAGAAATTGATGCCCGCCTCATAGCTGGCATCGAGGATGCGGAAAGCCTCGGCCTCATCGGTCTGGGCCCCGAAGGTCATCGTGCCCATGCAGATATCGGAAACAAAGATCGGGCTCTTGCCCAGTCGGCGGTGTTTCATGGTGTTTGTCCCTCTGTTTTCGCGCCGGACACTAGCGCCGCACGCGCAATGCGCCAGTGGGGCGAGTCGAACGTGCGGCCGGGCCGTGGCCGCGTTGTATTGTGGCAACAGAGTAAAACAAATCGACTCTTCGAGAACTTGAGCGATGTTTGCCCACCATCCGGGATTGTTGCCTGACTAGTATGCAGTTTTTGGGCAGTTCCCGGACAATTTTGCGTCGTCTGATGGACCCATATCGATTCTCGCCGTTGTCTTTGACCTTAGAGACGTCAAGATCAGTCCACGTTAAATCCAAGCAATATGCGCTTTTGGGGCGCGCCGGAGGGAATACTGAATGAAACTTACTTCGAACAAGAACTGGGCATCGTCGAAGCGCCAGCTGACATATAGCGTAGGCTTCAGCGCCGTCCTGGTCTTTGGCGCGGGCCTGCCCGCCATCGCGCAGGAAGCTGATCCAGTGCCCGCGGCCATCCCGGCACCCGCTGAGACAGCCCGCCAGGAAACGATCACTGTCACGGGCAGCCGCATCCCCACCGATCCGAACCTTGTCGCGTCCACCCCCGTTCAATCGCTCTCCGAAAAAGACTTCCGCCTCTCCGGCGAAGTTGGTGTCGGCGAAATCGTTCGCCAGGTGCCCGCGCTGATCAGCTCAGCCACCGGCGAGAACTCGGTCACCGGCGGCAACCAGCTCAACTTGCGCGGCCTCGGCGCGGAACGGACGCTTACGCTCGTGAACGGGCGGCGCCATGTCGGCGGCTTTGAAGGCGACCAGTCGGTCGACGTCGGCTCGATCCCCTCCGCCCTGATTGAGCGCGTCGAAGTGCTCACGGGCGGCGCTTCGGCCGTCTACGGCTCCGACGCTGTGACGGGCGTGGTCAACTTCATCCTCAAGAAAGACTTCGAAGGCGTAGATTTCGACCTGAGCACCGGTGTTTCGAGTGAAGGCGATGCTTCCTACATCAGCGCCAAGTTCCTGGGCGGCACAAACTTCGACAATGACCGGGGCAATATCGTCCTTGGCGTTGACGTTGTCGATGACAGCGACCTGCGGTTCGGCGACCGCGACTGGGCAGCTGACAACGGCCGCGCTCGCGACCAGGCAAATCCCGCCTTGCGCTTCCAGCGCGGCGAGATCGGCACCAGCACGCCAAACTTCGCGCGGTTCTACAATTTCGACAATACCGGCCGGTTCCCGTATGGTCTTGCGATCCCGACGCAGGCAAGTTTCATTACGGCGTACACGAACGAATTCGGCTCTGCGCCGACCTTGACGGCGGCAGAAACGGCGCTGCTCCAAAGGCGCCTCGATTCTCCGTCGCGCGCCATTCTCCCGTTCCCGACTTTCTCAATCAGTTCGGCACGGGGCGTTATTGCGCCGGGTGATTTTGGTCTTGCCAATCTCGACGTCAACAACAACGGCACCGACGATTGCCTTGACTCATTCGTTGGCTACAACTCGACCGTCGTCGGCGCGGTCAGCTTTGGGCTGGCCGGCGGCTGCTGGGTTGTCAACGACAATGGCAGTGTTCGCCCGTACGCAGACGGTCTTGTCGCCGGAAACTTCAACGGCTTCGGCGGCGACGGCATCCAGGACGATTTCAATGAGGACTACCTGCTCCCGGAAACCGACAGGATGGTTTTCAACATCAATACCACCTACGAGATCGTGCCGGGCGCGACCGCCTTCCTGGAGGCCAAATACTCGACCACGAAATCAACTTATGGCGGTCCACTAAACACGTTTTATGATCTGCTCTACGGCGCGCCGGACAACCCGTTCCTGCCGGCTCAGCTTCAAGGCGTGGCAGATGCAACCGGTGGCTTGTTCATCACCCGGGATCCCACTGATCTTGGAGCCAACATCGACAAAACCGCCCGCGATACGATCCGCCTGGTGGCTGGCATCGAGGGCGAGTTCAACGACGGCTGGAAATACGAACTCGCGATCAACCGGGGCGAGTTCACCCGCGACACGACGGACAACAACTATGTCCTGCTCGACCGTTTCTTCGCCGCCATCGACGCTGTGGCCGATCCGGTCACGGGCGATCCGATCTGCCGTTCGGACCTCGACCCATCGATCTATCCGACCACCATTTTCGGCATCCCAGCCTTCGACCCGGGGTTCTTCACGTTCACGCCGGGCGACGGCTCATGCAGCCCGGCCAATATCTGGGGTGGTCCGCAAGCGATCAGCGCGGACGCGGTGAATTTCATCACGACGACGGTGAGGGACGAACTGAAGCTCACCCAGACCGTTGTATCGGCCCAGCTCGTCGGCGACAGCTCGCCGTACTTCTCGCTGCCCGCCGGCCCGATCGGCTTTGCAACCGGTGTCGAACATCGCAGGGAAACCAGCGAGAACACCCGCAACCCGTTTGACCGCGGCATCCTGCCAGCATCCACATCGTTCACGCCGGGCGCAAACGTGTCCGATGTCAGCGGCAACGGCTCGCTCGGCTTCAACGCAGAGGGCGCGTTCCTCGACTCAAGCGGCGAGTATGACGTGTTCGATGCCTTTGCCGAAGTGCGGGTGCCGCTCCTGCTCGATACGCCGTTCACCAAGGAACTGTCCGTGGACGGCGCCTTCCGGTACGCCGACTATTCGACGTCCGGCTCGGCTGATACCTGGAAGGTAGGCGCCACCTGGGCGCCCGTTTCGGACATCGTGTTCCGGGGCACACTCTCGCAGTCCATCCGCTCACCGAACATCAGCGAGCTGTTTGGCCCGGACAACCCGGCGACCTTCCGTCCGATCGACCCCTGCGATGTCAACGAAATTCCGAACGCGCCCGATCCAGCCGTCCGGGCCGCAAATTGCGTTGCAGACGGATTGCCCGCCACCTTCACGGACCCTCTCTCGGCCCGCTTCCTCGGGGTCGCTGGCGGGAACGCGGATCTTGAGCCGGAGACGGCGGATACGACGACCCTCGGCATCGTGTTCCAGCCGCGCTTCGTGCCCGGTTTCTCGTTCACGGTCGACTATTGGGATGTGGTCATCGAGGATGTGATCCGGGAGGTAGCCGCGCAGGATATCGTGAACAACTGCTATGACTCCGGCAGTTTCCCGAACGATTTCTGCGGCCTGTTCACGCGTAACCGGACCGCGGGATCACCCCAGTTCGGCGGCTTCAACTTCCTGCGCCAGACGCAGCTCAACTTCGCCAAGATCGAAGCCTCTGGCTATGACTTCGCGGCGGGCTATGATTTCAGTGCCTGGGGCAATGACTTCGGTGCCAGCCTTGTCGGCTCGAAACAGGAGAAGCTTGATCAGTTCCCCGATCCGGCGGATCCAACTTTCGTTGACCCGGAACTTGGTGAAATCCAGAGGCCGGAGTGGGCCGCCAACCTCACGCTTACCTGGGACCGGGGCCCGTTTGGGCTCGGTTTCCAGACGTCCTACCAGGGCGAACAGGCCTTGCAGGGCGTCGAAATCGAAGCGATCGAAGACGGCGTGTTCACACCCGAAGACGCCATTGCCGACGAGACATACATCTTTGACGTATTCGGTTCGTTCACGGCGTCGGAGTCGCTTGAGTTCTACGGCGGCGTCAACAACATCGCTGACGAGGAGCCCTTCCGGACCAACGAAGCCTGGCCTGTTGGCCCGCGCGGCCGGTTCTTCTTCGTCGGTGTTCGGTACACGAATTAATCAAGTCTGAGCAGGCCGGGTTCATCCCCGGCCTGACGGGGCGCCGGGGGGCGTCAGACCGGAAGAGGCCGTCCGCAAGGGCGGCCTTTTTTGCTGGCGCTGCTCTGAACATCAAAGAGAAGAAAGTCCCTCACCTCCCACCGCCGTTGGCGGCGGCTCTCTCCTCTCCCGCGAGCGGGAGAGGGGTCAAGTGACGCTTCCTAATCCCTCTCCCGCTCGCGGGAGAGGAGGGGCCCATTGCGAAGCAATGGGAGGTGAGGGCTACTCCGCGAGCTCATTCACGAACACCGCGCCGTCCTTCATCACGAAGTCGACGTCTTCCAGTTCGCGAACATCCGTCAGCGGATTACCGGTCACGGCGATGATGTCGGCACGTTTGCCGGCGGTGAGCGACCCTATGTCGGTCTTCAGGCCGAAGAGTTCGGCATTTCCGATCGTGGCGGCGCGGATCGCGTCGGCTGGTGTCATGCCCCACTCGACCATGTAGGCGAACTGGCGGCCGTTCATCCCGTGCGTGTACACACCGGCATCCGTGCCGAAGGCCATCTTGGCGCCGGCCTTGACGGCGGCCTGGAAGCGCTCGCGCTGGGCCTTGCCGACGATTTTCTCTTTCTCCAATGATTCCGGCAGGATGCCGGCGGCTTCGCCTTCGCCAAGGATGAAGTCCGACACATAGATGTCCATCGACAGGAAGATGCCCTTCTTGATCGCGGCTTTCAGGCTTTCATCCGTGATCAGACTGGAATGCTCGATCGAATCCACACCGGCTTCGATGGCCGAGGCGATTCCCTTGGCGCCGTGGGCGTGGACGGCGACCTTGAGGCCAAGCTCATGCGCTTCCTCGACAAGGGCTTTCATTTCTTCGAGCGTGAATTGCTGCGCGCCGATGGTCGTGCCTTTCGAGAGCACGCCGCCCGTCCCGCAGAACTTGATCACTTCGGCGCCGAACTTCTTGTTCTCGCGCACTTTCTGTCGCACCGCCCACGGACCATCGGCGACGCCGCCGCCGGTTTCCCGGGACTCGTAGGGCATCAAGTTCGAGTCGCAGTGGCCGCCGGTGATGCCGATGGACTGGCCGGCCGGGATGATGCGGGGGCCGGGCACTTCGCCGGAGTCGATGGCGGACTTGAGGTCCACGTCGGCGAAACCGGGCGCGCCGAGATTGCGCACGGTGGTGAAGCCGGCGCGCAGGGTCTTCTCCGCATTGGCGACGCCCGAGATGGCGGCGCGGGCGGTCGAGACCGTCAGGCGGCGATAGCCGTGGATATCGGACCGGCTGGTCAGGTGGACATGGCTGTCCGACAGACCCGGCAGCAGGTAGGCGCCCTGCATGGCAACCGCGGTTGCGCCGGACGCGCCCAGCGTGCCGGCGCGGCCGACCGCCTTGATGCGTCCATCCTCGATGAGGATGTCATGGTCCTTCAGAACGGTGCCGCGCTCGACATCTATGACGTGGCCGCCGGAGAGCAGGGTCGTTTCCGCCGCGGCGGCGGCGCTGAGAGCGAGGAAGCTGGCGGCAGTCATAAGGGCACGAAGCATGTGGATATCCGGGTCTGGTTGCCGGGAAAACCTAGCCGCCGCGGCCGGCCTTGGCTAGGCGGGGCGGCGTGTGAGGCTCCCGCAAGTTCCGGGTGGCGCGCAATCCGGCAGGCGCTTATAGGTCCCGCGCATGAGCCCCGCCCTGCGCCTCGGATTTCCCGCCGCCCTTGCCTGCTACCTGATCTGGGGCAGCCTGCCGCTGTATATCCGCGCGATGAGCCATGTCGGCGCGTTCGAGCTGCTGGCCCACCGGATCATCTGGTCGGTGCCGACGGCGATCTTCCTGATCGCGCTGGCCGCCAACTGGCGCGATGTGGCGGCCGCCTTCCGGCCCTCGAACCTGAAATGGCTGGCCCTCTCCAGCGTTCTGATCGCGGCCAACTGGTCGATCTATATCTGGTCGGTGAACGCGGGCCGCGCGATGGAGGCCTCGCTCGGCTATTACATCAACCCGCTGGTCAACGTGCTGTTCGGCATGCTGATCTTTTCCGAGACGCTGCGCCTCGCACAATGGGTTGCGGTGGCGATTGCCACGGCGGGTGTCGTGATCATGGCCTTCGCCTTCGGGCATGTGCCATGGGTGGCACTGGCGCTGTGCACGACGTTCGCCTGCTACGGCGTGATCCGGAAGAAGGTTGTGATCGACAGCCGCGCGGGCTTCCTCGTCGAAGTCTCGCTGCTCGCGCCCGTGGCCGGGCTCTGGCTCGTCTGGTTCGCGACGACGCAGCCCGGCGGGCGCTGGATGGGGGAGGGCGGCTGGGACATTCCCCTGCTGCTGGCGGCGGGTCCGATCACGGCCATCCCGCTGATCCTGTTTGCGCTTGCCGCCAAGCGGCTCAAGCTCTCCACCATCGGCATGATGCAATACATCGGCCCGACGCTGCAGTTCCTGATCGCGCTGTTCGTGTTCAGGGAAGCGTTCAGCCCCGTGCATGCGGTGGCGTTCGGGTTCATCTGGACGGCGCTGGTGATCTTCACCGCCGACAGCCTGATGGGCGAAGCCAAGGCGCGGCGGCTCGCCCGGTCGGCAACGCCCGCTTGAGCTTTATGGGCGCAGAAAAAACCCGGCCGCCTCGGAAGGGGCCGGGTCAAGGTCTTTGTAGAATCAGATGGGCTTCCGATCTGACACACAGGCTGCAACCGGCATGCCAGGTTCCGTCTCAGGTGCGCGGCGGCGTGAGGGCGAGCCAGATGGCGATGCCGATGATCAGGCCCGCAAAGGTTAACCGCGCGCCCTGGGAGGTGCGCCAGGATTCGAGGCGCGTGCCGAGACGGGTGGCCAGCAGCACGATGGCGACATGCACCAATGTGGCGACGGCGAGGTGTATCAAGCCGAGGAGCAGGCTCTGCAACCAGACGGGCGCGGCGGCGGCAGGATCGACGAACTGGTTGATCAGCAGCACATAGAAGGCAAGCGCCTTCGGGTTCAGCACATTGGCAATCAGGCCGCGCCGGAAGCCGCGCTCCTTCACGCCCGCGGGCAGGGCGGCGGAGCCTGTGTCCGACCAGGCCTCCCAGGCGAGATAAAGCATGAAGGCGACACCCGCCCAATGAAGGCCGACATGGACGCTCGGTAGACCGACGATCAGTGCGGTAAGGCCGGTGACTGCGGCGATCAGTTGGAGACCGAGCCCGCTGGTGATCCCGGCCACGGCGCCGAAGGCCGGCGCCTTGCCTTCGCGCAAGGTCAGCGCCGCCAGCCATCCCATGTTCGGGCCGGGCGTGAGTTCGATCACCGCCACGGCAAAGAGAAAGGCCAGCCAGTCAAATCCTTCGGGCATGGCGTCACAGGCACCCCGCGACAGCGTCGACAAGACGAACGGCGCGGGGGTCGCCGACAAGGCTGCTCGACTGGCGGTTCATCACATAGGCGCAGGTGAGCCCGCGCGAGGGCGAGGCGATGGCGAGCGAGCCGCCCCAGCCGCAATGGCCGAGGCCATCTTCAAACGGGCCGAATGCCTTCAGGTTGTTGTGCATGATGCCCGCACCGAAGCGCGTGATCATCGGCAGCACGAGATCCGGGCCGTCGGTGCGCGGTTGGGTGAGCGCGGCGAACGTGCCGGGCCGCATCAGGCGCCGCGCGCCGATCAGGCCGGTCGTCGCATAGGCATGATAGAGCGTGGCGACGGCGGAGGCGGTGCCATGTCCGTTGGCGGAGGGAATCTCGATCTCGCGCCAGATTGCGCCGCCGCGATCGGGCGCCGACCATTTGGTCAGGAAGGCGGCGCGCCGCGGCGGGGTGATCTCTCCAAGCGGAGCGAGGGCCTTGGGGCGGAGCATGTCGGCCACCCGGTGATACTCCGTGTCCGGAAGGCCGATGCGGAAGTCGATCCCGAGCGGAGCGGTGATGTCCTCGCGCAGGATGGCGCCAAGCGTGCGGCCCGTGACGCGCCGGACGATCTCGCCGACAAGATAGCCCCAGGTCAGCGGGTGGTAGCCGTGCGCGCTGCCCGGCGGCCACATCGGGGCAAGCTGCGCGAGCGCGGCGGCGCAGGCGGGCGGGTCGAGCCAGAGCGCCGGGTCGATCTCGCTGGTAAAGCCGGGCAAGCCCGCCTGATGGCTCGCGACTTCGCCGATGGTGATCGCCGCTTTGCCTTCGGCGGCAAACTCCGGCCAGACTTCGGAGACGGGCGTTTCGTATCCGGCCGGCAAGGCCTCGGTCGCCATCGCGAGGATCAGGGCGGAGATGCCCTTGGTGGTCGAATAGACCGGCACGATCGTGGCCGCGTCCCACGGGCGCGTCGCCGCCCGGTCGGCCCAGCCGCCGTGCAGGTCGACGATCACTTCGCCGTCGAGGATGACGGCAAAGCCCGCGCCATGGTCCTCTCCCCGCGCGAAGTTGTCCGCAAACGCCGCCTGCACGGCTTCGAAGCCGGGGGCGGCAAAGCCATTGATCGGCGGCATGGCGGCATCAGCCATCAAGCGACTTCTCCATCCGGAAGCGGGCGAGCCGTTCGCCTCCGCGCTCGACGGTTTCGGCGCGCATCACGGTAAAGCCCATTGCTTCGAAGGGGCCCTTCGCATGCAGGCTCGCATCGGTCCAGAGGCGGACAATGCCGAGGCTGCGGGCTTCGGTTTCGGCGGCGTGGTAGAGGCGCCTGAAAAGGCCTTGTCCCTGCGCCTCCGCAAGGATGTAGGCGAGGTCGATATAGCCGGCCGGGGTCAGGGTTATGAAGCCGAGCGGTTCGCCGCCTGCTTCGGCCAGCCAGACCGTCTGCGCGCCCAGATGCGCCGTCCAGGCCTCGCCGGACCTTGGCGCCGGTGACCAGACGGCGCGTTGAGCTTCTGTGTATTGGCCCGCGCCCTGCCGGACGGCGGCATGGAAGACGCCGCCCAGCGCGCCGAAATCGGCCGGGTTCGCCCGTCTGATCTGGACATGGCGCGTCATGCGGGGCATCGCTCCCTTGAAACCAGCACCAGCCTAAGGGGTAACCCGTTCATGTCCACCGCCCACCGTCCGCGCCGCTCGTGTCTTTACATGCCCGGCGCCAATGCCCGCGCGCTCGAGAAGGCCCGCGAGATCCCCGCCGACACGCTGATCCTTGACCTTGAGGACGCGGTCGCGCCTGAAGCCAAGGGCGAAGCGCGCGCAGCGATTGCGGCGGCGCTGAAGGCGGGCGGGTATGGGCCGCGCGAACTGGTTGTGCGGATGAACGGGCTCGATACCGAATGGGGCCATGCGGACCTTGAAATGGCGGTCGCCGCCGGCGCGCACGCGGTGCTGGCGCCCAAGGTGACGAGCGCGCGCGACATCGAACGGCTCGACTCGGCGCTGAAGAAAGCCGGGGCGGCGGAAGGCTTCGCGCTCTGGGTGATGATCGAGATGCCGCTCGCAATTCTCAACATCCACGAGATTGCCGCCGCGTCGACCCGCTCGCACCTGACCACGTTCGTGATGGGCACCAATGATCTCGCTAAGGAATACCGTGCCCGGATGACGCCTGACCGGCTCGCCTTCCAGACAGCGCTGCAGCTCTCGATGGCAGCGGCGCGGGCCTACGGCCTGACGGCCATCGACGGCGTATTCAATGACATCAAGAACGAGGACGGCTTCGCCGCCGAATGCGAACAGGGGCGTGATCTCGGCTTCGATGGCAAGACGCTGATCCACCCCTCGCAGGTCGAGACGTGCAACCGCGTGTTTGCTCCGTCTGCGGCGGATGTGGAGCAGGCGCGCGCGGTGATCGCGGCGTTCGCTGATCCGGTGAATGCCGGCAAGGGCGTGCTGAAGGTCAACGGCAAGATGACGGAGCTGCTGCACCTCGATGAGGCGCGCCGGACGGTGACAATGGATGAGGCGATCCGGGATTTGGTCTGAGAAAGACCCTCACCTCCCATTGCTGGGCAATGGGCCCCTCCTCTCCCATTTCATGGGAGAGGGGTTGAGTGGCGCGCCTCACCCCTCTCCCGCCCCGCGGGAGAGGAGGGGCCCGCGACCGAAGGTCGTGGGAGGTGAGGGGCTTTCTTTCTCGTGCCCGACTCGACTCCGCACTGACCTCTTCTAACTTCGGTCTCACCCAACACAGGAGCCTACCCATGACCTATATCCTTATCCACAATCCCGGTTGCGGTTCGTCGAAGAAGGGGCTCGAGCTGCTCGAGGCGAACGGGGTGACGCCGCAAGTCCGCAAGTACATGGCGGCGGCGGAGCGGCTCAGCGTCGAGGAGTTGAAGGACATCGCGAAGAAGATGGGCGGGGTCGGCCCGCGCGTGTTCCTGCGCGAGGCCGATGCGAAGGCTGCGGGTCTCGCCGAGAGCGCGAGTGACGCCGAAGTGTTCGCGGCGATGGCGGCCAACCCCAAGCTGATCCAGCGGCCGATCGGCATCAACGGCAAGAAGGCCGTGCTCGGCCGGCCGAACGCCAGGCTGCTCGAGATCATCTGAAGCGCCGCGCAATTTTGTCGCAGTGCAGCATGAAGGCCGGGCGATCGATCAAATTTCATCGATCGGGTTTGCCGTATTTCAGCGCGCCTGTGGCAGGGTCGGCGAATGATGACCCTTGCGCTCGTTCTTGCCGTTCTCCTGCTGGCCTTTGCGGCTTTTGCCGTGCTCGGCGTGCCCTACCTGGTGATGGGGCCGCGCGCGTTCGAGGAGTTTGCGGAGCGGGCGGAATCGCAGGTCCTGACGGGCATTCTGGCCGCCGTTGCCCTGTTCGTGTCGGTCATGCCGTTTGCCGCACCCGCCTTGATCTGAACAGCCTCTCCGGTGCAGGAGAAGCGGGCCGGGCGAGGCGCTGACGCGCGCCTGCCGGATTCCGAGGAGACAGGACCGTGGCAGGCGTAGCGATCAATCCGAAGGCCGGTAAGAAATCCAGCGTATCGAAATCGAATCCCGGCAATTTCTTCGAGGACTTCAAGCCGGGCGACACGCTGGTGCACGCAACGCCCCAGACTGTCACTGAAGGCGATCTCGCCCTCTACCGCGCGCTCAACGGCAGCCGGTTTGCGCAATACTCCTGCGCCGAGTTCGCCCGCAGCGTCGGCCTTCCGGGGCTCGGCGCCGATCCGCTGCACGCCTTCCACATCGTGTTCGGCAAGAGCGTGCCCGACATCTCGCTGAATGCCGTGGCCAATCTTGGCTATGCCGACGGGCGCTTCCTTCGTCCCGTGATGCCCGGCGACACGCTGCGCGCGACGAGCGAAGTGATCGGGGTGAAGGAGAATTCCAACGGCAAGACCGGGGTCGTCTGGGTACGGACGAATGGGCGCAACCAGTACGGCGAAGACGTGATGAGCTATGTCCGCTGGGTGATGGTCAACAAGCGCGACGAGGCCTCGCCGGCGCCGAAGCCTGTAGTGCCGGACCTGCCGGCCGCGGTGGAGGCGAAGGATCTGTCGGGCTACCCGCAGATGAAGCGCTGGAACATCGCCGAATCCGGCAGTCCGCACATGTTCGAGGATTACGAGATCGGCGAAAAGATCAACCATGCCGATGGCATGACGATCCAGGAAGCCGAACACCAGATCGCGACACGGCTGTATCAGAACACCGCCAAGGTTCACTTCGACTTCCACGGCCAGAAGGAAAGCCGGTTTGGCAAGCGGCTGATCTATGGCGGCGTGGTGATTTCGATCGCCCGCTCGCTGTCATTCAACGGGCTCGCGAATGCCGGGCAGATGCTGGCGATCAATGCGGGGACGCATGTCAGCCCGCTGTTTGCCTGGGACACGATCTATGCCTGGAGCGAAGTGCTGGACAAGGCCGAACTGTCGGAGACCTGCGGCGCGCTGCGCCTGCGCCTCGTGGCGGTGAAGGACCAGCCGCCGGGCGATTTCGCCTACAAGTCCGCCGACGGAAAATATGCCGACGGCGTCCTGCTCGATTTCGATTACTGGGCTGCGATTCCCCGGTCGCGCTAGGCGCCGGTCACACCGGGACGGTGATCTGCTTGCCGCCGAACACGGCCTGCCAGCTTTCGATTTCGCTGACGACGATATCGTCCGCGGCGTGCGCGATCTCGGCGACGGGGCCATAGTCCATCGCGGAATCGGGCGCCTTCAGCAGCAGTTCGATTCTCGCATGCACGCTGTCCAGCTTCTGCGCGGTGACTTCGGAAATTGCCGCGAAGCGTTCGAAGTCGCCGAAATACCGGATGCCCGCGATGGCGCCGCCGAAGGTCGGCAGCAGCACGCCGAGGAAGGTGAAGGTCTTCGACATCTCCTTCAGGGCGTGCTTGTCCATCACCTTCGCCCAGGCCGCGCCTTGCAGGATCAGATAGACGGCGACCGAGATGACCGCGAGGCGGAACATCCACTCTGACAGCGTGTCGAGATTGTGATGCACGGCGGCGAGGCGCTTCGCCTTGCCGTGATGGTAGTCGCGCTGCTGCGTGACATGTCTGTCGAGCAGTGAGGTCAGGGCCGCCCGCAGGTAATCCGCCGTGACCTTCACTCGCGGCAGGCCGACCTCGCGCAGACTCTGGCGGGCATACCATTCCGGCCAGGACGTCTCGGCGCCTTTCGGCCAGCGCCCCGGCGCCCGGGCAGCGCCGAGGGTGAGCAGCAGGGGGGCGTGGCGCAGGTATTCCGCCACGCGCCGTGTCTCGAACCAGCGCCCGTGCCAGCGGCGCTTCTGCCCCTGGACGGTAATGATAAGGATCAGCGAGAGGAGGACGAACTCGAACAGGGCGAAGGCCCATTTCCAATAGGAATCCGCAAAGGGTAGGTAGGCGATCCCGCCGACGATGGCGAGCGAGGAGAGCACGAAGTTGATCATCATCCCGCCGCGATAGGTATCGGACAGGCGGGATGAAATGCCGTCCGCCCAGGCGAAGCGGGCGAGCACCCGTCCGGCGATCAGCTCCGCGAAGCCGGCATCGGCGCCGGGGAGGGCGCGGGCGGCGGAGAGCACACCGGCGCCGGTGCCCTCGGCGATGGCGCCCGGCGTTTCGTAGGTCTGGCGCAGGTTGCGCCAGGGGTTGCGGCCCTTGTCACCGCCAAAGACGGCTTCGACGCGGCGATAGAGATGCCAGACCGGATTGGACCGCGCGCGCCAGTGCGTGGCGTCGAGTGCCGAGACACCCGGATGATCTCCCGCCGGACCGTGATGGCGGTGGGCGCTCTCAGGCCCGCGCAAGGCGAGATGGGTCAGCGCTTTCAGATCGTCTTCCCGGGCGGCGTGTGAGGTCTCCTCGCGCAGCGAGGCGAGCGCTTCGGGCGCGCGCAGGATTCGCCAGGCTTCGGGCGCCGCCGGATCGATCCAGACAACCGGTGCGCCGAGCTCCAGCGCGCGGGCAACGGTGTGGCCGGTGCCGCCTACGAATGTGGTGCGGGCGCCGTCCCAGACCGCGATCAGGAAGTCGGACTGTTCGATGATGAGGCGGCCTGCGAGGGCGACGCGTTCGGACGAGTCGGCGGCAAAGGTGTCGCCCGCCCGTTTGTCCTGCGGGTTTTCCAGCGCGGCGAGGAACACGCCGGTGATCTCGTCATCGTCGTCGGCAAGCTCGAACAGGAGCGCCTTTTCATACAGCCTACGGATGGCCTGCGCGCGCGCCTGAACGGCGGGATCTGCTGCGCCGCCGCCGGCGATCAGGGCGCGCGCATCTTCAGCCGAGAGCGGGGCGGCATTGATGGCGCAGTTGAGGTCAGCGCCGAAGGGCAGGGGCGCGACAAGCTCCCAGCCGCGCGCCAGGGCCTGATGCGCAAGCGCCTGGTCTGCCCCGTCCGCCAGCATCGCATGGAGCCGGACGGGCGCGATGGAGCCGGGCCCGAACGGTGCGGGCTCCGCCGCAACGGCGGCGGTGATGAGGGAGAGGATCTCCGCGAGCGCTGCCTCGATCCGGGCGGTGTTGGCGGCGTAGACGGCATGGCTCGCCCGGTGCCCGGTGACGCCGAGGTTGAGGCGCACGCGCGGCGGCGGCGGTGCGGATACGGGCGGCGGTCTGCCCCAGTCACTCGGCCATGGGCGCGGATTGGAAGTATCAATTGTTTCCGGCACGGGCCCCACCTGGCTGGTTGCTTCGACCTAGCTAATGGAACACTCGCGAAAGGTCGATCCGCAGATCGCCCGTGAGCGGAAGAACGCCCTCGCTATGCCGGGCCTCAAGCGTCCGGGGCCGGGCGGTGCTCCGCCCAAAGGAGGAGCGCGTCAAGCGCGGGGCAGAGGCCCTCGCCCCATTCGGTCAGGCCGTACTCGACCTTGGGCGGAACTTGGTGGTGGACGATCCGGCGCACGATGCCGTCCGCCTCCAGCTTGCGCAGTTGCTGGATCAGCATCTTCTGCGAGATCGCGGGGATGGCGCGCTCCAGGTCCGAGAAGCGCAAGAGCGTGCCGCCAAACAGGTGGAAGAGGATGGTCATCTTCCAGCGCCCCTCCAGCATCTGCAGCGCGCCCTCCACGCCATGCGCGGCGGTGTCGGGCGTATAGTCCGGGCGCTTACCTTGTGGTATGTACCCTACTTTTTTGTCTGTACTTGCCATAACTTCTTCCTAGTCCGATATCCGCTGTCTCGCAAGATATCGCGGGCCGACGCCCGCCAGAAAAGGAGACAATCATGCAGATTCCCATGCCCAGGCCGGTCCAGCTGTATTTCCAGTCCGAGGCCTTCGACGACACTGTGCGCGTGGCCGATTGCTTCACGGCGGATGCGGTCGTGACCGATGAGCGGCGCACCCATCAGGGCCTGGACGCGATCCGCGCGTGGAAAGCAGAGTCCAAGGCGGCGGCGAAGTATAGCGTGACGCCGGTCAGCGCGGAGCCGGACGGCGCGCGCGTGCTGGTGGTCGGCCGGGTCGAGGGCGACTTTCCCGGCAGCCCGGTGATGCTGCGTTACCGGTTCAATCTCGAGGGTGACCGGATCTCGGCGCTGGAGATCCGGGCATGAGCCTCGACATGGGACTGGCCGGAAAGCGCGCGCTGGTGACCGGCGGCACCAAGGGCGCCGGCCGCGCCGTGGTGGCAGCGCTGCACGCCCAAGGCATGCAGGTGCTGACGACCGCTCGGAGGGCGGGGGAGGGTCTGCCGGACGGCGTTCACTTCGTTGCGGCAGACATCACGACCCTAGAGGGGTGTGCACGGGTGGCGGACGCCGTCCGTGAGCGGATGAACGGCGCGGACGTGATCGTGCACGTTGCAGGCGGGTCGAGCGCGCTGGCGGGCGGGTTTGCCGTGCTGGACGAGGCGGTCTGGCAGGCGGAGCTGAGCCTCAACCTGCTGCCGGCCGTGCGGCTGGACCGGGCCTTGCTTCCCGCCATGATCGCGCAGGGCAGCGGGGTCGTGATCCACGTCACGTCGATCCAGAGCGTGCTGCCGCTGCCGGAGGCGACGACGGCCTATGCCAGCGCCAAGGCCGCGCTGTCGGCCTATAGCAAGAGCCTGTCGAAGGAAGTGGCGCCGCACGGCATCCGGGTGGTGCGCGTTTCGCCGGGCTGGATTGCCACGGAGGCGTCCGCGGAACTGGTCGGCCGGATCGCGGCAGAGAACGGCACGGATCAGGCGTCGGCTGAAAGGGCGCTGATGCAGTCGATTGGCGGGATCCCGCTGGGTCGGCCGTCGCGGCCGGAAGAGGTGGCTGATCTGGTGACCTTTCTCGCGTCGGCGCGCGCCGGCGCCATCACGGGCGCCGAGTTCGTCATCGATGGCGGCACTGTGCCGACGGTCTGAGCCGGGCAGGCGCGGGGATTGTCGGGCGCCCTGCTGACGAAGCCCGAAACGCTCCCTATATGGGGGCGATGGGCGGCTATCTTCCTTATGTGGACTTCACGCAATTCGCGATGGCGCTGGCCGTGGTCCTGTCGGCGCTGGTCAGCCTGATCGGCACCTCCGCGCGCAAGCGGACCGTGGCGATGGGCGAGGCAAAGCTGTCTGACCTTGCGGAAATGACCGGCATCTTCGACCCGAAACAGGTGATGGCGGTGTTCGGTCCGCCGGACATGTCCCGGACCTGGCCGAGTGTCACGCTGCTGGATGTGCGGCGGGCACGGGGCCCGATGGGGTGGCTGATGTCCAGTGACCTTGTGGATTATGCCTGTATCGCCGCGGCGATCCTGCTCGTGCTGTTTCCGCATCCGCTGGTGCAGCTGGCGCTGCTCGGCGCGCTGGGCGTGCAGCTGGCGGGCTGGGTGGTCTCCACAAAGGTTCCGAAGTGAGGCTTTTGTGCCGCTTCCCGGCAGCGTTGAAACCCGTTAGGACGTGAAGCATGAAGCTCTGGAAGATGAACGGTGCCGGCAACGCGTTTGCCATATTCGATGCGCGGTCCACACCCTTCGCACCGAGCGCCGACCAGATTCGGCAAATTGCGGAAGACCTGAAGGCAGACCAGGTCATCGCGCTGGAACGCGATGCCACAAAAGACGTGTTCATGCGCATCTGGAATGCGGATGGCACACAGGTCTCCGCCTGCGGGAACGCGTCGCGCTGCGTCGGGCGGCTGATCCTCGACGAGACGAAAAAGGACCGCATCACGATCCAGACCGAGGCCGACATGCTGAAGGCCTTCCGGGCCGAGGGCGACCTCATCACGGTGGACATGGGCTCGCCGCTGATGGGCTGGGCGGATATTCCGTTGTCGGAAAAAATGGACGTGCGGGGCGTCGACCTGAAGATCGGGCCGATCGACAAGCCGATTCTCGCGCTGCCGGCCGTCGTGTCGATGGGCAATCCGCATGCGGTGTTCTTTGTCGAGGATGTCGGCGCGTATGACATTCCGAAGATCGGCCCGCTGGTCGAGAACCATCCGCTGTTCCCGCAAGGCACGAATGTCGGTTTTGCGCAGATCATCGACAAGCAGACGATCCGCCTGCGGGTCTGGGAGCGCGGCGCGGGCCTGACGAAGGCCTGCGGCACGGGCGCCTGCGCCGCGCTGGTCTGCGCGGCGCGCGCGAAGCTGACCGGCCGCAAGGCGCGCGTGATCGTGGACGGCGGCGACCTCCACATCGAATGGCGCGAAAGCGACGACCACGTCTATATGACCGGCCCGGTGGAGCTGGAGTTCGAGACGGACGTTTAGGGCGGGGCCAGCCGCCTGCGCTTGCTTTTCGGCGCTTGCGGCGCGATGTGACAGACCAACATGCCGGATACTGTTCCTCTTTCTGGCCCGACGGTGATTACCCTCGGATGCCGCCTCAACACCTATGAGTCCGAGGTGATGCGCGGCCATGCGCGCGAGGCGGGCCTCGGGGACGCCGTGATCGTGAATACCTGCGCCGTGACCAGCGAAGCGGTGCGCGGGGCGCGCCAGGCGATCCGGCGTGCGGCGAAGGACCATCCGGGCGCGCCGATCCTTGTGACCGGGTGCGCGGCGCAGATTGACCCGGCCTCATTCGCGGAGATGCCGGAAGTCACCCGCGTGATCGGTAACCATGAGAAGATGCAGGCGCAGACGTGGCAGCCGCTGGACCTGCTGGGCGGCGAAGAGAAGGTGCGCGTCAACGACATCATGAGCGTGCGCGAAACGGCGGCGCACCTGATCGACGGGATGGACGGCCGGGCGCGCGCCTATGTGCAGGTCCAGAATGGGTGCGACCACCGGTGCACGTTCTGCATCATTCCCTATGGACGGGGAAACTCGCGCTCGGTGCCGGCCGGGGAGGTCGTGGCGCAGGTGCGCCGGCTCGTCGAGACCGGGCATTTTGAAGTGGTGCTCACGGGCGTCGACCTGACGAGCTGGGGCGCGGACCTGCCGGGCACGCCGCAGCTGGGCAATCTCGTGCAGCGAATCCTCAAGCTGGTTCCGGAACTCCGCCAACTGAGGATTTCCTCGATCGATGCCATCGAGATGGACGGCGCGCTGATCGAGGCGATGAGCGAGGCGCGTGTGGCGCCCTACCTGCATCTGTCGTTGCAGCACGGCGATGACCTGATCCTGAAGCGCATGAAGCGCCGGCATGGGCGGGACGCGGCCATTCAGCTCACGGAGCATCTGCGGCGCATGCGGCCGGACATCGCGCTTGGCGCCGACATCATCGCGGGCTTCCCGACCGAGACGGACGAACATTTCGAAAATTCGGTACGGCTTGTGGAGGACTGCGGTCTCTCCTTCCTGCACGTGTTTCCCTACAGCCCGCGCCCGGGCACGCCGGCGGCCAAGATGCCCCAGGTGGCCAAGTCCGTGATCAAGGCGCGCGCGTCCCGTCTGCGGGCGGCGGGCGAGGTGGCGCTGGCGAGGCATTTCGCCCGGCATGTGGGCGAGGTGCGCGAGGCGCTGGTGGAGCGGGGCGCGTCGGCGCGGCTGGCGGATTTCACGCAGGTCAAGCTGAGCGCGCCCGGTCTTGAGGCTGGACGGCCCCAGCCGGTGCGGCTAACCGGCCATGACGGCAAGCAGCTACTGGGCACACCCCTCACATGATCCTCTGGTTCGGCAAGAAAAAGAAACTCGACGAGGCGAAGGCGGCCGGCGCGGCGATGGTGCAGCCGGAGCTTTCGGCTGAGGAATTGGCTGCGCAAGAGGCGGCCGCGCGCGAGAAGGCCGAGATCGAGGCGAAGGTGGCCGAGGCCAACCGCGCCTGGGAGGAACGCCAGCGGCGCGAAGCTCAGGAGGCGGACGACGAAGCCGTGCGCGCTAAGGCCGCGGCCGAACTGAAATTGCTGGAAGACCGGCGCGAGCATGAGCGGCTGCGCGCCGAGGCGGAAGCGGCGGCGCGGGCGGCCGCAGAGGCCGAGGCGAATGATCCGGGCCTGTTCGGCAAGCTGGGCGAGGGCCTCGCGCGTTCGACCGCGCGGCTGACCGAAGGCCTCGCAGCGCTCGGCAAACGCAAGCTAGATACCGCTGCGCTGCAGGAACTCGAGGACCTGCTGATCACGTCGGACATGGGTTCGAAGGTGGCGGCGCGCGTCACGAAGGGGCTCGCCAAGGGACGCTTCGACCGGGAGATCTCCGGAGAAGAAATCCGCAGTGTGCTCGCCGAGGAGATCGAGGCGATCCTGAAGCCGCGCGAGAAGGTGGTCGATTTCTCGGATGGGCCGCGACCCCGCGTGGTGCTGTTCGTCGGCGTCAACGGATCGGGCAAGACGACGACCATCGGCAAGATCGCGTCGAAGCTGCAGGACCAGGGTGCGAAGGCGCTGCTGGTCGCGGGGGACACGTTCCGCGCGGCGGCCATTGAACAGTTGAAAGTCTGGGGCGAACGGGCCGGCATCCCGGTGATGCACGGCGCGCCGGGCGCCGACGCGGCGGGCCTCGTCTATGGCGCCGTGGAGCGCGCGATGGCGGAGGACCTTGACCTCGTGCTGGTCGATACGGCGGGGCGGCTGCAGAACAAGACCGAACTGATGGCCGAGCTTGGCAAGGTCGTCCGGGTGCTGAGGAAGCTTGATCCCGAAGCGCCGCATGACGTGATCCTCGTGCTGGACGCCACGGTCGGCCAGAACGCGCTCGCGCAGGTCGAGGCGTTCCGGCATACGGCGGGCGTGACGGGCCTCGTGATGACGAAGCTCGACGGCACGGCCAAGGGCGGCGTGCTGGTGGCGATTGCCGAGGCGCATGACCTGCCGATCCATTTCATTGGCATTGGCGAGCGGGCGGAAGACTTGCGCCCCTTCAGTGCGAGCGCGTTTGCGCGGGCGCTGGTTGGGTTGAAGGCTTAAGTCACTCCGCCGCCACCGCAGATACTGGCGCCGCCTGCGCGCCGCGCACCAGCCGTCCCGGTTTGGCGCCTGTCGGCGTCCCGTCGCGGTGGGTGATTTCGCCCTTGAGGATCGTGGCCGTGTAGCCCGAGGCGCGTTGCATCAGGCGGCGCCCGCCCGCGGGCAGGTCGCGGATCACTTCCGGCAGGTGCAGTCTCAGGCCGGAGAGGTTGATGACGTTCAGGTCCGCACGCATGCCCGGCGCGATCAGGCCCCGGTCCCAGAGGCCGATCCATTCGGCGGTGAGCCGGGACTGGCGGTGGACGAGGAATTCCGGTGTCAGCTTCGGGCCGCGCGTGCGGTCGCGGATCCAGTGGGTCAGCATCGTGGTGGTGAACGAGCCGTCGCAGATCATGCCGACATGCGCGCCGCCATCCGAGAGGCCGGGCAGGGTGGCCGGGCTCTGCATCATCTCGGCGATGGGGTCGAGGCTGCCTTGCGCGTAGTTGAGGAAGGGCAGGTAGAGCATGCCCTGGCCGTCCCTCTCCAGCATCAGGTCGAGGGCGGCTTCTTCGGGCGAGACGCGGCGCCGGGCGGCGATGGCCTCCAGCGTGCGCTCGGGGCCAGGTTCGTAATCGACCGGATCGGACAGCTGGAAGATCTTGCCAAAGCTGCGCAGCATCACTTTCAGGAAGGGATTGTCCGTACGCGGCTGGTCGGCAAGGAGGCGTGCGCGGAAGTCCGGTTGGCGCAGCGCGGCCACGCGCCCCTCGGGCGGAAGATGGGCAATCTCTTGGTAAACGGGATGGGCGCTGAACGGGTTCAGCGTCAGGTCGAGGCCGAGCAGCACGCCGACCGGGCGGGGCGCGACCTGCGCGCGGATCGGCAGGCCGTCTGCGGCGGCAGCCTCGATCGCGCCGAGCAGCAGGCGCCAGCCTTCGGGCGCGACGTCCGCCTGTGCCAGTGACACCGAGAGCGGGCGGCCGGAGACTTCTACGAGGCGCCGCAGCATCGCCGCCTCTTTCTGGGGATCGTTGAAGTCCGACACGAATTGCAGGACGCCGCGGCCGGCTTCGGCAAGGCCCATGGCGATGCCGGTGAGTTCGTCCTGCGAAGCGGTGAGGGTGGGCGTCGGCTGGCCGTCCGAGGTGCGGTGGTTCAGGGTGCGCGAGGTGGAAAAGCCCATCGCGCCGGCCATGACGGCTTCTTTCGCCAGCGCCTTCATCGCCGCGATGTCGGCGAGCGTCGCGTCCTCGCGGTTGGCGCCCCGGTCGCCCATCACGAAGACGCGCAGGGCGGCGTGGGGCAGCTGCGCGCAGACATCGGTGTCGAAGCGGCGCTGGCTAAGGAAATCGAGATAGTCCGGGAAGCTTTCCCAGGCCCAGGGCAGGCCGGCGGCGAGCACAGGGAACGGGATATCCTCGACGCCTTCCATCAACCGGATCAGGCGGTCATGGTCCTCGGGCTTGCAGGGCGCGAAGCCGACGCCGCAATTGCCCATGACGACGGTGGTGATGCCGTGCAGGGACGAGGGGCTGATTGCCTCGCCCCAGGTCGCCTGGCCATCATAATGGGTGTGCAGGTCCACGAAGCCCGGGGTGACCACCTCGCCGCGCGCATCGATCTCCTTGATCCCGCGCCCGTTTACCTTGCCGACGCCGGTGATCACGCCGCCGGAAACCGCCACGTCACCCTCGAACGCGGGCGCGCCGGAGCCGTCGATGATCGTGCCGCCCCGGATGATCAGGTCATGTGTCGCCATGGTTCTTGTTCCTCCGGCCGGGAGGATGCCTCAAGGGCAGGGGGTGTCAAACCCTGACGCAGCTTCCCCCTCGCGCAAAACCGGCGTATCCGGCGCCGACATGGGGCCAGAATTCCTCTCAGTCATGCTTTGCCTGTTTTCGGCGGTGACGGTCGCCCTGGTCAATGTGCTGGTCAAGCGCGGCGGTGACGTGCTGGTGACGCGCGCGCTGGTGGCCATCGTGATGGGGCTCAGCGTGGTGCCGCTGGCGCCGTTCGTGCCAATGCCGCCGCCGGAGACCTGGGGGCTGATTGCGGCGTCGGTCGTGGTGCACTGGTTCTACCAGTTCGGGCTTGTCCGCGCCCTCCACAGGGGCGATCTCAGCCTCGTATTCCCGGTGATGCGGGGCCTCGGTCCGCTTGCAACGGCCATACTCGCGGCGATTTTCCTGAAGGAATACCTGACGCCGCTTCAAGTGGCGGGACTCGTGACTGCCTGCGGCGCGATCCTCGTCTTTGCACTACCCACGGGCGCGACGCAGGCCGCGCGTGCGCTGGACCGGGAGGCCCTGTTCTGGGCCTTGTGGACGGCGGTGGGTGTCGGCCTCTATTCCGTGACCGACGCGCGGGCCGTGCGGGCGATGGAAACGCCGATGACGTTCGTCGTCTGGTTCTTCCTGCTGGACTGGGTCGGGGTAACGGCCGTGACCCTGTGGCAGCGAAAGGGACGGGTCTGGACCTCGATGCGCCCGCACTTGCGCAAGGGCGTGGTCGCCGGGCTCGCAGGCTCGCTCTCCTACGGAGCAGCGATCTATGCGTTTGCTCTGACCGACGCCGCCATGGTGACGGCGCTTCGGGAAACCTCGGTCGTGTTTGCAGCGGCGCTTGGAGCATGGCTGCTGAAAGAGGGCTTCGGCCGCCGCCGGATTGCCGCGGCCGGGGCACTGGCCGCCGGGCTTGTGCTCATGCAGGCAGCGGCATGACGGGTGCGTGCATCTCTTGCGACCCCGTCACCGGTTCGTGCTAAGGCCGCGGGATGAAGATCGGACGCTACCTCGCCGGCTACCTGCCCGTGAACATTGCCAGCGGGCTTGCCTCGTTCGGGGCGGTCTATGTCTTCACGCGGCTGCTGAGCGCTGAGGAATACGGCGTCTATGCCCTGATGATCTGGACGGTGGGCATGATCCACACGCTGTCGCTGACCTGGGTCGAGGCAGCGGCTTACCGCTTCACGGCAGAGGCCGAAGCGAAGGGGGACCTTGCCGACCATTACCGCACGGCGCTGTCGCTGATGATCAAGGCGCTCGGGGTCGCGATGGCGCTGGCGGCGCTGGTCTGGTTCGCGCTGCGGGACGATCCGCTCTACGCGGCCACCATGCCGTGGGTTGCGCTGCTGCTGCCGATGAATACCCTGGTGCTGATTGCCCTGCAGGCCCACAAGGCCGGCCTGCGCGTCAGGCGGTATGTGGTTACCGAGACTTTCCGGCTGCTGGCGGGCTTCCTTCTGGGCGCACTGATCGCGTGGTACTTCGGCCTGGGCACGGCCGCACCCTTCATGGGGCTGACGATTGCCACGGGCCTTATGGCGCTGCGCGAAGGCGTTTGGCTCGTCTCGGCCGCGAAGGGCGGCGTCACCAGTGCCGCCCGGCAGCGGGCGTGGATGGGTTACGGCATTCCGCTCGCGGCAGGGCTGCTGCTTGACCTCGTGATCGCGGGGATCGACCGGCCCATGCTGGCCGCCATGATGGAAGGCGGCGAGGCCGCGGTCGGTGTCTACGCGGCGGGTTACGGCCTCGCCGACAAGTCGGTGCTGCTGATCTGCGCCTGGGCTGCGATGGCGGGCAGCCCCTTGCTGCTGGCTGCCTATGAGCGGGCGGGTGCGGACGCTGCCGCCGAACAGGCGGGCAGCTTCATCCGTGCGCTGCTGTTCATGGGCGTGCCGGCTGCGGCCGGGATTGCGCTGGTGGCCCGGCCCCTGGGCGAAGCCATGATTGGCGAGGCGCTGCGCGAACAGGCGATTCCCATCATTCCGTGGATCGCCGTTTCGGGCCTGCTGAACGGCCTTTGCGTCCATTACTTCATCCAGGCCTTCCAGATTGCGCACAAGATGCGCGAGGGCTTCCTGCTGATGCTGATCCCGGCGAGCCTGAAGGTGGTGCTGAACCTGATCCTGATCCCCCAGATCGGCCTGATGGGCGCGGTCATCTCCACGCTCGTCTGCTATGCGGCCAGCGCGGCTTTGCTGGCGCTGGTGGGGCGGCGCTACATCCCGCTGCCGCTGCCGCCGGGCGACCTTGTCCGGATCGGGCTTGCGGCGCTGGCGATGTGGCCGGTGCTGGCCCTGCTGCCCGATCTCGGCGGCTGGCCTGAACTGATGCTGAAGTCCGGGGCAGGGGCGATTACATATCTGGTGGCGGCGCTGGTCCTGGATGCTGGCGGCGCCCGGACGTTCATGCGAAACAGGCGCGGTTAAACCGGACGGCAGGTTTCAGCGTAGGACAGGTCATGACCGAGACAACGAAACAGGAAAGCGCCGTCGCGACGGCAGCGGGCAAGGCGAACCAGCTCTGGGCGGACTTCGTGCCCGTCATCGCATTCGTGCTTGTCTATAACGTGTTCCGGCGCGTCGACCTGTTCGGCGGGCTGATCAACAAGGACACCGCCATCTTCTGGGCCACCGGCGTGTTGCTCGCCATGATGCTCGGTTTCCTTGCCAACCAGCTGATCCGGCGCGAGCCGGTCTCGCAGATGATGCTGTTCTCCTCGTCGATCGTCGCGGGCTTCGGCCTCATCGGCATCCTCTTGCAGGAGAAGGCGTTCATCTATGTGAAGCCGACGATCCAGCAGCTGTTCATGGCGATGATGATTTTCGTGCCGCTGTTTTTCGGGCGGAACATCTGGAAGTCGCTGTTCTCGAAAGTGTTTGACCTGCCGGACTTTGCGTGGCGCACGCTGGCGATCCGCTGGGGTTTCTTCTTCGTCGCGATGGCGCTCTGGAACGAATACCTGTGGCGCACCTATGCGCCGGGGTTCGATGCGCCTCTGGTGATGGCTGGCATTCCGGTGGCGCCGGCCGGGGCGTATGAATTCCTTGGACTGACATTCGGCGCGAAGGACGCCGAGGATGTTTGGGCCAACTGGAAACTTGGCAACATGGTGATCGTGCTCATCTTCGGCGCGCTGAATACACCGTACACGCTCAAACACCTGCGTGAGCCGGAGACGGCAGCGGCTTAGCCTTTTGCTCGTCCGCCAGGCCTATGATCCCGGCGAACGCCGGGACCCAGTTTCATCCGTCGTGTCTTGTTATTCTGGGCCCCGGCTTTCGCCGGGGTGACAAGGCGGGAAATTGAATCCCGGGGATCAAACGCGCGAGAGAGAAGAACTATCGCGTAATTTTCTCGGTTCCTGCCGGGTTCGCGAAGGGTGCAAACGCATCCGCGTCCCGCGTCTGGGCATAATGCGTCAGCGCCCAAACCACGGTCGGAAAGGCAAGTTCCGACCACGGAATATCCTTCCAGTGAACCAGCTTCACGTCCTCGCTTTCCGGTCCGGGCGCGATGTCCGACATCAGCCGGGCACGGAACATGATCTGGACCTGCGAGATGCGGGGTACGGAGTAAATGGCCAGAAGCCGGTCTATCTGAATGTCCGCACACGCCTCTTCCCGGGCCTCTCTGCGAGCCGAGTCCTCGACGCTCTCACCCTCTTCCATGAAGCCGGCCGGCAGGGTCCAGAATCCCTTCCGGGGTTCGATGGCCCGTTTGCAGAGCAGTATGAGGTCTCCGGACGTTACGACGCTGCCGGTCACGATCTTCGGGTTCACGTAGTCAACAAAGTTGCAGCGGTTACAGATACGCCGTACCCTGTCATCACCTTCTGGCACGCCGAGCCGAAAATCTTCGTGCTGGAAAGGAGTTGGCAATTGATCAGTCATCCAATCTTTATCCTGTCGCCTGTATGGGGAATGCGTTTGATCCGCCTACGGGGTTCTTGTCTAACGCCCCAACATCGGATCGGCCCTGTTCAAATCATCTCGTCCTTCGCCGGACCCCATCTTTAGCAAACGGAAACCAACCCATGTCCTTCAATCTCAACACCTCGCCCAGCCACCTCCTGCACCGCGCCCAGCAGATAGCTGCCAACCATTCGGCAGCTGCTCTGAAAACGGCCGGCCTCACGCTGCGCCAGTTCTCTGTCCTCGCTGCCCTGTCGGGCAATGAAGGTGTCAGCCAGTCTGATCTTGTCAATGCCACAGGCATCGATCGCTCCACCCTCGCCGACATGGTCGCCCGCATGGAAGCTGGCGGCATGATCAAGCGCGCCGATTCCAAGACCGACGCCCGCGCAAAATCGGTCTCGCTCACCGTCAAGGGCAAGAAAGCCTATGACAAGGCGCTGCCGGCTGTCACCAAAGCCGACGCCGCCATGTTCGCCACGCTTGCCAAGGCAAAGCAGGACGCGCTGATCCAGGGCCTGACCGGCCTCGTTGAAGACGCCGAGAAAAAAGAAGCGGCGCCTGAGCCGAAAGCCAAGAAAGCCCCGGCCAAGAAAGCCGCTGTGAAAAAGACTGTCGTGAAGAAAGCCCCTGCGAAAAAGGCACCGGCCAAGAAAAAGAAATAAGCTCCGCGAACCGCGAAGCTGATTTACGAGCGAGGCGCCACAAGCGCCTCGCTTATTTTTTGGCGCGAGGTTTCGTCCAGCGGTCCGTCGATGTGAAGGATGATGTTGCCCTCGCCGGAAATGACGAAAGTCTCGGGCACGCCCGTCAGGCCGAAATCAAGCCCGCCCTTGCCTTCGGGGTCCAGCGCCACCGCCGTGAACGGATTGCCGAGCCGCGCGAGGAAGGCCTCGCCGTTCGCGGGCTTGTCCTTGTACAGCACGCCGTAAAGCTGGCCGGGATGGGCCGCGCCGATCTCCATCAGGTATTTGTGTTCAGCCTCGCACGGCGCGCACCAGCTGGCGAACAGGTTGACGATGGCGGGCTGGCCGCCCGGCGGCGGGGCAAAGGCGATCTCGCCGCCGTCCTTCAGGGTAAAGACGAAATCCGGGGCGGCCCGCGAGACGCGTTCGAATTCGCCCTTGTCCGGATACAGCATCCGCCAGGCCCCGAGCAGGCCGAACAGGAGCAGCGCGGCAGCGGGCAGGGCGAACAGCCAGCGGTTCATGTCAGGCACCGTCCGTGTCATTGGCCGCGAGGCTCGCGAGGCGCTTGCGGGCTGACCGGGCCGCGAGCACCACGCGCAGCGTCAGACCGAGGATCAGCAGCGCACCAACGCCGTAACAGGCCCAGATGTAGGCGGCGTTCTTGTCGAACTCCGGCATGCTCAGCCCCCTTCCAGTGACGCGGCGCGCAGACGGGCAATGCGCCGCTCACGGATCTCCGTGCGCATGCTGGTCATGACCAGGCCGCCGAAGAAGAGCGAATGGCCGAGTGCGCTGATCAGAAGAGGGGTCAGGTAAACCGCTGCCATCTTGGGCCCATCGGCGGTGATAACGCTGGCGCCCTGGTGGATCGATTCCACCATGTCCACCGAGAACTTGATCAGCGGCACGTTGATCGCGCCTACCATCGCAAGGATCGCGCCGGCGCGCGCGGCCTTCTGGCGCGTGTCCATTGAGGCGCGCAGGGCCATGTAGCCGAGGAACAGGAAGAACAGGAACAGCACCGACATCATCCGCGCGTCATTCCACTGCCACCAGGTGCCCCAGGTCGGCTTGCCCCAGATCGAGCCGGTCGCGAGGCAGATGGCGGTCCAGACCGCGCCGAGCGGGGCGATCGACTTGGCGGCAATATCGGCCAGTTCATGGCGCCAGACGAACCAGATGAAGCTCGCGACCGCGAGGGCCGAATAGCTGGCCATCGCCAGCCAGGCGGCGGGCACGTGGATGAACATCACGCGCATGATGTCCCCGCCCTGGTACTCGTCCTTCGGCACAACCCAGAGCCCCTGCCAGAGCCCCCAGGCGATACACAGCGTACCGACGGCATAGAAGGCGGGGGCCAGCCAGTCCGACAGGCGCAGGAATTTGTGCGGGTTGGCGAAGTAGGACCACATGGTTGACTGACCTAGCGCTCCCTCAGTCTGCCGCCAAGCGCAACGCGGCAGACATCGCGTAGGGCGCAACAGCGCAGGCGAACAGCGTGGACGCGGCCAGAAACAGCGGCGCGCCCGTCGAACCCGGCCCGCCGGACATGGCGAGCGCGCCGAACACCGCCGTCGGCACATAGAGGGGCAGGGCGATCAGCGAGATCAGCAGCCCGCCGCGGCGAACGGTGGCCGAGAGGGCAGCGCCGACCCCGCCCCAGAAGAAGAAGGCGAGGCTGCCAAGGGCATAAAGGCCGGCATTCACCAGCAGCGCCGGGCTCGCCTCGGCCTGGAACATCAGGGCAAGCACGGGCGAGAAGAGTGCGAGGGGCAGCCCGGCGGACAGCCAATGCGCCAGCGTCTTGGCAGCGGCCAGCGCCGAAACCGGCGCGCCCGCCTGCAGCCAGAGGTCCAGCGTGCCGTCCTCGGCATCGGCCTGGAAGATGCGTTCCAGTGTGACGAGGCTCGCGAGCGCCAGCGCGACCCAGAGGATGCCCGGGCCGACCGCCTTGAGCGTGGCGGCATCTGTGCCGATGCCGAGCGGCACGAGCACGGCCGTTCCGCCGAGAAAGCCCAGCGGCAGCAACGCCCCCGCCCCGCCGGCCCAGGCTTCGCCAAGGGATTGGCGGAAAGCCGCCAGAAGGGGCGCGCCGCTCACAGCGTCAGGTCCGTGCTGCCGGGAAAGCCGGCCTCGCCGTGAAGCGCTGCAATCACGGCGCCGCCTTTGGCGCGGTGTTCGGCGATCAAGGCGTCGACGAGGGCCCGGCCGTCGGCGTCGAGCGCGGTGTACGGCTCATCCAGCAGCCAGACCGGGCGGTGTTCCAGCAACAGCCGGGCGAGGGCGGTTCGGCGGCGTTGGCCGGCGGAGAGGTCGCGGCCTGCCACATCGGCGGGGCGGGTGAGGCCCATCCGGCCCAGCACGGGGTCAATTCCTGTCTGCGCGCCCCAGGCCTGCGCCCAGAGTTTCAGGTGCGCGCGCGGCGTCTCGGTGGGTTTCAGCCCCTCGCGGTGGCCGACCCAGTGGTGCGCTGACGCGCGCCTGACGTCGCCGGCCTCCGCGCGGGTCAGCCCCGCCAGAATGCGCAGCAGGGTGGTCTTGCCGGCGCCGTTGGCTCCGCGCAGCAGCAGGGCCTCGCCCGGGCACACCGACAGGCTGACGCTCCGAAACAGCACGCGCTCGCCCCGGATCATGCCGAGACTGGCGCCGGACAGCAGGGAAGGTGCCTCGGAATTCATCGGGGCAGGGATAGCCGGTTCCGCAGCCTGCGCAAACGCGGCCTTGTCGCGCGCCTGTGAACGCCTCGGCAATTGCGTGGTAAGGATCGGGCCTATAAGGGAACGTCAGCAAATCAAGGCCGACCCGCCCCTTTTCCAGCTCCGGGCGGCCGCGTGACAGGAGGCTCTGCCCACTCATGCCGTCTAAAGACAGCTTCAAATCGAAAAGCACGCTCACCGCCGGTGGCAAGACGTACACCTACTATTCGGTGGAGGCCGCCGCGAAGGCTGCCGGGCTCGGCGATGTTTCGCGCCTTCCGGCCTCGCTGAAAGTGCTGCTCGAGAACATGCTGCGCTTCGAGGACGGCGTGACGGTGACCCCGGACGATATCCGCGCCTTCGGGGAGTGGGCTGACAAGGGCGGCCAGAACCCCCGCGAGATCGCTTACCGCCCGGCCCGCGTCCTGATGCAGGACTTCACCGGCGTGCCCGCCGTGGTGGACCTGGCGGCGATGCGCGATGGCATCAAGGCGCTGAAGGGCGACGCCAGGAAAATCAACCCGCTGGTCCCGGTCGACCTCGTGATCGACCACTCGGTGATGATCGACGAGTTCGGAACGCCCCGCGCCTTCCAGGCCAACGTCGATCTTGAATACGAGCGCAACATGGAGCGCTATACCTTCCTCAAGTGGGGCCAGAAGGCGTTCAACAATTTCCGGGTCGTGCCGCCCGGCACCGGCATCTGCCACCAGGTGAACCTCGAATACCTTGCCCAGACGATCTGGACCGCGCCGAATGCGGCGGGCGAACTCGTCGCCTATCCGGACACGCTGGTCGGCACCGATTCGCACACGACCATGGTCAATGGCCTCGCCGTGCTCGGCTGGGGCGTCGGCGGGATCGAAGCGGAAGCCGCGATGCTCGGCCAGCCGGTCTCGATGCTCATCCCGGAAGTCGTCGGCTTCAAGATCACCGGCGCGCTGAAGGAAGGCGTCACCGCGACCGACCTTGTGCTGAAAGTCGTCCAGATGCTGCGCAAGCACGGCGTCGTGAACAAGTTCGTCGAGTTCTATGGCCCCGGCCTCGACAACATGCCGCTCGCCGACCGCGCGACGATTGCCAACATGGCTCCGGAATATGGCGCGACCTGCGGCTTCTTCCCGATCGATGACGAGACGCTGCGCTACCTTCGCCAGACCGGCCGCGACGAAGGCCGCGTCGCGCTCGTTGAAGCCTATGCCAAGCAGAACGGCTTCTGGCGCGGCGCCGATTACGCGCCGGTCTATACCTCGACGCTCGCTCTGGATCTCGGCGATGTCGTCCCCGCCATCTCCGGCCCGAAACGCCCGCAGGACCATGTGGCGCTCGACAGGGCCGCTCAGGTCTTTGGCGAATATATCAGCGGTGTGCGCAAGCCCGCGATGGCGCCGGCCCTCGAGAAAGCCGAGATGACGTCTGAAGGCGGCAACCCCAAACCGGCGCACGTGCCGGGCGCCTCGCATGACGAGTCCATCCTCGCAAGCGCCGCGGTGGACGGTCATGACTGGAAGCTGCGCGATGGCTCGGTTGTCATCGCCTCGATCACGTCCTGCACCAACACCTCGAACCCCTACGTGCTGATCGGCGCCGGTCTCGTGGCCCGCAAGGCGCGCGCCCTTGGCCTGACGCGCAAGCCCTGGGTGAAGACGTCGCTGGCGCCCGGATCGCAGGTCGTCTCCGAATACCTGAACGCCGCCGGCCTGCAGGACGATCTCGACGCACTCGGCTTCAACCTCGTCGGCTATGGCTGCACGACCTGTATCGGCAATTCCGGCCCGCTGGCGCCTGAAATCTCGAAATCGATCAACGAGAACGATCTCGTCGCTGTCTCGGTGCTCTCGGGCAACCGGAACTTCGAGGGCCGGATCAGCCCGGACGTGCGCGCCAACTATCTCGCCTCGCCGCCGCTGGTCGTCGCTTATGCGATCGCGGGCGACATGAACATCGACATCACCAAGGATCCCATCGCAACGTCGAAGGACGGCAAGCCGGTCTATCTCAAGGACATCTGGCCGACGACGAAGGAGATCGCGGACATGGTCCACGCGGTCGTCACCCGCGAGATGTTCATTTCCAAATATGCGGACGTCTTCAAGGGCGACTCCAAATGGCAGGCTGTGGAGACCACGGACGCCGAAACCTATGACTGGCCGATCAGCTCGACCTATATCCAGAACCCGCCCTACTTCCGCGGCATGTCGCCGGAGAAAGGCGACATCAATCCGATCGTTGGCGCCCGCGTGCTCGCCGTTCTGGGTGACATGATCACCACCGACCACATCTCGCCTGCCGGCTCGTTCAAGGCGTCGAGCCCCGCTGGCAAGTACCTGACCGAGCGGCAGGTACCGGTGAAGGATTTCAACTCGTACGGCTCGCGGCGCGGCAACCACGAGATCATGATGCGCGGCACGTTCGCGAACATCCGTATCAAGAACGAAATGCTGGCCGGAGTCGAAGGCGGCTACACGATCGGCCCGGACGGCCAGCAGACCTCCATCTATGACGCGGCCATGGCCTGGATCGACAAGGGCGTCCCGCTCGTCATCTTCGGCGGTATCGAATATGGCGCCGGTTCTTCGCGCGACTGGGCTGCAAAAGGCACGAACCTGCTCGGCGTGAAAGCCGTGATCGCTGAAAGCTTCGAGCGCATCCACCGCTCGAACCTCGTGGGCATGGGCGTCATCCCGTTCGAGTTCATGCCGGGCGAGAACCGCAAGACGCTCGGCCTGAAAGGTTCGGAAACGGTCGATATCGAAGGCCTTGGCAATGATATCCGCCCGCTCTCGACGGTGCCCTGCAAGATCACCTATGCCGACGGCACGGTGAAGACGATCCAGATCAAATGCCGGATCGATACCGAGATCGAGGTCGATTACGTCAAGCATGGCGGTGTGCTGCACTATGTGCTTCGCGACCTCGCCCGCCCCTGAGCCTGACGTAGCGTCAGCCGGAGTTTGCCCGCGGCGCGCCACTCGTGCCGCGGGTTTTTCGCAGTCTCTCACGGGGGTGTGACTGTGCGCAGGGGTGGGGAGCGCCTATAACTTTGGTCATGAAACGTGTCCTTCTCGCTCTGGTCGTTCTGTTAGGCTTCGGTGGCTCCGCGCATGCGGAGGGACCGATGCTGGTCGAGCTGTTCGCGTCGAAGAATTGCCGGGCGTGCCCGGCGGCCTACAAGACCCTGAAGGCGGTCGAGGCGGAGCGCGGCGACACTGTGATGGTGCTGACCTGGGCCGTCGACTACTGGGACTATCTCGGCAGCAAGGAAAAGATGGCGCTTCCGGAGTCGAAAGATCGCCAGCGCGGCTACGTGGAACGGTTCGAACTGCGTGGTCCGTACACGCCCCAATCCGTATACAATGGCCTGACACAGGCCTCAGGCAACAAGCCCGCCAAGGTCGGCGCCGCCATGATGCAGGCCGAGATGGCCGAGCCGGTGAACGTGAGCATCGAGCGCAACGGCCAGCGCGTCTTGCTCAGTGGCCAGCCCGGCGGCCTGTCGGACATCTGGTGGGTCTCCTACCTCGACGCCGGCGACAACACGACCAAGATGCCCAACCCCGTGACCGGCGTGCGCCAGCTCGGGCCATGGCTCGGCGGCAAGGCCGAACTGACGCTGCCGGCCTGCGCATCCGGGTGTCTTCTGGTGGTCCAGGAAGCCGGTATGGGCCGCGTGTTCGCGACCCTGCGGGCGAACTGAAATCTAGCCCGGCATCCGCACGATGGACGAAACCATCGGCGTGTAATCCGCCCAGTCCGCGGCGGTCAGTTCGAAGGCCCATCCGGCCGCGCGCTCGTTAATGGCCGCGGCGCGCTGCGCCCCCTCGCCCGCTTCGATGGCGCGCAACGTTATGAAATACCCGTCGCGCTCGCGGTAGGCCTGCACATCGATCTCGAGGCCGTCATGCGTCTGCGTGATATGGCGGCCCACGGGATCGGATTTCAAGGCAGCGGCGGGCTTCACGCCGATCGGCAGGAACCGGGTCAGCGCCAGCGCCGGGGCGGAGACCGCAACCCGGCTGACCAGCCGGTAGCCCTGGTAAGGCGGCGCGGGCAGGAAAGACTGGTCGCTCGCGCCGATCGTGCGCTGGAGAAACAGGCTCGCGCCGGACGAATCGGTCAGCCGCAGGGCGGATACCGCATCTTCGCTGATATCGAGGAAGCCGAGATCCAGCCAGGCTTCGGAATTGTAGAGCGGCGGCAGATCGCCGGTGACGCGGAAGGCCTGAAGGTCGCCCGGCCGGCGCGCATAGATATTGTCTCCCTTCCGGCCGGTGATCAGCGCGGCGCTCGACTCGCCGTCCTGCCCGATCACTTCGATCAGGGCGCCGCTGCCGCCTTCGCGCGGATCGCCAAGGCCCAGCCAGTCAAGTTTCCCGGGATCATCCGTGCGCGGCGTATCCCAGACGAGGCCTTCAAGTCCTGCCGCGAGCTCGGCCAGCCGGTCCTGCCGCACCGGATATCCATCCCGGCCGCCGAGCCGCCAGCCTTCGCCGGTGGCGACCAGTGTGTAGCGCTCGTCCGCCAGGGTGACGCGGATTTCGCTCGCCTCGGCGCGTTGCTCTGCAAATCCCGGCAGCACTGTCTTGCCGGTCCGCTCACTGGTCGGTGCAAGGCTCCCGCCACCGAGGTGCGAAAGGACCGCCAGCAGGCTCAGCACCGCGGCCAATCCGGCCATCACCAGCATGCGCCGGGTTCTCTGGGCGTCTCGCAGCGAACTCATGACGCGGCCCTGCGCGGCCGTTTCTGACGCCGCCAGACGAAGACGCCGGCCAGCGCCACGAGCACAGGTCCGCCCCAGATGTTGATGGCTTTCAGGCTCGCTTCAAGCCGGTCGATGGCGCGCCGGTAGTCGCGTTCGGTGTCGCGCAACCTGCCGCGCAGGTCGAGAATATCCGCCCGCAGGCTGGCGAGTTCCACCCGCTCTTCATCCGAAAGCTCCGCCTCCGGATCGCCTGCGAAGAAACCTTCGCCCGCGCCGGTGTCCTGCAATTCGGCGAGCCGGGTCTGCGCGGCCGCGAGGCGCGTCTCAAGTTCGGCTTGCTGGCGGAAATACTGTTCCTCCGCCTCGCTCCGCATACGGTCGATCCGGGTCATCGAGCGCATAGCGGGCGCCCGGGACCGCAGCCGCGAGAGTTCACCGCCGCCGGCCAGCGCATCGACGGCGTTCAGCACGAGGGCGCCATTGTCCGCCACAGCGCTGCCACCCTTGGCAATGTAGAACTCGTCCGCGATGAAATCGGCGTCGGCGATAATGATGATCTCCGCGTCGCGCTTGCCCGCGCGGATGTGTTCGGCGGCGACCGCGTCACCGGGCGCATCGGTCCCTGGCGCGCCGCCCGGGAAGGCGGACACCAGCCGCCCGGAGACGCGCATCGCCAAGGCCTGCGGCGCCGGCAGGCTCTGATAGGCCCGCAACACATCCGCCGGCTGCATGTCGCGCGCGGCGGCGCCGGCATCGATGAAGGAGGGGCTCGGGCCGGACATGATCAGCGGCGTAATGGTGACGCCCTCGGGGGGCGATCCAGGGAGCAGCGCGCCCGGCGCGCCGAAATTGACGACGCGCATCAGGTCCGCCGTGATCGGATCTTCGCGGTTCATCGTATCGGCCGGAATGCCGATGAAGAGGGGATGGGCCAGTTCCTCGACCAGGCCGCGCGCGGTCTCCACCGGAACCGGCAGGGCATAGGCGGCGTCGGCCAGGGCGTCCGGCGACAGCTCAACCCCCCAGGCGCGCCCAAGCCGCCCGAGGCCGGAGCGGGCCAGTTCGTTGCTCGTGCCGAACACATCGCCGGTCACGGCGATCTTGGCGGCCGGATCGACCAGGAAAACAGCGCGCCCGCCGCGCAGCAGATATTGGTCGATCAGCCATTCTTGGCGGCTGGTCAGCGGCGCCGGGTGCGCCACCAGCAGAACATCGAGGTCATCCGGCAACGCGCTGAAGTCGTCCAGCACCGGTTCGAGTTCGAAACTGCGGGCAAGGTCCTGCAGCAGAGCGTACCCGCCGGCGGGATCCGGCGCCGTCATGCCGGGCAGGGACGAAAGGATTCCCACGCGTGAAGGTTCGGGATGGTTCAGCCGCGCGATCATCCGTGTCAGGTCATATTCCAGGGTCAGTTCCTGCTCGGGCGCGAGGAAAGGCAGGATCCGCACATCATCGACGGCGTTGCGCCCTATGATGCCGAAATAGAGCGGATCATTGCCGCCGGCCTCGATGGCGGAGATGCCGGCGGCCAGCGCTTCATCCTCGGCCTCGGAGAACGGGGCCGGATCGATCTCGCGCACGCGCACGCGCCCGCCGGATTGCGACTCGTACGTGGCGAGCAGTTCGCGCACGCGGGCGGCATGCGCCTGCACGGCCGGGTATTCCTGCCCGGTCCGGCGGGCATAGACGAAGGTGAGGTCCACCGGTTCGCTGATCTCGGCCAGCGTCGTGCGCGTGGCGCGCGAGAGCGTGTAGAGGCCGCCATCCGTGAAATCGATTCGTGCGCCCGCCAGTAGTTTCTGCGCCGCGATGTTCCCGGAAAGCAGGATCACGCCGGCCAGCAGGGTGGAGAGGACAAGATAACGCCGCGTCTTCATGTTGCCGCCTCAGCCCAGCCTCTGGCGGGACGCCCAGAGGCAGTTGAGATAGACAAATGTCGCGGTGAAACCGAGGAAGTAGGCGACCGCCCGCAGTTCCAGAACGCCCCGCTGGGCGCCTTCAAATTGCGTGATGAAGGAAAAGCGGGCCACCAGATCGGCGAAGCCGGTGCCGAACAGGCTCTGCACCGTGGACAGAACCAGTGGCCATCCGGCCGCGGTGAACACGAAGGCAATCACGACGCTGATGACGAAGGCCGCGACCTGGCTCCCCGTCAGGGACGAGACGGCCGCGCCAATGGAGAGATAAGCCCCGGCCATCAGCAGGCTGACGAAATAGGTAAGCGCGATGGCGGTGTTGTCCGGATCGCCAAGGAAGTTGACCGACACCCACATGGGTGCGGTCAGCACGAGGCCGGCGGCTGCGACCGTCCAGGCCGCCAGCAGTTTGCCAAGCACGAGTCCGGGAATGCCGATGGGCAGGGAAAGCAGCAACTCGTCTGTCCCGCTCGCCCGTTCATCCGCCCAGAGACGCATCGCGAGGGCGGGCAGGAAAATCATGTAGAGCCAGGGATGCCAGGCGAAGAAGGGCTGCAGGTCGGCCACACCGGTATCAAAGAACCGCCCCGCCTCCCAGGTGAAGAGACCCAGCGCCAGAAGGAACACGGCGAGGAAGACATACGCCATCGGCGTCGCGAAGTACGCCGCAAGCTCCCGCCGGTAGGTTGCGGAAAAGCCGCTCATCTGGCGCGTCAGGAAATCCTTCACAGCGTTTCGTCCTCGACCTGATCGGTAAGCCGGCTGAAGGCGCCTTCCAGCGATCCGTCCTCGGACCGTCGGGCAAGGCCGGCCGGCGTGTCATCCGCGATGATCCGTCCCCGGTCGATCAGCACCGCGCGGTGGCACATTGCCGGCACTTCGGTCAGCGTATGGGTCGAGATGACGATCGCCTTGGTCGGCGCCATCCGGGCGATCAGCGCGCGCACGGCGCGTTTCTGGTTGGGGTCCAGCCCGTCGGTCGGCTCGTCCAGCACCAGAACGGGCGGGTCGTGCAGGATCGCGCCGGCGAGCCCCACCCGGCGGCGGTAGCCTTTCGAGAGGTCCCCGATCCGCTGGTGGCAGACTGTGGAAATCCGTGCATCGGCAATCGACCGGTCCACGGCCCCGGCGCGCTGGCTGCGGGGCAGGGCGCGCGCTTCAGCAAGAAAGCGCAGGAACTCCGGCGGCGTCATGTCCTCATAAAGCGGTGCACCTTCCGGCAGGTAGCCGAGCGCCGCCTGTGCAGCGCGCCGGTCGGAGAGGATCGACTTGCCGTCAATCAGCGCGTCCCCCGCATCCGGCTCCAGCACGCCCGCGATCATCCGCATCGTCGTGGATTTGCCCGCGCCATTCGGCCCGAGGAAGCCGAGCACGGTGCCTTTTTCCACGGTGAACGACACGCCGCGTACGGCCTGTTTCGCCCCGTAGGATTTCTCGAGCGCTCTGACTTCCAGCATGCCGTGCGGGTGCCTCACCTTCTGGCCGCAGCTGATAGACCGCTTGGCCCCGCGCTTCCAGTGCGCAGGCTGCCAGATTACGCGGGATTTAGGCGGCGAACCGCGCCACTTCCTCGATCAGGCACTTCGCGGCCACCTCGACGATCTTGCCGCCATCGGCGGCGTTCGACTGCGTGGGGTCAGACCCGATGCGGCCATCCGGGAAGTCGCGGCGGTAGCGCACGGCGTCGCTGATCGTCCCGTTCGGGGCGATTTTCGGGCTCATCTCGGTGTGCTGGCGCTCGCGGTCCGGATAGGCCCAGTAGGTGACGGACACTTCCGAGGCGGTGGCGTGGCTGCCATGGCCGGAAGGGTAGAGCTGGTTGCAGAGGTTCATCACTTCCCGGAAATCCCACCAGTCGCGCCGCTTCAGCACGAGGCCCGGGCGGTTGTCCGCGCCGCGGGGGTCGAAACTGCGCCGCGCATGGATCTCGGAGAAGGCCGCCTCGATGGTGGAGATGTTGCCGCCATGCCCGTTGAACCAGTAGATGCGCTCGAAGCCGTGACGCAGGAAGCTCTCGGTCCAGTCCGTCATCGCCGCGATCATCGTCGTCGGGCGCAGGGTGACGGTGCCCGGAAAACCGAGATGGTGCTGCGCGCAGCCGACATTGAAGGTTGGCCCGATCAGCAGCTTGTCCGGCGCGAGGCTCTCGGCATGGTTGGCGATGATTTCGGGACACAGCGCATCCGTGCCGATGAACCCGTTGGGCCCATGCTGCTCCATCGAGCCGATCGGGATCACGATGGTTTTCGAAGTGGTCAGCCAGGCTTCGATGTCCGGCCAGGTCGAGACGGGGAGGCGCATCGGCGTTTTTATCCTGTCAGGCGTCCAGGGCCCCAGGGAGCCCGCAGCTTGGAATTGGACGCAAACAGCCGGGATCGCAACCACTCATTCGAAGGCCTCTCCACCAGGCGGAACATCAGCGTGCAGGCAACCACCGCAATCCCGAAGGCGAGAACACTGAAAAGGGCGATCGACCACCAGCTGATCCCGATGGCGGGAATGAGGATCTTGAACAGCGCCTGCAGGATGTAAGGATGGATCAGATAGAGCGAATAGGACGCATCGCCAAGCGAAACGAAGAACCTCGACACCGGCCCGTCGCGCACCGGCGTGGTCAGAAGGCCAAGCAGCAGCACCATCGCCGGAAGGCCGAAGCAAATCGAACGCGGCAGGCCGACGGGCACATGGTTCTGAAGCAGCATCACGACAATGGCGACCAGCCAGAGCGGACGGGCGGCCTTCAGCAGCGCTGGGGAATGCCGGTAGACGAGGTAGGCGAGGCACCCCCAGGCGAAGTTCATCATGATCTCCGACGTGAAGAACTGAACCGGAACCGAAGTCGGCTCCGCGAGCGCGCCATAAGCCACGAGCGCCGAGATGATGGCCAGCACTACATAGATGCGGAAGCGTCCCGCGAACATGCTGAGTGCGAAGACGAGATAGAAGAACATCTCGTAGTTCAGCGTCCAGCCCAGGAAGAGGAGGGGCTGAACCAATCCGTTTTCCTTAGCATACGGAATGAACAGCAGGGACTTGACGAGGTTATCGAGGTTCGCCGTGGTGGAGTAGAGGAGATGCGGCGCGACCAGCGCGACCGCGAAGATTCCGAGCGTGAGAAGATAGTAGAGTGGCAGGATCCGGCTCATGCGCTTCAGCATGAACTTCACAGGCGAGTGCTCCTGCTCGCTCGCATAGCAGATGATGAACCCGCTCACGACGAAGAAGATGTCCACGCCGAACGCGCCCACTTCAAAGTGGTTGATATCGAACACGCCGAGTTCGACCTGAAGATAAGCAAAGTAATGGAAGAAAAACACGCTGAGCGCCGCTGCCGCGCGCAGGATCTGCAGCGACCCGATCTGGATCTTTCCGGTTTCGGTAGGGGTCTGGGCCGGGTTCACGGAAGTGTTCCTTCCTTGAGCGTGCCGAAAATTTTGTCTGCCATGAGGGTATGTGTGCCTGTGCCCGGGTGCCATTCGCAGCCGATGGCGTCCGCCGCGGCGTCCGCATAGTTCAATTCCATGAAACCGATATCCCGGCCTGTCGATAGCGTCGCCGCGCCGACTGCGCGCTGGATCGCGGTGACGGCGCGCGTGCGATCCTCGCCGCTCAGCATCGGCCCAATCAGGCCAAGGATGCGCGCCTCAGGATAGGCGCCGGCAATCTCCTCAAGCAGCGCCTGATAGGCCGCGTCAAAGGCCGGGCCCGGATCGTTCTGGAAGAAATCGTTCGTGCCCAGATGAACGGTCACCAGAGACGGATTAAGCTCGCCGTAATCGCCAGATCGAATATGCCCGCCATCCAGCAGCCGCGCCTTCGCTGTGTCAGCGGAATGGCCCCCGAAATTGTGGACCAGCCCCCGGCCGGAAACGGCATCGACGACCAGGGTTGCGTTCATCTTGCCGGCCAGCAGGGCGGCAAATGACGCGTCCTGCGAATGCGTCGCCTCGGTTGCGGGGCAGTCCGGTCCCGCGCCGAGCGCGCCATAACCGGCGGTGATCGAATCGCCGATCGTCAGAATGGTCGACCCGGCTTGGAGGGCGGCGGGCGTGTCGCTTGCATCACTTGGCACCTCGACAGCGAGGCTTGGCAACGCCGGCTCGCCCGTCTCCGCGGCGCAGCCGGGTGTCACGGCGAAGGCAAGGGCCGCTGCCAGGGCGTACAGCCCCGGCAGTGGGCGAAGCGGGGCTGACATGTCAGTCCTCCTGCTCGACCGCTCGGCCGACGCCCAGAAATTTTCGTTCGCCGCTCCCGAATGCGACCAGCGCGCCGAAGTACATCAGGCTGACAGCCGGGCTGAAGGTCGCGGTCGCATAGGATTCGGTGAAGCAGCTGGCCAGGTTGATGAAGAAGAACAAGAGCAGCGCCGAATTGATCACCGACCCGTTCTGAAGCCACATGTTGAGGGTGCGCAGCCCGGCCCAGGTCATTGCGAAAATGAACAGTCCGAGGCCGACGAAGCCGAGGTGAACCCGCATCTCCCAGAACGCGCTGTGAAAGGAAATGAACGTACCCGGATCTTTGTACGTCAGCTCGGCGAGGGTCGCGGCAAGGCCGGTGTTCGGTTGCCAGAAGCCTTCAAGACCCACACCGAACCACGGATTTTCGGATGCGGCCATTTCTGCGGCTTTCCAGATATCGGTTCGCCCGGTGAGCGTCGCATCCTTGCCGAACAGATCGAGGAAGTCGGCGACAATCCGATTCTGCGGCATCATGGACAGCGCCAGTACAACGCCCAGGAGCCCCGCGATGACCGCGCCAAACAGGATGAGCCGCGCGTTCGCAACCTTCTCGGCTTTCGACCAGACCAGTTTGACGGCGATCAGAGCCGCGCTGCCGACGAGCGCGAAAAGCAGTGACGTGGCCGAATCTGCGATCAGCTGGAACGTGAAGGCCGTGCCCGCAATGGCCGCCGCGATCACGCGCAGCAGCGCATGCTCTTTCTCATGCAGCGCCACCGCCAGCGCCACCAGCGTGATGATCATCATATGGTACGCGAGAATGTTCTTCTGCTCGTAGGGTCCACCTTCGGCGAGGGTGGCGTAATAGGGCACGCAGTAAAGCACCACGGCAGCGCCCGCGAGCATGATGACGCGCAGGATCTCGGCGCCGCGAAGCCGCGCGGCAATCGTCACGAGCAGGAACGGCGTCACGAGGTGAAGGATGCCAATGCGTGTTGCGGCGCTGGGATACTCGGTCCAGAAAATCGATAGCAGACCCATCACCGGCACCAGCAGCAGGGGCCAGCTTTTCAGCATCATCGGAACCGTCTCGCGGGCGTGATAGGCGAACACGCCGAGCAACACGGCCATACAGCCGTTGCGCAACGGCCCGTATTCCTCCAGCGGCAGCAGGAATGCGTAGAACATCACTACCAGCAGCGCCTGTTCCCAAAGCGTGGCCTGACGCTCGGGTGAATAGATCTTGACCGGCAGTATCAGTCTTGCCGGTGAGCGACCGGATTGCATCAGCATGGCGATTCCAGCCTCCTTTGGCCGTCCATGTATATGCAAAAAGCATGCAAGTCGCTTAACGCGGCGGCGGTTTGCACGGTACCGTCAGCCAACGCGCGGGCCCAGGCGGCGGGTGATGTGCCCCATTTTCCGGCCCGGTCGCGCATCGCGTTTGCCATACAACGTCAGGGTATCATGCGGCCCGAGGCTCGCCGGGTCGATGCGGCCGGCCTGCCCGATCAGGTTAACCATCTCGGCATCGAACAATCGGTGCGTATCGCCCAGCGGCCAGCCTGCCACGCAGCGGATATGCTGTTCGAACTGCCCGGTCTGGCACGCCTCGGGCGTCCAGTGCCCGGAATTGTGGACGCGCGGCGCAAACTCGTTGGCCAGCAAGGTGCCGTCCGGAAGCACGAAAAACTCCAGCGCCATCACGCCCACATGACCGAGGGCTTCGGTGAGTGCCACGGCTTTCCAGCGCGCCGCATCCTCGACCGTTTTCGGCAAGCCCGACGGCACGGACGATTTGGAGAGAATCCCGTTTTCGTGCGTGTTGCGCGGTGGCGCCCAGGTGCAGGTCTCTCCGGTGGCGGAGCGCGCCACCAGAACCGAGATTTCGCACTCGAACCGCACGGGCGCTTCAAGGATGCACGGGCGTTTGCCGAGCGCCGCCCAGGCTTCGGCGATGCCGCCATGCCCGAGGCGTACCCAGGCCTGGCCCTTGCCATCATAGCCTTCGCGCCGCGTTTTCATCAGGCCGTGCCCGCCCAGCGCTTCGAGCGCCGGAACGATATCGTCGAGCCCATCCACCAGGCGGTAATCGGCCGTCGCGATGCCGATCTTCTGCAGGAAGGCCTTCTCGCTGGCGCGGTCCTGCGACACCGACAGAGACGCCGCCCCCGGTCTGACAGGTGTTCCGGCAGCCTCGATGGCGGCGAGGGCCTCGACGGGCACATTCTCGAACTCGAGCGTAACGGCGTCGCAATCGCGCGCAAACGCCTCAAGGGCCGCCCGGTCGGTCCAGCCGGCTTTCCGGGCGCCGGTGGCCACGCGGCCAGCAGGCGGATCGTCTTCGGGAGAATAGATCAGCATGTCGAAGCCAAGCTGCGCCCCGGCAATGGCGAGCATCCGGCCGAGCTGGCCGCCGCCGAGAATGCCGATCGTGGCGCCGGGCCGAAGCGGCGTCATCCCTCGGGAACCTCTTTCACGCTGGCCGTCTGCGCCGCCCGGAAGGCGTCCAGTCTGGCGGCGACATCCGCATCCTGCAACGCGATGATGGACGCTGCGAGCAGCCCGGCATTGGCGGCGCCTGCTTCGCCGATCGCCAGTGTGCCGACGGGAATGCCCTTCGGCATCTGCACGATGGACAGCAGGCTATCGAGGCCGGACAGCGTTTTCGATTGAACCGGTACGCCCAGCACGGGCAGCGGCGTCATTGCGGCCGCCATGCCTGGCAGGTGCGCTGCGCCGCCTGCGCCCGCGATGATCACCCGGATCCCGCGCCCCTTGGCCGTCTTCGCATACTCCGTCAGGCGGTCCGGCGTGCGGTGGGCAGAGACGATCTTCGCCTCGTACGCAACGCCCATTGCCTCAAGCATCCGGGCCGCTTCCTGCATGACTGGCCAGTCGGACTGGCTGCCCATGATAATGCCCACAACCGGAGCTTTGTCCGTGCCCATACCCGCCTCGCTGCCGGAAAGGGCGCACCTTAGAGCGGTGGTCCGAAAAGTGGAACCCGGTTTTCAGGAAACCGCCCGTTCTGTGGTTCGCGCAGCAGGCGAAGCATCCTTGGGGCTCTACAGGCCAGCGTTTTGATTGTATCCTGTCGCCATGGCGAAAGATGAATTCCACACCTATTCCGGCGAATACCGCGCCTTGCTGGACGCGCTTGGCCTCGATCTGACCCGGCTTGACCGGCGCACGCGCGCGGCCATCGAGGCGCTCTGCGAAGAAGTGGTGTCACTGCGCAACGAGGCTGGAGGGCTGCGCGAAGCGCTCGCCGACTCGGAGCTTCTGGCCGACAATGACACTCTCTGCCCGGTCTTCAACCGCCGCGCCTTCGAACGCGAAGTGCGCCGCGAGATCGCCCTGTCCGGCCGCTTCCAGACGCCCCTTTCGCTGATCTTCATCGACCTCGACAATTTCAAGCTGGTAAATGACATTTACGGCCATGCCGCGGGCGACAGCGTGCTCCTGAGGGTCGCCGACATCCTCACGGAGCGCACGCGCGAGACCGACATCGTCGGCCGTCTCGGCGGGGATGAGTTCGGTGTCGTCCTCGCCCATGCCACGTTCGATGACAGCCAGCGCAAGGCGGCCCAGCTTGCCGCGGCCATCGACGCGCTGGAAGTGCGCGATCAGTCGAACCGCGCCACGCCCATCGTCCAGATTGGCGGCTCGTGCGGCGTCGTGGAGTGGCGCAATGGCCAGAGCGCGGCGGCGCTCATCGCCCGGGCCGATCAGGCCATGTTCCTTGAGAAATCACGGCGCAAGGCGGCCGGGCGGGCCATCCGCTGAGCCGTCTTTACCCTGATTACCGACAGTTTAACAAATCCGATAAGGTCTCGCATGACTCGCAGGCCCGCTTGTGGCATGTTGAGGAAACGGCCCGAAGTGCCGTGCTGAAAAACAAGGAGACTGCCCATGTCGCTCAATGGTCGGATCAGTGAGCTCGCTGCAAAGCACCGCCACCTGGACGAACAGATCGCCGCCGAACAGAAGCGCCCCTCCAGCGATGATCTGACGGTCCGGGACCTCAAGCGACAAAAGCTGAAAATCAAGGAACAGTTGCGCCAGCTGAAAGCCAGCTGACGCGCACCTCTGTTCCGGTCTCGCCCGGGATCAGACCCGGGCGAGTTCCGAAACGCCACTCTTCGAATAAACAGCCTTGAACGCCGCGACGGTTTCAGCGGTGTATTCCGGCGAGTACACGGTCGAGACCTTCCTGAACGCCGCGCTCACGTCGTTGCGGGTCAGCGTCACCAGTGTGTAGCCGTGTCCGAACGGATCGTGCCAGATGATCTCGTCATTGGCGTCGGCAACCTGCTGGCCGAGATCCGGCATCGCTTTCACATAGGCGCCCATGCCGGGTGAGCTGATCGAGGTGCAGCCGAACTCGACGCCGCGCCGTTCGCCGCTCGCGTCGAACAGCTCATTCGCATAGGCCGTGTGCGTATCACCGGCGAGCGTCACCAGGGAAGCGTTCGCATCCTTCGCGCTGGCGTACAGCCGTTCGCGCGCGGCCGGATAACCGTCCCAGGCATCAAGGTTCCAGGGCAGGCCAAGCGCCGTGAACGGAATGAAGGCCAGCACTTCGGGCCGGTCCTGCGCATCGATCTGCGCCTGCGTCATCGACTTGGTGAAATCCGGCAGCTTGTTCTTCGCCATGACCACCTGGTTGGCCAGCACCTGCCAGGCCGCACCGGACTGGACCGACGCCTTGAACTCGGCCGCCAGCCAGGCTTCCTGTTCGCTGCCCAGCATCGTGCGGGCCGGATCGGCCACTTTTGCCATGGTCGCCATGACTCGTCCGCCGATTTCCGCCTGCGTCGTGGCCCCCGCCAGCGCATCACCCCAGCTGAACGGCTCGGATCGGCCCGTGAGGCGCGACTCAAGGGCATGGACGGTCGCCACGTCCCCGAACCGGAACGTGCGCCAGACCGCCGAGGTCACCTCGCCCGGCTTCGGCTCCCGCAATGGCATCCACTCGAAATAGGCCTGCAGCGCGCGCTGCTTGCGCTCTGTCCAGTCGCCTTCGCCCTTGTCGGGGTTATGGTTCTCGGCGCCGGTCCGGTAAGAGTCGTTCGTGCTCTCATGGTCGTCCCAGGTGCAAATCCACGGCGCCGCGGCGTGGGCGGCCTGAAGGTTTGCATCGCTCTTGTATTGCGCATGGCGCCGCCGGTAGTCCGACAGCGAGACAATCTCCGTCGCCGGATCATGCTTGCGGCCCAGTTTCTCGGCGATGTCGCCGCCATAACCGTCCGTGCCATACTCATAGAGGTAATCGCCAAGGTGCACGATCGCATCAAGGCCCTCTTCCTTCGACAGCTCCTGATAGGCATTGAAGAGGCCGAACTGCCAGTTGGAGCAGGACACGACCCCCAGCTTCACCGGGGCCTCGCCATTGGCTGCCGTCGTCCGCGTGCGCCCTTCGGACGACAGAACATCGCCGTCCGCCGCAACCGCCGCAAACCGGTAGGTGTAGTCCGTCGCGGGCTTTAGTCCGGCCGCATCGACCTTGACGGTATAGTCGCGTGCCTCGGAGGTCACGAACTCGCCGGACGCGGCGGGCGCGGTCGCGCCGGCTTCAGTCACCGTCCATTTCACCGTCGCCGGCCCGGTGCCCGAGAGCGGCGTCACGCGGGTCCACAGGATTACCCGGTCGGGCAGGGGATCGCCGGAGGCGACGCCGTGCAGGAAAGCCAGCTCTCCCTCGAAGCCGGGGGCGGCCTTCGGGGTTGTCTGGCAAGCTGCCAGGGCCACCGTGCCGAGAGCTGCGCCGCCCAGAAGTCCGCGCCGTGTAACGAGTGTCATGCTGAAGTCTCCCGCAAATCTGCCGCGTTATGGCGCGGTCATGTGAAGCCAGCATGACGAAGTGCGCCGCGCGCGTCTATAAGCGGCGCGATGAGCCGGATCGAAATCATTGCCGCCCCCGAAGATGCAGGCCAACGCCTGGATGCGTTCCTCGCTGCCAGGGGCGGCGAGATCTCGCGCACCCGCGCCAAGGCGCTGATCGAGGAAGGCGCCGTCACCGTCGACGGCAAGCCGGAATCAAGTCCCCGCGCGTCCATCAAGCCCGGCAGCGTCTATGCCGTCGCCTTGCCCGCTCCGGTTGCCGCCGAGCCGCAGGCGGAGAACATCCCGCTCGATATCCTGTTCGAGGACGCCCACCTCATCATCCTCAACAAGCCGGCCGGCATGGCCGTGCACCCCGCGCCCGGCAGCGAGGATGGCACGCTCGTCAACGCGCTGCTGCATCATTGCAAGGGCCAGCTCTCCGGCATCGGCGGCGTCGAACGCCCCGGCATCGTCCACCGGCTCGACAAGCTGACCAGCGGCGTGATGGTCGCAGCCAAGACCGAACCCGCCCATACCGGCCTCGCCGCCCTGTTCGAGCGTCACGACATCGAACGCATGTACCTCGCCGTCACGCGCGGCGCCCCGCGTCCCCTCGTCGGCACGGTGGACGCCGCCATCGCACGCTCGCAGACCGACCGGAAAAAGATGTCCGTACACAGAAATCCGGACAGCCCCGCCGCCCGCCGCGCCGTCACGCATTACCGCGCCATCGAAACCTTTGGCGAGCGTGACAAGCACACCCACGTCCCCGCCGCCGCGCTTGTCGAGTGCCGCCTCGAAACCGGCCGCACGCACCAGATCCGGGTCCACATGTCCCATATAGGCGTGCCGGTGCTCGGCGATCCCGTCTATGGCCGCCAGATGCAGCTCACCGCGCTGGGATCAGGGGAGGGTCACGCCGCCGCCATCGCCGCCGCCAAGGCCATGACGCGTCAGTCCCTGCACGCCGCGGTCCTCGGCTTCGACCATCCGGTCACCGGCAAGACGGTCCGCTTCGAATCTCCGCTCCCGGACGATATGGCCGGCCTGATCACCGCGTTGCGGCGGCTCCCGAAAGACTAGCGCCCGCCGCCCGTCTTGGTCGCGGCCGCCGTCGTCACGAGCGGCTCGAACCGCAGCGTGCGCGCCGTCAGCGTCACCTTGCCGATCTTGTCCGTATCCGCGACGATCTTCACCGGCACATGCGCGCCGTTTTCCAGCGGGGCGAGATACATGCGCAGCGGTCCGTCAATGCCGGTCAGCGTGTCATTGTTCGACTCGCCCTTCTTGTAGCCGGCGATCTTGTCCATCGTGACATGGCACTCGATCGTGTTGCCGGTCCAGGCCGGGGTCTTCTGCTTCACGAGGTTCGCGTTGCCGCGCTTCAGGTGCAGGTAGGTGAGCTGGCGCCCGTCGAAAACCTTGATCGGCCCGCCGCACGGGTCGGCGCCCTTGGCGCGCGGCTCCAGCGCGAACGTGATCAGCGCCGTCAGCGGGTCGTTTGCCAGGATCACCTGCTCGGCGGTCGCGGCCGGGTCGCCCAGATTGCCGAATTTCGGCTTGGCCGCCATCTTGAAGCCGTTGTCCGTGATGTCGAGTTCGACGCGCCGGTTCTTCTTCCCGTCATTGTTCTGGGAAACGTATTTCGTGGTCTTGAGGCCCGCCGCGCTCGTCTTGCCGGAGGCATTGAGGTTCATGTCATAATTGACGAACACATCGGCGAGGCCGGTCGTGCGCACGCGCGACTTGATGGCGTAGGAATCGGGCTTCATATCGACGGTGAAGCTGGCGCGGCCCGTCGCCGGCAGGATGAACACCATCGCGCGGGCGTCCAGCTCATACACCATGCGGGTTGGCGCGCCGCTCTTGATGCTGGAGAGCACGGTCGACGCGCTCGAGGACGGGCCCGTCTGGGCCACAGAGGCGCCGAGGAGGCTGAGTGAGGCGGCGGCAAACAGAAGACTGCGCTTCATGGGTCTCTTCTAGTCCTTTCCGGTCCGGGAGGCACGGTTCGCCTCCTCTTAAAATATGCCTTCCCAACATGGCCTGAACAGCCCGTTGGCAAAGGGCTGCCCGAATCGCCTCTACCCGGCGGCGAACATAAGGCGACACGCGGCTTCAGTCACGCCCGGGCTGCAGCCATTTGCCTGCCCATCGGCATGAATCGCCCCGGTTGACATGATCCCCCCCAGCCTGTAGGAGCGCGCCTTCAGATCAGACACGCACTTTTACCCGGAGCGAGGCCATGTCCCGCGAATGTGAACTTACTGGCACGAAGCCGATGGTTGGCCATATTGTCAGCCACTCCCAGATCAAGACCAAGCGCCGCTACCTGCCGAACCTCGTGCAGGTCACGCTGCACTCGGAAGCGCTCGACCAGAACTTCCGTCTCCGCATCGCGGCGAAAGCCCTGCGCACTGTGGACAAGCTCGGCGGCCTCGACGCCTTCCTCGCGAAAGCCAAGGACGACGCCCTCTCGGACAAGGCGCTGAAAATCAAACGTGACATCGCGAAAAAAGCCGTCGCCGCCTGAGCGCTGCGTCAGCTGAATGCCAAAGCGCCGGGCCGCAAGGTCCGGCGTTTTGCTTTTCCGGGCCGGCCGGGGCAAGGTGATCCATGCTCGATGACTGGCCGATCCGCCCTCTCAGGGACTGCCCCGAAGCCGCTCGCGCGCTCGTGGCGGCCTTCGAGGCCGAATGGCCTAACTGGTACGGCCCCGGCGGGCAGGGCGATGCGGCTGCAGACCTTGCCGCCTACGCCAATCCCGAGGGCGCGCTCCCGGTCGGTGTTGTCGCGCTCGGCCCGGACGGCGCCCCCATCGGCATCGCCGTCCTGAAAGCCGCCTTCACGCCGGAATTCGCGCACCTCTCCCCTTGGGCCTCGGCCGGCTGGGTGCGCCCAGACCTGCGGCGCCGCGGCCTCGGCGCCCTGTTGCTTCAGGCGCTGGAGGCCGAAGGCCGCCGCCTCGGCTGCACGCACCTCTATTGCGCCACCACCACAGCCGTCACGCTTCTCGAACGCGAAGGCTGGACGGCGCACGCCCAAACGGTTCATGACGGTGGCTTGATCGGCATCTATCAGCGCGCGCTGTAAGTGCTGCCCGCAAAGGAAACCCGCCCCATGCGTCTCGCCCTCCTGTCAGCCGCCGCCTTCGCTCTGGCCGCCTGCACGCCATCGATCAGCCCGGAAACCGAGGCGACCGAGAAGGTCCGCGTCTTCACCAACGGCACCATCTATACCGGCCTGACGGACGAAGCCGGCGTGCCGCAAACCGTGACCGGTGTGCTTGTCGGCGAGGATGGCCGCATCATGGCGACCATCCCGCCCATGTCGGCGGACTGGGGCGAGGACGAAGTCGACATCATCGATCTCGGCGGCGCCTTCATGTATCCCGGCTTCACCGATGCGCACGCGCACCTCCTCGGCATCGGCGAGCGCGAGCTGACGCTGAACCTGGAAGGCACCGCCTCCGTCACCGAACTCGTCACCCGCGTCGAAGCCGAACTGGACGGCAAGCCCGAAGGCTCCGTCCTCGTCGGGCGCGGCTGGATCGAGACGGGCTGGCCCGAAGGCCGCATGCCAATGGCCTCTGACCTCGATCCCGTCTCGGGAACCCACAAGGTCATCCTCGGCCGCTCCGACGGCCACGCCCTGGTCGCCAACACCGCGGCCCTCAAGGCGGCTGGCATCACGAATGCCACCCCTGATCCGGACGGCGGCCGAATCGAACGCGATGCCGGCGGCAAGGCGACCGGCATCCTGATCGACAATGCCATGTCGCTCGTCGAGCCGCTGATTGCCAAGCCGGATGACGCCGCGATTTCCCTCGCGCTGGAGACCGGCGCGAAAGTCTATGCCTCGCGCGGCTGGACCGGACTGCACAACATGAGCGTGGACCGCCAGCACGCCCCGCTCCTCAAGCGCCTCGATGACGAAGGCAAGCTGCCCCAGCGCATCTACAACGCCTTCAACGTGGGCGGCCTGCTGCTCGCCCAGCACCGCGAGTATGAAACGGCGCGCATCACCAACCGCGCGGTCAAGCTCTACATGGACGGCGCCCTCGGCAGCCGCGGTGCCCAGCTGATCGAACCGTACACGGACCGTCCGGACACGTCCGGCCTGTCCCTGATCGATGATTCCAAACTTGCCGAACTGATGGCCGAAGCGAAAGCCGCCAATGTCCAGCTCGCCATCCACGCCATCGGCGATCTCGCCAACCGCCGAATCCTCGATACGTTCGAGGCAGGCGGCTACGGCCCTGACCTGCGCTGGCGTATCGAACACACACAGGTCGTGCACCCGGACGATCTGGCCCGGATTGCCTCCCTCGGCCTGATCGCCTCGATGCAGCCGAGCCATGCCATCGGCGACCTGAAATTCGCCCCCGCGCGCCTGGGGCTGGACCGCCTGCGCGGCGCCTATGCCTGGGCGACGCTGCTCGATCTCGGCACCGTCATCGCCGGCGGCTCGGACGCCCCGGTCGAGGTCGGCTCGCCCACCATCGAATTCTACGCCGCCGTTGCCCGCAAGGATCTGCAGGGCGGCTCGGGGGAGGGCTGGCACCCCGAAGAAGCGGTCTCCCGCGCCCGCGCGCTGGCACTCTTCACGACAGGTCCCGCCTACGCCGCCTTCCAGGAAGCCGATCTCGGCACCATCGAACAAGGCAAGCTCGCCGACTTCACGGTCTTCGACCGCGACTTGATGACCGTCCCCGAAGCTGACATCCTCAAGGCGAAGCCAGTGATGACGGTGATCGCCGGAGACATCGTCTGGCAAGGCGAGACGCCCTGACGCTGATCCGGGCCGGAGAGGGAGAGACCACACCATGAAGATCCAATTGAAGTCCCGCCTGACATCCGGCGCCGCCGCCCTCGTTCTCACGGCCCTCACTGCCTGCGCGACACCGCCCGCCGCGGAAGCCCCGCCCGCGCCAGAGGCCGCGGCCCCAGAGCCTGCCAGGCCCGCCGTGATCGACTACGCCGCCCTCGTCGTCGCGCCCGGCCGTCCGGAGGCGGACCTTGCCGCAGACGTGAACCGCAAGCCCGCCGAAATCCTCGCCTTCTTCTCGCCGAAGCCCGGCGACACGATCCTCGAGATCGAGGCCGGCGGCGGCTACTTCACCGAACTGCTCTCCCGCGCCGTCGGAGAGACGGGCAAGGTGTTCATGCAGAACCCCGCCGGGTTCGATGCCTTCCTCGGCGATGCCGTCTCGAAACGGATCGATGGCCGCCTGACCAATGTCCAGTATCTCAAGTCCAACTTCGACACGTTCGCCCTGCCGGACGCCTCGGTCGACATCGTCACCTGGTTCCAGGGCCCGCACGAGCTCTGGTACAAGCCGGACGGCGCCCCCGAAGGCCTCGGCGACCCGGACAAGAGCTTTGCCGAGATTGCCCGCGTCCTGAAGCCCGGCGGCCTGTTCGTGATCATCGACCATGTCGCGCCCGCAGGCACTCCGCCCACCTCCGGCGGCGACACGCACCGCATCGATCCCGAGATCGTCAGCGGCTACGTCAAGGCGGCCGGTCTTGTTTACGAAGGCGACTCTGCCCTGCTGCGCAATCCCGCCGATGACGGCCTGACCAATGTTTTCGACCCGGCGATCCGCGGCAAGACGGACCAGGTCCTGACCGCCTTCTCGAAACCCTGAGCCAAGCCTCCGCACCTGCCCATTTCCCCTACGTCGCACTAGGCGCGGGGCCATCCCGTGCTAGAACGCTCCTTTCACCCTTTCCTCCTCCTGTGCCGAGCCCCGCGACCCCATGACCGCCATGCCTGCCACCGACGCCCTCGAAGGCCTGAAGCCCACCGAAAAGCTGAACCTGAAAAAGCTGTTCGGCCTCGACACCGGCATGGTCGTCCATGGCTTCAAGACGCGCACCGAATACGTGCCGGAGATCGACCCCGCCTACCGGTTCGACCCGCAGACGACGCTGGCCATCCTCGCCGGCTTCGAGTTCAACCGCCGCGTCATGGTGCAGGGCTATCACGGCACCGGCAAATCGACCCATATCGAGCAGGTCGCCGCCCGCCTCAACTGGCCGATGATCCGCGTCAACCTCGACAGCCATGTCAGCCGCATCGACATGGTCGGCAAGGACGCCATCGTCCTCAAGGACGGCAAGCAGGTCACCGAATTCCGCGAAGGCATCCTGCCCTGGGCCCTGCAGCGCCCCGGGGCCATCGTGTTCGACGAGTATGATGCCGGCCGTCCGGACGTGATGTTCGTGATCCAGCGCGTCCTCGAAAGCTCGGGCAAGCTCACCCTGCTCGACCAGAACCGCGTGATCGCGCCGAACCCGTGCTTCCGCCGCTTCGCCACCACCAACACGGTGGGCCTCGGCGACACGACCGGCCTCTATCACGGCACCCAGCAGCTCAACCAGGGCCAGATGGACCGCTGGAGCATCGTCACGACACTGAACTATCTCGCGCACGACGCCGAAGTCGAAATCGTCAAATCGAAAGCCACCGGCGCGGACGACAAGACCCTCTCCAAGATGGTCACGCTGGCGGATCTTACCCGCAACGCCTTCATGGCCGGTGATCTCTCCACCGTCATGAGCCCGCGCACCGTTATCACCTGGGCGGAAAACTTCGCCATCTTCGGCGATATCGGCCATGCCTTCCGCATGACCTTCCTCAACAAGTGCGACGAACTCGAACGCCCTCTTGTCGCCGAGATGTACCAGCGCTGCTTCGGCACGGAACTTCCCGAAAGCGCCCTCATGGTGAAGATGGCGTGAGGCGCTAGGGCGCCCCGCGCGGCAAAACATGGCGAAGGACACCACACCCCAGGACCTCTTCAAGGCCGCCCTCGCCGCCACGACCAAGGCGATGAGCGCGGAGCGCGATCTTGAAGTCGGCTTCGGCAATGATGCCGGCGACCAGGGTGACCGGATCGTCCTGCGCCCGCCGCCGATCGACCTGCCGCCCGAAATCGCCGCCCGCATCCGGGGCGAGGCCGACGCGCTCGCCCTGCGCCGCGCGCACCATGACGCCGCCGCCCACCTGACGCACCGCCCGCAAGGCGATCTCGCCCGCCGCGTCTATGAAGGCGCCGAGACCGCGCGCATCGAAAGCCTCGGCGCCAACGCCATGCTCGGCACCGCCGGAAACCTAGACGCCGCGCTCGATTTCCGCTGCAAGTCCACGAATTTCGGCGCCGGCTCCGAAGACCCCGAGGCGATCCTCGCGCCCGCCCTCGAATTCCTTCTGCGCGAGAAGCTCACCGGCCGCGCGCTGCCCGAAAGCGCCGCCCGCGTCGCCGATGTCTGGCGCGAGAAGGTCGAGGCCCGCGCCGGCAAGGCCATCGACGGGCTCGCCGCCCAGCTCCATGACCAAGCCCAGTTCGGCAAGACCATCCGCTCGATCATCCGGGATCTGACGGCCTCGGACATGGCGGGCGACGATGTCGAGACCAGCGAGCAGGAAGACTCCCAGCAGCAGGAAGACAACCAGACCCAGACCGGCGAGGACGATACGTCCACGGAAGAACAGATGGGCGCCTCGGCGGACGAGATCCAGGCCGGCGAGACCGAGGAGATCGACGGCGAGGAAGCCAACGTCTCCGTCGATCAGGACGCCGACATGGAGGCCGACGACTCGCCGGACGAGGAAGACGAAGGCTCCAAGCCCCTGCGCCCGAACTACCAGCCGGGCGATGAGCGCGACCGGTTCGTCTATAACGTCTTCACCCGCGCGCATGACGAGACCGCCAATGCGCAGGACCTTTGCGACGCCGAGGAACTCACCCGGCTGCGCGCCTATCTGGACCACCAGCTGCAGGGCCTGCAGGGCGCCGTCGCCAAGCTCGCCAACAAGCTGCAGCGCCGCCTGATGGCGCAGCAGAACCGCTCATGGTCGTTTGACCTTGAAGAAGGCGTGCTCGACACCGCGCGCCTCACCCGCGTGATCACCGATCCGACCGCGCCGCTCTCCTTCAAGCAGGAAGACGACACCAAGTTCCGCGACACGATCGTCACGCTCCTGCTGGATAACTCCGGCTCGATGCGCGGCCGTCCGATCATGGTCGCCGCTCTGTGTGCGGACATTCTCGCCCGCACGCTGGAGCGCTGCGCCGTGAAAACCGAAATCCTCGGCTTCACCACCAAGGCCTGGAAAGGCGGCATGAGCCGCGAGGACTGGGTCAAGGCCGGCAAGCCCGCGGGCCCCGGCCGCCTCAACGATATCCGCCACATCATCTACAAGGGCGCCGACATGCCCTGGCGCCGCGCGCGCCGCAATCTCGGCCTGATGATGCGCGAAGGCCTGCTGAAGGAAAACATCGACGGTGAGGCCCTGCTCTGGGCGCATGACCGGATGCTCGGCCGCCCCGAACAACGCAAGATCCTGATGGTGATCTCCGACGGCGCGCCGGTCGATGATTCCACGCTCAACGTGAACATCGGCAACTATCTGGAACGCCACCTGCGCCAGGTGATCGACGAGATCGAGAACCGCTCGCCCGTCGAACTCATCGCCATCGGCATCGGCCATGACGTCACCCGCTATTACAAGCGCGCCGTCACGATCGTCGACGCCGAACAGCTCGGCGGCGCGATGACCGAACAACTCGCCAGCCTCTTCGACGAACACCCCGTCAACCCCGCGGCCATGGCCATCCCTCCGCTCACGGACAGAACCACCCGCGGCGCGGTCAGCGGCGCCAGCGCCGGCGCCCCCAGCTACGGCAAGAAAGTCGGCCTCGGCCGCGACGTCAAAACCACGACGCTGCAAGCGGTCAAGCCGCCCGGGAAGAAGTAGAGAATTCTATCTCAGCCGTATGTAAAGCAATAAAGAATCGTTTTAATTGATCTGGTTCTGTCTTTAGTAGAGGCGCAACCATGGAAGAACATGAGGCTTTACTGCTTGTGGGTGTTATCCGCTCGGTGAGCTCCGGAATTGTGTCCGAGCGTTCATTCACGGTTTCTGAGCTCATCGACGAAATCGGGAACATGTTTCAGATCGAGTTTGCTCAAGAAACTATTCGGACTGTGATGTCGAAGGCAGCTCGCATCGGCGAAAACCTCAGTATCATCGAACACATATCGTCGAAGTACGCCTCGGACAGATTTGTACTTTACGTTTCAGAACCACGCACGATCGCGCAAGTTTGCGATGCGGTTGATGCTTGGGATCGAGCTCTTCGTGCGGGTGATGAATGGCTGCGTGAAGTGCTTTTGAATATTCGCAATGAAATTGAAGCTGATGAATCGGTCGCTCCCGATACTGAGCAAAGCGTAGCTGAGATCAATTCCGTGCCAGCGAGCGATCGTTATGTGAGCACTCGGGATAATCAGCCGTCGGTCGAAGCGATTTCGCGCGAGTTGAGATTGGTTCGCGAGCAAGTCGAGAGTTCCAATTCGATTGACGACGAAGCGCGGTTAATCTCGTTATCAGAGATAGCGCTATTCGAATCCGCGATTTGTCAGCCGCGCCTAGCGGTAGACATAATCGAACGGTTTTTGAAGTTCTGCTCTACCAAGCTATTGGTCTGGCTCGGCCTTGCTGTCGTGGAGTTTCTCGTCGAAAAGCTGAAAGCACTGCTCGACGACTTCATTGTGACAATGGCGTCAGTGGGGTGACACCCTTCAACGCTACTTCTTGAGTATCCAGCTCCTAAGCCTGCCAAGGTCGCGGTTGGGTCCTTGCCGTTCACTTCCGTCATCCCGGAATTTGCGTAGCAAATTTCCGGGACCCAGACTTTCTAAGCCTCCGGATTCGGCGCACAAGAACACGCGAACGCCTACGCTTCGGCTGCGTCCTAAAACAAAATTCCTCATCCCATCAAATGGTTGCAAAACAAATCCCCGCCACGAATCCGGCAGGGTTCCGCCCCATCGTATCCTGCACCGCGATGACCCCAACCCGTGCGCACCCTGACCTCTGGTATCCCATCGCCGAGCTGCTCGCCGCGCTGCGCTCGCTGCTGCGCGCCACCGCACCGGACGCCTTCGCGCAGATCGCGCTCGACGCCCGCGCGCATCTTGCCGCGCTCACCGCCCTCGTGCGCCGGTATCTCCACGTCCTCGCCGCAGACATCCGCCTGCCGGCCCTCGCCCCGCTTCCTCCGCTCCCGGACGAACCAGCAGAGCGCCAAGGCGCCCGCTCAAGCCGCTATCTCTTCCCCCTGATCGAACACCCCGCGCGCCGCAGCCGCGCCAGCCTCGGCGAAGACCCACCCGAACTGCAGCACGCGCTCCTCATGGAAGCCGTCCAGCGTCTCGTCTCCGTGATGGTCAATCCGGCGCCCCACGCCCTGCGCCTCGCGCGCTTCCTGCGCCGCTTCACCGGCCGCGCGCTGCGCGAACTCCCCGTGCGCTGGTCCGTCGTCCGCCGCATCGGCCCGGGCGTCGATACACTGCTGATGCGCCTCGACGCCGCCGCAAGGCCGCAGGCGTGGGAAGGTCTGGATACGTCCTGAAAGACTTGCCCCACCCTAACCCTCCCCACGCTCCGCGCGGGGAGGGGACACGTCGCTCTGTCGGGCAGGCGTTGTTCTCACAAAGGCACAACCTGTCCCCTCCCCGCTTGCGGGGAGGGTTAGGGTGGGGCCTTCCCTCAGGAGTCCGAAGAACCTCGCCCCGCCTTTTCGTCCAATCCGCTGGTGCCCTGCCGGGCTTCCAGCGCCGCCGCCACATCATCCAGGCTCACGCCGCGCGACCGGAGCGCCACGAACACATGGTAGAGCACATCCGCCGCTTCACTCGCGACCCGCGCCTCGCTTTCGCTGCGCACCGCGTCCGCGAGCTCGCCGCCCTCTTCGGCGACCTTGTCCGCGCAGGCGGCTGGGCCTTTCGCAAGCAGTTTCGCCGTCCAGCTCTTGCCGTTGTCGCCGTCCGAAGCCCGCGCATCGATGGTGCCGGCAAGGTGCGCGAGGGCGGCGGCGAGCCGGTCAGGGGAGGCAAGGGCGGTCATGGGTCGGTCTCCGGTTCCCCGCCGTTTAGCCTGCCCTCGCGGCGCCGTCACCCGCCAGCGCTTGACGAACGCCGGGGAAGGGGGCCAGCTTTGGATAAACCTTCCGGAGGAACACCCATGCAAGACCGCGTTACCATCACGATGCTCGAAGACGGCGTGGCCGATGTCCGCCTCGTTCGCACCGACAAGATGAATGCCCTCGACTCGGCCATGTTCGTCGGCATCGCCGAAGCGATCGCGCAGCTTGGCAAGACCAAAGGCCTGCGCGCCGTGGTTCTCTCCGGCGAAGGCCGCGCCTTCTGCGCGGGCCTCGACCTCTCCTCGATGGCCCAGCCGGGCGACGGCAAGAAACAGGGCGAAGGCGCCACCGGCAGCCTCGGCAGCCGCAGCCACGGCCTTGCAAACCTTGCCCAGCACGTCGCCTGGGGCTGGCGCGAACTGCCCGTTCCGGTGATCGCGGCCGTCCACGGTATCGCCTTCGGCGGCGGCTTTCAGATCATGTCGGGCGCCGATATCCGCATCATCCATCCGGATACGCGCTGCGCCATCATGGAAATGAAATGGGGCCTGGTGCCGGACATGGCGGGCTTCCCGCTGTGGCGCGGCAATGTGCGCGACGATGTGATCCGTGAGCTGACGTACACGAACCGCGAGTTCAAGGGCGCCGAAGCCCATGCGCTCGGCTTTGCCACAAAGGTGTCCGACACCCCGCTCGAAGACGCGCTCGCGCTCGCGCGGCTCATCGCGGGCAAGCATCCCGCCGCGATGCGCGGCGCGAAAGTGCTGTGCAATGCGATGGCCGATTCCAGCGATGCCGACCTGCTTCTCCTCGAAAGCAGCGAGCAGCTGAAAGTCATGCGCACGCCGAACCAGATCGAGGCCGTGATGGCCGAAATGCAGAAACGCAAACCGGTGTTTGCGGAGTAGCTAGACGGTCCGGACCGGGGCGCCCGCCTTGCGCAGGGCGTCTCGGGCTTCGGCGAGGGTCGCTTCGCCGAAGTGGAAGATCGACGCGGCCAGCACGGCGCTCGCCCCGCCTTCGAGGATCGCGGGGGCAAAGTCCGCCACGCTGCCCGCGCCGCCGCTGGCGATGACGGGGATGGTGACGGCGGAGGACACCGCCTTGAGGAGGGCGATGTCATAGCCCGTCTTGGTGCCGTCCCGGTCCATCGAGGTCAGCAGGATTTCGCCCGCGCCTTTCGACGCCGCGAGGCGGGCGAAGTTAACCGCGTCGATGCCCGTCGCCTCACGGCCGCCCTTGGTGAATATCTCCCAATGGTCGCCGGTCTTGCGGGCGTCGATCGCCACGACCACGCATTGCCGGCCGGCCTTGGCGGCGCAGGCCGAGATGAGATCCGGGTCCGACACCGCCGCGGAATTGATCGCCACCTTGTCGGCGCCCGCGCGCAGGAGGGCGACCATGTCGTCCACCGAGCGCACCCCGCCGCCGACGGTGAGGGGCATGAAACACGCCTCCGCCGTGCGGCTGACGGTTTCGAGCAACGTGCCCCGGCCTTCATGGCTGGCGGTGATATCCAGGAAGCAGAGCTCGTCTGCCCCCTGCGCATCATAGGCACGGGCGAGTGCGACGGGGTCGCCCGCATCCTTCAGGTCCACGAAGTTGACGCCCTTCACGGTGCGCCCGTCTTTCACGTCCAGGCAGGGGATGATGCGTGTTTTCAGCATGCGCGCGGTTTAGCGGCCCCTTGCGTGCGTGAACAGCCATCATCGAATACGGAACATACCATGAACATACTTCAAATGTCAAGGCCGATCGATCAAAATTCAACGGTTTGTCAGTGCCAGACTTAAAAGAACGCAGGTAAACATTTCCGCGAAAGAACGAGGCGAATGCAGATTCCGGCTGACCTGCGCAAGGCGATCCTGACGGGCGTGATCATCACGATTGCGTCCGTCACTGCGTCGTTCGTGCCGGTGTATATCTGGCTGCAGATCGACCCGGTGATCGACGTCACCTCGGTCTATATCAGTTGCATCGTCCTGCCGGCGGTCATTGCGCCGAGCTGTTCGTACTTTATCCTCCGGGCACAGATGAGAGCCGAGCGCCTGGCGCGGGAGAATCACCGGCTGGCGAACATGGACGAGTTGACGGACCTGCCGAACCGGCGGGCCTTCTTCACGGCGGCGGGCGCGCTGCAGGCGATGCCCGGCACGGTCTATTGCGCGATCGCCGATATCGACAATTTCAAGCAGGTGAATGACGAGTTCGGCCATGAGGCGGGCGACGCGGTTCTGAAATCCGTAGGCAGACTGCTTGCGGCTGCGGCGCCTCCGGGCGGGCTGGCGGCGCGGCTTGGCGGGGAGGAGTTTGCCCTCGCCGGTGTGTTCGCGGACGAGGCGGCGGCCAGGGCGTGCTTTTCGCGGGCCGTGCGCGCCGTGAGCGAGACGGACTGCGTGCATGGCGGCGTGCGCCTGTCGGTGACGGTGAGCCTCGGCTTCACCGCGGGCACGGCGGGCGAGACGGTGTCCGCCCTGCTGAGCCGGGCCGACCATGCGCTCTACCGCGCCAAGCATTCCGGCAAGAACCGGGCGCAGAGCTTTGCTGACGATCCGCGCCGGCGCGGGCCGCAGCCGATGCGCATGTGAGCCGAGCTAATCGCGCCGCGGCGACAGGATCATCTGTGTACAGCGGAACAGGGCAATCACCTTGCCGGTGTTCTCGTTCCTGACTTCCACATCCCAGACATGCGTGGTGCGGCCCCGGTGCGCGGGCGTGGCGACGCCGGAGACGACCTCGCCGACCTTGGCGCTGCCGAGGAAGTTGGTTTTCAGCTCGACCGTCGTGAAGCTTTCGCCCTCTTTCAGGTTGGGCGACATGCCGGCGGCGCAGAGCCAGTCCGCCAGCGTGATGACGACCGGCGCCCAGAGAAAGCCGGTGCCGGCGACGACAGGCTCGGTCACCGTCAGGCGGCCTTCGACGCGGGTCGCCTCGCAATGGGTGAGCGAGACCCCGACATGGCCGGGATGCTTGTTCGCCGTGAATTCATTGAGACGCGCGACGAGATCATCCGGCATGGGGAAGGCTCCGTTTGCGGCGGACGATAGGGGCGGGGGCAGGCGGCAGCAAGTGGATGGCAACGCGAAGAACATAACATGAACAAGTGCGCTATATCAAGCCTCGCCGGAGACGTTTCCGGTGGGTGCCGCCGCCTGCGCAGCCCGGCGCACCCTCATCCTGAGCGAAGTCGAAGGATGGGCCCAGCCGAGCCGGCATCTCCTGCTGCCCATCCTTCGACTTCGCTCAGGATGAGCGCGTATTCCGGTTCGAGTTTGGCAATTTAGAGTGCGAGGTCAGAATTTTGGCAACAACCTTCGACGCGAGTTGGCCAACAAAGTTGTCTGAAGGCCCTCAGAGCGTCCGTATGCTGGCCAGAAGTTCCGGTGCCGGAAAAACTGCCAGCCGCCCGTCTTCATGTCCGTGAGTGATGAGTCCACAGAACCCAAAATGACATTGCAGGTCGGCAGTCTGATAGACTGCAAAAACTGGCGCACCACTAAATCCATCAGGCGAAAGACCCATCTCCGAAAGACGGTCGGCGCACCGCATGTAAACCCGACCCTCTATAATCTCAAGTGCATCGGGATGAGGGCCAACCTGAACTTTCGCCCAATTCGTTCGCATTCGAACAGACCGAAGTTCCGCATCATCCAATTCGAGTACCTGCGCATTAGAAGGAAAAGCGACAGTATAGTAGATGAGCTCGTTGATCGAGCCACCCGGCGGAATGGCCAGAAAGTCTTCCTGATTCAAGCGCATAAAGCTTTGGGAAAACCTCGCATCTAATGAAACGTCATACTCCCAAATTCTAAAATCCGTAGTCGGATCACTTTTAGTACTCGTATTTCTCACGAAGGACTTTGAGGGCGAAAGCATTAGTGTTTCGAGCGTCTCAGGTAGCGCCACTCTAACGTCCTTGGCATCGCGAATTGAGTTTGTGATTTGGTGCTGTGTAGCGATCTGAAAGAATCGGCCTCGGAAGCGGAAAAGAAAGCAGGAGCCGCCAACCGAAATGGGGTAATCTGAACTCTCGTTTTGAAATAGAAGCGGAGCGCAGAACTTAACTGAGTAGTCCAGCGAATCGAGCGCGGGCAAATACAGACCACCAATATCGACGCTCATGTGCGCCAAAGTCTCAGTAAATGTATCCCACGCTATCGGTCGCACGCAGCCCTCACCGCCTCACCTGCATCAATATCCCCGTCATAGAGCGCGCGGCCGAGGATGGTGCCGGCAATCGGCGCGCCGCTGGCGCGCAGGGCGCGGATGTCGTCCACGTTACGCACGCCGCCGCTGGCGATGATGGGTATGCTGACGGCATTGGCCAATTCTGCCGTGAACGGAACATTGACGCCGGTCTTCAGGCCGTCGCGGCTGATGTCGGTGGCGATGATGGCGGCGACGCCGCAGCCTTCGAAGGCGCGTGCAAGGTCGGTGGCGCGCATGTCGCTGGTTTCGGCCCAGCCTTCGACGGCGACCCTGCCCTCCTTCGCGTCGATGCCGACGACGATGCGGCCCGGCAGGGCTCGGGCGGCGGATTTCACGAGTTCCGGATCGCGCAGGGCGATGGTGCCGAGGATGACGCGGGCGATGCCGGCCTCCAGCCAGGCGTCGATCTGGGCGCGGGTGCGGATGCCGCCGCCGAGCTGGACCGGGGCGGGGGTGGCTTTCAGGATGCCTTCCACGGCGGCGCGGTTCACGGGCCGGCCTTCGAAGGCGCCGTTGAGGTCAACCACATGCAGGTGGGTGAAGCCCATCGCGTGGAAGGCGCGGGCCTGGCTGGCGGGATCGGTGTTGAAGACGGTGGCCGCGTCCATTTCGCCGCGCAGGAGGCGAACGCAGGCGCCGTCTTTCAGGTCAATCGCGGGGTAGAGGGTGAAGGTCATGGACTTTGTCTTCCCCCCTCGCCCCGCGTGCGGGGAGAGGGGCCGGGGGTGAGGGGGCTTGAGGCAGATATATTGGGTTGGCTGGGATTAGGAGTCTTTCTTGCCACGCGCCTCGCGGCGCGCCCTCACCTCCCATTGCTTCGCAATGGGTCCCTCCTCTCCCGTAAACGGGAGAGGGGTTAGGGTTTCCAGCTGAGGAAGTTCGACAGGATCGTCAGGCCGACCTTCTGGCTCTTTTCGGGGTGGAACTGGGTGCCGAAGAGGTTGTCGTGCGTGAGGGCCGCGGCGATGGGCTCGCCGTAGTGGGACCAGGCGGCGACATAGTCGATCCGGCGGGGCTTGCAGGCGTAGGAATGGGTGAAATAGGCGTGCGGCTCGGGGCCGAGGCCGTCCAGAACGGGGTGGGGGCCGCGCAGCTCGAGCTGGTTCCAGCCGACATGCGGCACCGGGCGGCCGGGGGCAGGCTCGAGCGCAACCACCTTGCCGGGGATCCAGCTGAGGCCCTCGGTGCGGCCATCCTCGAGGCCGAAATCCATCATCAGCTGCAGGCCGACGCAGATGCCGAGGAAGGGGCGGCCCAAGCGGACGATGTGCTTGTCCATCGCCTCGACGAGGCCGGGCTGGGCCGCGAGGGCCCCCGCGCAGTCGGCAAAGTGGCCGACACCGGGCAGGACGACGCGGTCTGCGGTCTCGATATCCTCGGGCCGGTTGGTGACCTGGATATCGTCGGCGCTGCCGGCGGCTGCCGCAAGGGCACGCGCGCAGGAATGCAGGTTTCCGGAGCCGTAATCGATGAGCGCAATGCGGGGCATGCGGGCTCTTAGCGGGGGGGCGGCCCGAGAACAAGACATGGAGATTCGCTTGGAGATTCCGGGGAAATCATGCGATAGCGCGCCATCATGGACCTTCTTATACTCATCGCACTGATCGCCCTGAACGGCGTCTTTGCGCTTTCAGAACTCGCCATCGTGTCCTCCCGCCGGAGCCGCCTGCAAGCGCGCGCCGAAAAAGGCGACCGGGGCGCCCGGGTGGCGCTGCAGCTGCAGGAAGACCCGTCCCGGTTCCTGTCCACCGTGCAGGTGGGCATCACGCTGATCGGGATCATCGCGGGCGCCTACGGTGCGACCGCGCTGGCCGAGGATGTGGCGCCGTTCATTGCCAGCACGTTTCCCTCGCTGGAGAAGCAATCAGACCTGATTGCGTTCAGCGTGGTGATCGCGGCGACGACGTTCCTGTCGATCGTGATCGGCGAACTGGTGCCGAAGCGGATTGCGATCACGGCGCCGGAGACATTTGCAAGCCTGATTGCGCCGCCGATGTCGATGCTGTCGCGGGTGGCGTTTCCGATTGTGTATGTGCTGCGGATATCCACGAACCTCGTGCTGTCGGTGTTCGGGCTGTCGAAGGTCAACACCGATCAGATGACGGAAGAAGAGATCGAGAGCGTGATCGAGGAAGGCGCGGCCAGCGGCGCCATCGACGAGGACGAGCGCGCGATGATCCGCAGCGTGATGCGCCTTGCCGACCGGGACGTGCGCTCGATCATGACGCCGCGCAAGGAAGTGACCTGGCTCGACCTTGATGATCCGCCGGAGGAGCTTCTGAAGATCATCGCCGAGAGCGGCCATTCGCGCTTTCCCGTGGCGCGGGGCGATCTCGAGCATGTGGTCTGCGTTGTTCAGACCAAGGACCTTCTGGCGAAATCCGAAGGCAAGCGGATCCCGGATTTTGAAACCGCCGGGCATGAGCCGTTGTTTGTGCCGGATACGATGACGGTGCTGAACCTGCTGGAGAGCATGCAGGCGAGCCCGGTGCAGATGGCGCTGGTGACGGACGAGCTGGGGCATGTCGAGGGGATCGTCAGTGCGGCGGACGTGCTGGGCGCGATTGCCGGCGATGTGGCGTTCTCGCCGGAGGACGGGCTTGCGCGGCCGCAGAAGCGCGAGGATGGCTCCTGGCTGATCGACGGACGCACCGCGATCGAGGATGCCGAGATCGGGCTGGGTCAGCCGCTGACGGCGGAGGATGATCCTCCGTTCACGACCGTTGCGGGCCTTGTGATCCACCACCTGCAGCGCATTCCGCAGCTGGGGGATGTGGTGGTGTCGTTCGGCTGGCGCTACGAAGTGATCGACATGGACGGGCGCCGCATCGACAAGCTGCTGGTCGCGCGCCAGCCGGCCAAGGATGAAGATCCGACGGGTTAGTGGCCGCGCAGGGGCGGGTGATAGAGCAGGCTGAGCAGGAGCGCCAAGGCGAGGCCTGACGCGATCCACAGGCAGGCGAGACCGAGCAGCGTGTAGCTGTAGGAACCGGCGACCGCGCCTGCGATCAGCCCGAGCCAGAGCGCAAGATACGGGAACCAGGGCTTGGCGCCGCTGCCCGCGAAACCGCTGGCTAGGCGCTGGCCGAGCTTCACCAGCGTGCCGGTCATGTAGGTCACGCCGATGCTGACCTCGCCTTCCCGGACGAAGACATTGTTGGACGCGCCCATCGCGAGGATGAGGAGGATGACGGCGGCGGTGTCCTGGCCGAAGGCGCTGAGCGTGGCGGCGGCGATGAGGCAGGCGGCGACGAGCGCCATGACCGCCGCGCCTTTGCGGGCCGGTGTGCGTCCGCGCACGATGGCGCCCGCCATCACGCCGCACACGAACAGCGCGATGATGCCGAGCGGGAGGAGGGCGAGGACGGTTAGGTCCAGTTCCGCAAGATTGACGGCGAGTCGGGTCGAGTTGCCGGTCATGAAGGAGACGAAGAAGCCGCCCAGCGTCCGGAAGCCTACCGCATCGGTGAACCCTGCGAGGCCGGCGAGGCTGACAGCCAGTGCAAGGTTGGTCTTGTTCTCGAAGATCATGGGCTGCCCCGCTTTCGGGGGGATCATCGCGCCGGAGGGGCAGGAGTCAAAGCACAATCTTCAACGTGTTCGGCGAACGCTCCGCTTACGGAAGGGCGATCCAGTTGCCATGGAAGCCGGGCGGGATGCGGCCGGGGATCGTGATTGTCGCCACCGGCGGGCCTGCAAAGTTGCGGGCGTCGAGGATGACGAAATCGGTTGTGCCGCCCGCGATGTCGGCGACGTAGCCGATCAACCAGCCTTCGTCTTCTTCGGCGGTTGCATGGGCGGGGACGAAGACGAACTCGCCCGGCATGTGGCCTTCGCCGAAATCGTGCACTTCGCGGGTGCGGGCGCCGAGGTCGTGCTTGAAGAGGCGCGGGTCGCCGACGAAACCGGGATCGCCGTCTGCAGGCAGGGCGAGGGTGTAGGCATACCGATAGGGCTGGCCGAGGCGGCGTTCGTCCGGACGCGGAAATTCCTGGGGAGAGGCGTCAATCACGGTCCGCGTGACACGGCGGGCGACGGGATCGATTTCGAGGCTTTCGAAGGCCGCGCGGGAACTGTTCGGCCCGAAATGTCCGTCTGCGAACATGTCGGTGTGGACGCACGCATCCATGACGACCTTGCCGTCATCGGTCTCGAAGGCATTGGCGGGATGGAAGATGTAGCAGGGCTCGACGCTGCACCAGATGATCTCGTCACCGCGGCCTTCGCGGGGCAGGAGGCCGATGCGGGCCGCGTGTTTCGGGTTCCAGCGATAGGGGAAGGAGTCCCCCGCGATCAGGGCGGGCATCGAGAAGGTGACCGGCAGGTCCATCACGATGATGTAGTTCCTTGTGATCATGCAATCATGGATCGAGGGGCCATCCTGGACGGTGATCGGTTCATGGCGGCGCACGGCGCCGTCCGGCGTGATGACCGTGTGCCAGATCGTGGCGGGGTCCATCGCGTTGTAGCAGATGGCGTGGGTTTCGCCGGTGAGCGGATCAAGGTGTGGGTGGGCGGTGAAGCCTTTCGACAGGAGGCCGTCGAAATCGCTCCGTGTACGGGTTTCCAGAAGGTCTGAGACTTCGACAGGCAGGCCGCCCGCTTCGACCAGCGCCCAGATCTTGCCGCCGAAGGCGACGACGTTGGTGTTCGGGCTTTCGAAGCTGCTTTTGGGGCCGGGGGTCGCAGGCTCGCCCAGCGCGGCATTGATGGCGGGGGAGCGCACCCAGCGATTGCGATACCAAAGGGCCTCTCCGTTCTGGAGGCGCAGGCCGTGCAGCATGCCGTCGCCCGAGAACCAATGATGGGTGGCGGGATTGGGCGCCTCGAACGGGTTCGGGCCGTTGCGCAGGTAAAGGCCGTTGAGGGCAGGCGGGATGGTGCCGGTGACTTTCAGATCGGTGATGGTCTGTTCTGCGGTAAGCGGCGTGTGGATGCCGGTCAGGTAGGGGTTCTGCTTCGAGGACTTGCGGTGCGCGCGGTTGAATTGGGCGACGCCCATCAGGCCTTTGGTGACGGCGCCTCGGATGGCGGCTTCGACGGGGCTGGACATGGCGGAGATCCTTTCGGGATTTTCTGAGGTTGCGGCGGCGTGGAATAATGTTTACACCAGTAACATGTCCGAGAAAGATAACACCGTCAACATCGCATCCGAAAAAAATCGCTACCATCATGGCGATCTACGCTCCGCGCTGGTCGAAGAGGGGCTGAAGCTGATCGATACGGCGCCGGTGGACGCGCTGAGCCTGCGCGAGATTGCCCGCCGGGCCGGCGTGTCGGCCACGGCGGTGTACCGGCATTTTCCGGACAAGGCGGCCCTGCTGGGCGCGCTGTGCCTCGAAGGGCATGCGCGGATGGCGAAGGCCTTCGAAGCGGCGATGGCAAGTGCGTCTCCTGGCGTCGAGGCGTTCAATGCGATGGGCCGGGCCTACGTGACCTTCGCGCTCGCCCACCCGTCCCTGTTCCGGCTGATGATGGCGCAGCCTGACGGGCCTGTGCCTGTGCCGCCGCCCAGCGCGGGGGGCGGCGGGTCCGACGGGATGCAGATCCTGGTCAACGCCATCGACGGCCTGTTCGGGCCGGATGCGCCTGTGCATGTGCGCGAGGCGGGGCGGCTCAGGGCCTGGTCGCTGGTGCACGGCCTCGCCATGCTGATGCTGGACGGGCAGGTGCCCGCGGAGCCGGCGCTCATCGACGCGGTGGTGGACGCGAGCGTGCTTTAACGGATCGGCAAATATCACGCTTTGCGGGCTCCAATGAACCAAGAAGCGCCTGAAACTTCACTTGTTGCCGACCGAACGTGCTAATGTCATGACATGGAACCTCCCGCCAGCTTCAGCGAAGCGGCCCGAACGTTGGGGATTTTCTCTGCGGTGGGCGTAAGCCTGCTCTGCCCGGTCTATGCGGTCGTGCTGGTCGCCGGCTTGCGATCCCTGGCCACACCGCACGACCCGATTGGGGAGCCGTTCTTTGCGATCCTCGAAATCCTCATTCTGCTTCTCGCGCCGCTCATGATTGTGCTGGCCGCCGCGATCCACGCTTGGGCTTCCGAACGGACCAAGATCTTCGGCTTGCTTTCGCTCGTCTTCATGGGCCTGATGGCGGTTATCACCTTAAGCGTGCACTTCGTCATCCTGACGATCAGCCGCGATCCTGCCATCGCCCGGCTGGAATCGGCGCCGGTTCTGCTGGAGTTCCGGTGGCCTTCGATTGTCTATGCGCTGGACATATTGGCTTGGGATGTCTTGTTCGGACTGTCCGCCCTTTTTGCAGCCGCCGTGTTTGGCGACAGCCGCCTTGCGGTGTGGATTCGCCGCCTCCTGATCCTGAGTGGCGTGCTCGCATTCGCGGGTTTGGGCGGTGTCGTTTGGAGTGACATGCAGCTCCGGAACGTCGGCATCGTCGGGTACGTCGCTGTCTACCCGGTTGCGGCCGCGTTGATTGCCCTGCTGTTCCTGCGAGCCAAGCCGCAGACCGCCGAACCGCGTTAAAGGCTGCCCTTGGTGCTGGCCGGTTTGCCGCCGAGGCGAGGGTCGACCGTGATCGCGGTGCGCAGGGCGCGGGCGGTGGCCTTGAAGCAGCTTTCGGCGATGTGGTGGTTGTTCTCGCCGTAGAGGTTCTCGATGTGCAGGCACATGCCACCATTGCCGGCGAGGGCGTGGAAGAACTCCTTGAAGAGTTCGGTGTCCATTTCGCCGAGCTTGTCGCGCCGGAAATCAACCTTCCAGATCAGGTAGGGACGGTTGCAGAGGTCCACCGAGGCGCGCGTGAGCGTCTCGTCCATCGGGATGTAGGCATGGCCAAAGCGTGCGATGCCGCCGAAATCGCCGAGCGCCTGGGCAAT
>JAIXRO010000196.1 GCA_027485145.1 Hyphomonadaceae bacterium | reverse complement strand
TCGGCTTTCTTGCTCCCGATATTCGGAGCGAATGGAGCGCGTCGGCTGCTGCCCTCACGCCGCTGATGATGGCTGGGCTCATCGGGTTGATGGTCGGATCATTCGTGTTTGGCCCTCTTTCTGACAGGTTGGGGCGTCGCCCAGTGCTGATCGCCACCACCGGGTTGTTCGGGCTGATGTGCCTGCTGTCTGGATTTTCGACCTCGCTCGAAATGCTGATTGGCTTGCGGTTCCTGACCGGCCTGGGCCTGGGCGGGGCGATGCCCAATGCGATCACGCTGGCGAATGAATTCAGCCCGGCGGCACGCCGTGCCAGTCTGGTGACACTAATGTTCTGCGGCTTCACGGTTGGCATGGCGGCCGCGGGCTTCATTGCGGCGGCGATCATCCCATGGCTGGGGTGGCGCGCTGTGCTGATCATCGGCGGCGTGGTGCCGTTGGCTCTGGTGCCGATCCTGTTTCTGGTCCTCACAGAGTCCCCGCGCTTTCTGGCGATCAAGGGTGGCGGGCAGTCCCAAATCGCTGCGATCCTCGCGCGCATTGCGCCAGCCCGGGTGACAGCCGAAACGGAATTCCATGCCTCTCCAGCTGTGGCGAGCGCGCCAGCGCGTCAGATTTTCTCGTCGAGCCTGTTCGTAGGCACGCTGTTGCTATGGGTCACTTTCTTCATGGGCCTGCTGGTGATCTTTCTCGTCGGCAACTGGCTACCGCTGATTCTCACCGACATGGGTGCAGACCCGACCATGGCCAAACTTGTAACCACCGGGTTCCACCTTGGCGGCGCTTTGGGTGCCATTGTGATTGGACGGCAAATGGACCGACATCGTCCGACAAAGGTTCTGGCAGCAGGTTATGTTGGTGCTTCCATAAGCGTCGGTGCCGTTAGCCTTGCAGGAGGCCTTCTGCCCCTGATCGCACTCGCCGTGTTTGCTGCAGGTTTCTTCATGTCCGGTGGACAAGTGGGGCTCAATGCCTTCGCTTCGAGTTACTATCCAACATCTGCACGTGCAACCGGCGTGGCCTTTGCCAATGGTGTCGGCCGTTCAGGCTCGATAGTCGGATCAGTCATCGGCGGCGCGATGGTGGCGCTGGGCTGGCAATCTGACGCGATCTTCATCTTGCTTGCGGTTCCGGCGGTAATTGCCGCTCTGACGATTGCAAGCATCCGCACCAATGGCACAGGAGTTGTCAGCTCCCCTCAAGCTGTCGTCGGATGACTCGGCCGACTTTGGCTGAAGCCCTGATTGTCCATGTCCCGACTCTCAGCCCGCATTTTCTCACGGATGCTACATTGCAATCACAGGCCTCAAGATTTTCAAATTCGAACTTGAAGGCGCAGGATGCTTTTGCGTTTTGATGTGCTCGTCGTGGCCATTCGGCTGTGGAATGAAAGCCAAAGAAGCGATTGCCGAGACCGCCCTGTTCATCGGTGTTGCAGTCTGCGCAGTTCGTCAGCCATCCTGCTGTTTCTGCATGGATCTATAATACTGTTGCACAGACCGAATTGTCGGTTGTTCTCGAACTAAAGCGGTGGCTGAGCCACTGATCAGCGTCAAACTAGCCATTAAGGGCTCGAATAAGCCACTATGACAGCACTCAATACCTGGCACGCAGATGTCGTGATCGTCGGCACCGGGCACGGCGGCGCGCAGGCGGCGATCGCCTTGCGCCAGCACGGGCACGAGGACTCGATCCTGATGATCGGCCGCGACGACGCCCCGCCTTACGAGCGCCCGCCGCTCTCCAAGGAATACCTTGCGGGAGATAAAGGCTTTGAGCGGATCATGATCCGGCCCGAGAAGTTCTGGGCCGAGAAGAACATCGGCCTCAGGCTCGGCGCGGCGGTGACCGCGATTGACCTGGCGCGCCACACGCTGACGCTCTCGGATGGCGGGCACGTCACCTATCGCAAGCTGATCTGGTCGGGCGGCGGCGATCCCCGGCGGCTGCCGGTGCCCGGCGCGGTGCTCCCCGGCGTGTTCTACGTGCGCGACAAGCGTGATGCCGACGCGATGATGCAGGCGCTGGCAGACGGGGCGAAGCGCGCGGTGGTGATCGGCGGCGGATACATCGGGCTGGAAGCGGCCGCGGTGCTGCGGAAACTTGGCTGCGAGGTCACGCTGGTCGAGATGCTTCCGCGCTTGCTCGCACGGGTGGCGGGCGAGGAGCTTTCCATCTTCTATGCCGAGGAGCACCGCCGGCAGGGCGTCGACATCCGGCTGTCCACCGGCGTCCATTCGGTGCTTGGCGAGGACAAGGTCACCGGCGTGCGCCTCGACACTGGCGAGGAGGTGCCTTGCGACATGGTGATCGCCGGCATTGGCATCGTCCCCGCGGTCGCGCCGCTGATCGCGGCCGGGGCGGCAGGCTCGAACGGGGTCGATGTCGACTTCTGCTGCCGCACCACATTGGACGATGTCTATGCCATCGGCGACTGCGCCGCCCACGCCAACCCCTTTGCCGATGGTGCGGTGATCCGGCTGGAATCGGTGCAGAATGCGCATGACATGGCCGCCACCGTCGCCCGCGCGATCATGGGCGACAAGCAGCCCGAGCACGCGCTGCCGTGGGTCGGGTCGAACCAGGATGAGCTCAAGCTCCAGACCGCGGGGCTGAGCCTCGGCTTCGACCAGACGGTGGTGCGCGGCGACCCGGAGACGCGCAAGTTCACCGTGGTGTACTTGAAGGGCGGGGTGCCCATCGCCTTCGACTGCGTGGGGACG
>JAIXRO010000015.1 GCA_027485145.1 Hyphomonadaceae bacterium | reverse complement strand
GCGACCGGTCCTTCTCCAAGATGACAGTCGAGGACATCGATCTCGTTCTGGCGGTGCACCTGCGCGGCAGCTTCCTGCCGGTCCACGCTGCCTGGGACATCATGAAGGCCCAGAACTATGGCCGTATCGTCGTCACGACCTCGTCGACAGGCCTCTACGGCAATTTCGGCCAGGCGAACTACGGCGCCGCGAAACTCGGCGTCGTCGGCATGATGAACTCGCTGAAAATCGAAGGCGCGAAGAACGACATCCGGATCAACACGGTCTGCCCGATCGCCGCGACCCGGATGACCGAAGGCCTGATGTCGGAAGCCGCACTGGCCTCGCTGAAACCCGAATTCGTGACTCCAGGCGTGATCAACCTCGTCAAGGAAGACGCTCCGACCGGGATGATCCTCTCGGCCGGCGCCGGCGCCTTCTCGATGGCCCGCATCGTCGAGACGGCCGGCGCGTTCGTCGGCCAGGGTGACGCGCTCACTGCAGAAGCCGTCGCCGCGAAATGGGCCGAGATCACCGACACCTCGAAAACCCAGCCCGCCTTCAAGGCCGGCGCCGAGCATGGCGCGAACATCTTCGCGCGCGTCGCCGAAGCCGCCAAAGGCTGAGACTTGCCAAACGAGAAGCGAGGCCGCAGGCTGGCTCCGTTAAAGGAGCCCGCCATGCGCCTCGCCAGTCTCGCTTTGTCATTGATGCTGCTCGCTGCCTGCGCGGGCGTAAAGAAAGACGCGGCGTCAGATGCGGCGCCAGCCTCGGACGTGAGCCGGCCAATCGCGGCAGCGGGCGAAATGTGCAGCGGCATCGCGGGCATCCAATGCGCGGAGGGCCTGAGCTGCATCTTCGAGACCGGCGTCTGCAGCAGCATGGCGGACGCCTCCGGCACCTGCGTCAAACCCCCGACCGTCTGCACCCGCGAATACATGCCCGTCTGCGGGTGCGACGGCGAAACCTATGGAAACAAATGCGAAGCACTCGCGGCCGGCGCGAGCGTTGCCTATGTCGGCGAATGCCCGCCGACGGGCAGCTAAAAAAGTGTTTGATCTCAGGGGTTGAGCCCTAGCGCCTGAAATTTTTCGAGCTGACTGCATCCAGACGCGGCCTTCGGCGCATCTTCCTGTCATATCCAGGCGGGGAACACGACACATGAAATCCAAGTTACTGATTGCCGCCGGCACGGCCATTCTCGGGGCCTGCGCGAGCGTTGCGGAAACCACATCCACCTTGCCGCTGATGACGTTGGACCGGGGTGGGCTTTCGGGCGACGGCGCCGCCCTACTCAGCGCCGAGTTTCCGGATGCGCAGTTCATCCTGATTGGCGAAGATCATGGATTTGCAGATGCTGCGGAGCTGTCGCTTGCGATCGCGCGGGAAACGCGGGCCTACGGCATCTCGAGGCATGTGCTGGAAACCGGCCCGCTGACGCGCGATCGGATCGGAGACGTGCTGGAAAAGGGCGGGCCGGACGAGCTGGCCGCGCTGCTTGCCGGACGGCCGATCGCCGTGCCTTTCGTCAACATGCTGGAGGACGCGCGGCTCGCGGATTATTTCGTGGACGAAGCTGGCGAGATCCGCGATCCGCTCTGGGGTGTCGACCAGGAATTCATCGGCGCGCCGCTGCTCCATCTGGAAACACTGAAGGCGCTGGCAACGACCGAAGCGCAGAAGACGCTTGCCCAGACATGGATCGACGCGGAACAGGCGGCCATGGGCACGCGCAACCTCGGCGGATTGATGCTGATGTCTGCCAAACCGGAAGACTATTCCGCCCTGAGCGCTGCCTTCGAAGGCAATGCGCAGGCGTTGGTCATTTTATCGGCGCTGGCCGAGAGCGCGGAAGTCTACCGGCTCTATTACGGTGGCTCAAACTATGCCAGCAATGCGGCGCGCGTTGACCTGATCCGCCGCCAGTTTCTCGAAGATTATCAGGCCAGCGACGGCGCAGCGCCCAGAGCGCTGTTCAAGATGGGGCTATATCACCTCGGCTATGGGACTTCTCCGGTCAACACGCTCGATCTCGGCTCCTTCACCGAGGGCCTTGCCGCGGCAAACGGGCTCGATGTCGTGCGCATTGCCTTCCTGCCGCTGGAAGGCCGTCAGACGATAACTAATCCGACTACTGAGGAAATTTTCTCGGTCGCGGACAAACGATCGGACGATGTGGCCGCCCTCCTATCCGTTCTGAACATCAGCGAAACGATGATTCCGAGTGAGGGATATGCCGTGATTGCCTTGGAGAAGGTCCGCAAACAGCTTGAGGTCGATGGGATTGAGGCGCTTTCGGCGCAGAACCGGTTTCTCGTTCTTGGCTATGATTATCTGATCACAACGCGCGGTGCGCGGCCGGCGACCCCACTTTCAGAATGACCCCCGGGGTCAATCGCCACCACCGCCGCCGCCATCGCCGCCGCTATCTGAACCGGAATCGGTCAAGGCCGGCTCGCGCGCCTCGTCTGGCTGGGTATCCCTTGCCGGTTTGCGGCTCGTGTCTGAACTGATCACCGTGCCCGGCAGGATCGGGCCCCCATCATCGCCTCCGTGCCGCCAGTCTCGCGGCGGACGCTTGGGCGACTGCCGCACCACGAAAAATGCGATCACCGCACCGATGATCAGGGCGAAAAGAAGAAACTTCAGCATCTGCTCTCCGCCGGCCGGTTCATCAGGCCTCGGTCTTGCGGAGGTACATCGAGTTCTTCGGCATGGAGAACAGACGCTCCACCATCGGAACAAAGAACTCGAGCGGTTCGCTCGGATAATCCGGATCGAAGGCCGCCTGATCGTACAGGTGGCAGAACTGCGCGCAGTAGTCGAAGTGCGGGCTATCACGGAACCGGTCGCGGAAGTTACGGTCGAGTCCGAGATGGTGGAAGAAGTAATAGCCCTGGAAAGCGCCGTGATTGGCGACCATCCAGTGATTGGCTTCGGAGACGAAGGGCTTCAGGATCGCCGCCGCCACGTCCGGATGGTTGAAGCTGCCGAGCGTGTCTCCGATGTCGTGCAGCAGGGCGCAGACAACGTATTCCTCGTCACGGCCGTCGCGTTGGGCTCGCGTCGCGGTTTGAAGCGAGTGGGTCAGACGGTCCACCGGGAAGCCGCCATAGTCACCGTCCAGCAGCTTCAGATGGTCGATCACCCGCTTGGCGAGGCCCTTGTTGAAGTGCTTGGCATGCTCGGCAATGATGTCCCAGTCTTCCTTCGAGCCTTCCAGCATCTCGCGGAACTTGGCTTGTTCTTCCATCTTGTGACCGTCGGCCATCTGTCTTCCTCCCGTTTGGAAGAAGACTAACCCGGAAACTTGGCCAAGAAAAGCAAGGAGCCCCGGACGATATCGCCCGGGGCTCCCGCATAGGCCGCGTCAGTCCCAGATGTTCCCGAGGGCAAGCCGGCTGCGCCAGTTGCCAGCGGGCGCCGGGACCGCTTGAGGCGGCGCTTCCCAGCTGCGGTCCTCCAGACGGCGCAGCAGCGAGGACCAGGACTCGCCTGTCCGCACACCGGCCGCCTGAACCGCCGCAACGATGCCCATCAGGACTTCGTCCGGCAGGTCCGCGTTGTCACGGCCGCGCGCCTCGGCGAGCCGCCAGCCGGCCGGATCCTGACGCAGCGCGACCGCCGCCGGCCCGCCTTCGCCGCGCCAGACGAACACCGCCATCCGGCCCGAGGCGAGATCGACCACGAAATCCCGCAAGCAGTTGCGGAACTCGAGCGCCGTGCTCGACAGGGTCTCGAAGCGTCGCACCGCATGAAACGGCCGTGGCAACTCCGGCGGCCGGGCGACCGGACCGAAGGCGAGCGGCTGGATCAGGTCCCGCGCCATGCCGAACAGCGCTGCCTGCGTCGCGGCACGGCCGAGGCGCTGGGCGATGTCCGGCGCAGCCGCGGCGCCGCGGATGCGTATTGCAACCGACCACGCCCAGGCGAGATCGGCCACGGCGCCATCGTCCGTACCCAGATGGGTGACGATGGACACCTGGCGCAGCGCGGTCGGAAGTCCCGCGATGACCGCGAGCGTTTCCGGAAGCAGCGCTTTCATGTGGCGGATGAGACCGCACGCCGCCTCCTCGCCAAACAGGTCAAGGAAGCGGGCATACGCCTCCGGCTGCCAGAGCACTTCGCCCATGCGGCCAAGTGCTTTCATCAAACCGCCCGGCGCATCCGCGCCGGCCAGCTCTGCCGCCAATTCGCCGTCGCGGGCGCGCGTTACCATCCATTCCAGACGCGTGGCCGGATAACCGGCCCGGCCCGCAAGGATGGCCGCCGCGTGACGGCGAGCCGCCGGCAGCGCGAGGTAGGCCTCGTGCGGCGACGGCCAGATACGCGCCATCGCTGCAGCGTGACCACCGGCCAGGAAAGCCAGCAATGGCGAAACGGCCGGCGCCGGACGCACGTCCAGAGCTGCCGGCAGGGTCTGGGGAGTGCCCATGATCCACCTCCTCTCAAACCGTTCGGGCGCCAAGGGGTGGGCGCGGCGGGCGGCATTGAACTGTTTCAGTGCGAGGTCAGAGGCCTACCGGCAAACGCGCGGGGAGGCGTGACACGCTCCCCATCTACTTGGGGAGCAGGCATGATCTGGATATGACTGCTTCATGGTTGGCTCATCAGGTGGTCCGTGCGCGGAACTTTTCCGGCCGGGAGGCGGGCGTATAGTCCCGGCTGCGACATTCTGTCAAGCGCATTGCCCAAAACAAAAAACCCAGGCCTTGCGGGCCCGGGCTTTTGTGTTCCGTTTCCGGAAGGATTACTGGTCGGCTGCTTCCAGCTCGGCCGCGTGACGGGCCTTGTCGGCGGCGCCGCGGGCTTCAGGGTCGCGGTCCACGAGTTCGAGCACGGCGACAGGGGCGTTGTCGCCCTGGCGGAAGCCTGCTTTCAGCACGCGAGTGTAGCCACCGTTGCGGTCCTTGTAGCGGGCGCCCATGACGTCGAACAGCTTGCGCACGGCGTCTTCGTTACGGACGGTCGAGAGTGCGGCCCGTCGTGCGGCCAGGTCGCCCTTCTTCGCCAGGGTGACCAGCTTGTCCATGATCGGCGCCATTTCCTTGGCTTTCGGCAAGGTGGTGACGATCTGTTCGTGCTCGATCAGGCTCGCCGCCATGTTGGCGAACATCGCCTTGCGGTGCGAGGACGTTTTGTTGAGCTTGCGGTGGGCAATCTGGTGGCGCATGGCGTTTTGTCCTTCCGAGGTGGTCAGGCCCCGGTCATTGATCCTGGGCTAGATATGGTCGTCGTATTTCTTGGCGAGGCCTTCGATGTCCTCAGGCGGCCAGTCCGGCACTTCCATGCCGAGGTGCAGGCCCATGCCGGCGAGAACTTCCTTGATCTCGTTGAGGGACTTGCGGCCGAAGTTCGGTGTACGGAGCATTTCGGCTTCCGACTTCTGGATGAGGTCGCCGATGTAAACGATGTTGTCGTTCTTCAGGCAGTTTGCCGAACGTACCGACAGTTCGAGCTCGTCGACCTTCTTGAGGAGAACCGGGTTGAACCCGAGATCCGTCTCGTCGGCCGAACCGCCGGCTTCGAGGGTCGGCTCTTCGAAGTTGATGAACAGCTGGAGCTGGTCCTGCAGGATACGCGCAGCATAGGCCACAGCGTCTTCCGGCGAGACCGAACCATCGGTTTCGACATCAAGTGTCAGCTTGTCATAGTCGAGCACAGTGCCTTCGCGCGTGTCTTCAACCTGGTAACCAACGCGGCGAACCGGCGAATAGATCGCGTCAATGGGGATGTACCCGATGGGGGCATCTTCCGGGCGGTGCGAGTCGGCGGCGACATAGCCCTTGCCGGTCGCGACGGTGAATTCCATGCGAACTTCCGCGCCGCCGTCCAACGTGCAGATGACGTGGTCGGGGTTCAGGATTTTCACATCGCCCGAGGTTTCGATCTGGCCGGCTTTGACTTCGCCCGGACCTTTCGCACGAAGCACCATGCGCTTCGGCGTTTCCGATTCCATGAAGATGGCGACCTGCTTGAGGTTCAGCACGAT
>JAIXRO010000080.1 GCA_027485145.1 Hyphomonadaceae bacterium | reverse complement strand
GGAAGACCACCCGGTTGCCGCATAGTGGCGGCCCGTCATGTCACAGTGATTTGAGGAGCCTGGAGCGGGTGAAGGGAATCGAACCCTCGTCGTAAGCTTGGGAAGCTTCTGCTCTACCATTGAGCTACACCCGCATTTCAATAGCTTAGGCTATCAAAACCCCGGCAGTTTACAATGCGGTTTACACATCGCCCCGGAGCCGCCGGGTCAAATCACTCACAATGGCCCTGTCGTCAACATACTTTTTCCGGATTTGATCGACGTGCTGGGGAGACCAGCCCATCCGTTCGGCGACCTCATTGTTGGTGAGATTTGCATTGGCGTGCGCGATGATCGTCGCAAGGGCGCAGCAGAAAGTCCACAAGCTCGAAACGGAGATCGGGAAAACGCAGCGGAACCTTGAGAGCCTGCGGCGACAACTTGTGGCTGCCGTGGCCGAAGCAGAAGAGGCGCGCAGCTTGCCACCGAGATCGGCGGCCGGTGTCGGAACCATCAGCGCCGATCAGAAGACGCAGCCGAAGATCGGCAAGCGGATAATCATCAGCACCGGTCCCAAGGGCGCAGTCATTGAGCACCGTGTAGCTCGCAGGCGAAAGGCTGAAGGGGCAGGTCAGGTATGAAGACGACCGGGTTTCCTGCACCGATCAACGACGCGCAGAAGGCGTTTAGGGAGCTTTGCGAGAAGGGCGGCGGACCGCATGGCGGTCCCCCAAGAGGCAAAGTGCAGGAGCTTCTGCATGAAGCGGGCAAAAGCCTGAATGAGTTCGCCTACTCTGAGGTTGCAGATCACCTCACTGCGCTTAGCGACCGTAACCCATGGCATGTGTGCTTCGCCATCGGACTGAGTTGGGGTCACCTCGCTAAACTCGACCTGACCTTCACTGAGGCTGCGGTGAACTGCCTTACTGACTGGAACGCCACCGACCTAGCGACCGCCCGCTCGTTTCATATGGAGCGGGGGCCCCAAGTGATCCATGATTCTTTGTCAGGAGCCTATCAGCTTTTCCAGATGGTCAAGCTGCCCTACGGCCTTCCTGACGATCTGGTCACTATCGGGCGAGCGCAAGAACGCTGGCTTACTCCAATCCTTTCCCCAGACCGCCCCAAATACATCGGAAGCTGGAATGCTACCGCCATGTTCATGGTCGCCTTGTTTGCTAGGCCGAAGCTGGCGAAGACCATGACTGAGAACACCTTTATGTTGCCTCCCGGCGGACCGATTTTCAATGGCTTGAAGCTTCTTCGTAAAGCTCACGTGCTAGCCAGCGATCCAGCAGGGAGCGAGCTTGACGATGAGGCATTTGAGCCGGGGGCGATATACTTAAACAACAATCTGATGGCGGGGCTTGTCCCGGGGCACGCAGGTTGGTCCATGCTGGACGTCCATAGCGGCATCTACATCCTCGGTACCCGACACCCGATGTCCAACCAATGGATCAAGTGATATTTTTGGGAGCCAACGGGAGGCGATCCGGCATCAGCTGGACGCGTGCAGTGCTACGCAGGATTAGATTTTGGGCATGACCTTCCATATCGCTGACAGCTTCACTGCTGCACTCGCTCGCCTGAATGGCCAGGAGCAAAAGCAGACGAAGACAGCGGCGTTCGATCTCCAGCTTAACCCGGCGCATCCCGGCCTTAAGATGCACCGGCTGACAAACAGCCACGATCCGAACTTTTGGTCCGTGCGGGTCAATCAGGATATTCGGATCATCATCCACAAGACAGAGGCGAGCTTCATGCTGGCCTATGTCGATCATCACGACAAAGCCTATGCGTGGGCTGAACGTCGCCGCATCGAAGCGCATCCCCGCACTGGTGCCATCCAGATTGTCGAGGTGCACGAGCGGATCGAGGATGCCGGGCCTTTGTTCGCGCCGAGGCAGCCTGATGCCATAATCGCCGCACCAAAGCCTGCCCCGGTGCAACCGGTTGCACTGCCGATCTTCGCCAGCTTGACCGATGATGCCCTGTTGAACATCGGCGCACCGGCAGACTGGATCGCCGATATTCAAGGCTGGACCGAGGAACGCTTCTTCCAGATGAGCGACCGGCTGCCAGCCGAAGTCGCCGAGGCGCTGCTCGATTATGCCGCGACCGGGCAGTTGCCGACGCCCGAACCTGCCCCTGCCGATCCGTTCGCGCACCCGGACACGCTGCGCCGCGTCCAGACCATCACCAGCGAAGAAGAACTGCGGCTGGCACTCGACTTCCCTTGGGACAAGTGGAGCGTGTTCCTCCACCCGTCGCAACGCGATGTCGTGGAACGCGATTTTTCCGGCCCGGCTCGCGTCACCGGCACGGCTGGCACCGGCAAGACCATCGTCGCCCTGCACCGCGCCGCCCGCGCCGTTCGGGAGGATACGCAGGCGCGCGTTTTGCTGACCAGCTTCTCGCGCCCCCTCGCCAACGCCTTACGTAGCAAGTTAGCCATCCTGTTGGCAGATGATCCGGCGAAGCTGGGCCGCGTGTCGGTTGCTTCCTTCGAAGATGCCGCATCTGAGCTATTTCAGCTTGCCACAGGGCGACGCCCCACCATTGCTCCCGAAGATGCCCAACGGGCCGCTTTGGACCGCGCAATCGCCGATCTCGGCTACAAAGACCTGTCACCGCGCTTCGTGTTTGCGGAGTGGAGGCAGATCGTTGATGCGTGGAACCTGCCGGACCTCGAAAGCTACGCGAAGGTGCCCCGCATCGGGCGACGCAATCGTCTTGGTTCCAAGCAACGCGAAGCGCTGTGGCCGGTGTATGAGACTGCGCGGCGGATATTGGCTGCGCGCGGGTTTCTGACGCAATCGCAGTTGTTCGCGGTTGCCGAGGCCGATGCCAGAGCGAAGCAAGACAAGCCTTTCACGCACGTGATTGTCGATGAAGCGCAAGACTTGGGCGTTGCCGAGCTTCGGATGATGGGCGCACTGGCGACCGGGCCGAACGCCCATTTCTTTGCCGGTGACCTCGGACAGCGTATTTTCCAGCTTCCGTTTTCATGGCGGGCATTGGGTGTCGATGTCCGGGGGCGGTCATCCAGTCTGCGGATCAACTACCGCACGTCGCGCCAGATCAGGGAGGCGGCTGACCTATTGCTACCGCCGAAGGTCCGCGATGTTGACGGGATCGAGGATGACAGGACTGGCGCGCAATCCGTTTTCGAGGGACCAGCGCCAACGATTGTGGAATGTGCGGATCAGGCTGGCGAAACTGCCAAGGTCGCTGCCTATCTCCGCGCTGCGATTGATGACGGCATCAGCGCCGCCGAGATCGGCGTTTTCGTGCGCTCCGCCGAATACCTGCAACGCTGCCGTGCCGCCGTGGCGGCGGCTGGGCTGGAGGCGCGGCAACTGACCGAGCGCGCGGAAGACCTTGGTGACTGCGTGTCGCTCGGCACCATGCACCTCGCCAAGGGGCTAGAGTTCAAAGTGGTGATCGTAATGGCCTGCGATGACGAGGCACTGCCGCTGCAAACCCGCGTGGATGAGGCGACGGATGAGGATGAATTGCGCGAGGTCTTCGAGACCGAGCGTCACCTCTTCTACGTCGCGTGCACGCGAGCGCGAGACCGACTGCACGTGACCGGTGTTCGGCCGATTTCTGACTTTTTGGCGGACATGGAGATGGCGTAGCGCCTCATCCCCGATTGCAACGGGCTGCATTGATCTGCACCCAACCTTAAGGCGTGGGACGTTGGCGCGTTGGATCAATTGTAGTCAAGCAAGGCAAACGAATGGATATAGTGCTATCAGCCGCCGACCTTAAAAGCTTAAGCCAGTCTGCCCGGAATGAGATATTGCAGCGAGCGCTTGGCGAGGGCGGAAACCTACCGAACAGTAATCCCATTCCTGCTCCGCATTGGCAGCAACAGTTTGACGACATCCACGTCGAAAACCTTGAGGACATCACATTCAAATATGTCGGCAGATGGATGGAGCGTCTGCCCGATGAGGTCCGACAAGGCGTCCGCATAATTGCTGAGCACGGTCCAGTCATCAGGGCGCGTCAACTCACTGAACTTGTGATCGATATCCGCAGGTTCCAGTCCGCTACGACCCGTCGGACACGGGCGCTATCCGGGGATAAGAACGCCTACTTTTTGGCTTGGAACAATTGGGCGGGCATGGACGATCCAGACGCTAAGTATGCCGTCTCGCCGATCACTCACCAGTCGCTCCGACGATACTTCGGCCTACCGGTGTAGGCATAATGCCTGCAATTTAGTTTACGCACTTCGGGTAAGTGTCTGAAACTTGGAGGCTGATTTTTGGTGCAGTTTACAGCAGGAATGGCGGAAATCCGCGCTTCACGGCAGCTTGGGAAGCTTCTGCTCTACCATTGAGCTACACCCGCTCGGGCCGCGGGGCGCTTGCCATGATTGGGCGCGGGCGGTCAAGTGTGATTGCGCGGGGGTGGGCGTGTCCTGCCCGC
>JAIXRO010000175.1 GCA_027485145.1 Hyphomonadaceae bacterium | reverse complement strand
TTTGATCTCGACTGGTATCGCCGGATCGGCGGTTATGACGAGACGTTCGTGGCCAACGAGGACGTCGAATACGACCATCGTCTCGCCAAGGCGGGTGGTCGCGTTTACCTCGATGCCGGGATCCGCATCAAGTATAGCCCGCGCGGCGATGTCCGGCGTCTCTGGAAACAGTACGCAGGGTACGGACGCGGACGGGCCCGAAATGCGAAGATGCACGGGGCGAAACTGAAGCTGCGCCACATGGCGCCGATCGTGGCCTTGCTGGGTTCGGCGGCCGGATTCGTCGTGTCGCTGGTCTATCCGCCGGCGCTTCTGCTGCCGTTCGGATACGTCGCAATACTTGCCTTGGCGTCAGCATTTGTCGCAATCAAGCACAACTCGACGTGCGGTCTGTTCGCTGGTATCGCGGCCGGCACCATGCATCTGAGTTGGGCATGGGGCTATATTAGCCAAGCATTCAAGCCCGCCCGGCAGTAGTCGGCAGGCTTATCCTTGGTTTTCGGGCGCAGATTCGCTAAATAAGTCAAGATCGCCTGAGGTGGGACGATAAAATGGCCAGTGCCAGAAGTAGAGTTCAATCCGCATTGCTTAACCGGCTCAGCTTTTTTGGCCGGACGGCGCAAGCCATGCGTTCGCGGATTGAGCAGAGGTTCAAGGGCCAGGCCGCCACCGACGATGAATACCCGGGCCTGGCATCCGACGGCCCTGCCCCGGCCTCGCCGGTAACTCGCCTGGCCGCCGTACCGCCCGGTCTCTGCCTCTATGCCATCGGCGACATTCATGGGCGGCGGGACCTGCTGGAACGCCTCATCGAGCAGATCGCGGAGGACGCGGCGCAATTGCCGGCCGGCGTGAAGCCGCAGGTCGTGTTTCTCGGCGACTATATCGACCGCGGCCTGCAGTCGAAGGACGTGATCAACTACTTCATCAATGGCGACCTGGAACGCTTCGATCCGATCTACCTGATGGGTAACCATGAAGAGGCGCTGCTCCGGTTCCTCAACGAGGCGACCTTCGGCAGCCAGTGGACCCGGTATGGCGGCGCCGAAACACTCTATTCTTACGGCCTTGCGCCGCCGAACCAACGGGCGAGCCTTGGCTCGCACGAGGAGATGGCCGCCGTGCGCGATGCCTGGATGCGCGTCTGGAACGAGTTCCGCGTGCGCCTGCCGGCCGAGCACCTGAACTTCTTCCAGTCCCTCCGACCGTACTATTCGATCGGGGACTACCTGTTCGTCCACGCCGGCGTACGCCCGGGCGTCAGCCTTGCGGCCCAGACGACCCGGGACATGCTGTGGATCCGGGAAGAGTTCCTCGATGATCCCGAGCCGTTCCCGCAAATGGTCGTTCACGGGCACACGCCGATGGACGCCGTTCACTATGATAATCGCCGGATCGGGCTCGATACCGGCGCGTTCCTGACCGGCAAACTGACAGCCGCGCGACTCCACGGCACAGATGTTGCTTTCCTCAGCACCTGAGGCATTAAGTGATGACCCCATCCGGGGATGAGGCATCAGACTTTTGGGAGAGTTTTGCAGCCATGATAGCGCTTCGTCCAATTTTGATCCTGGTTTTTGCGGCCATGACGGCCTTCCTCGCGGCGTGCGGTTCGACCGGCGCAACGCAAGGTGCGCGCGAACTGGAGCCGGCCGCGCAGGCCCAGGTTACCAGCGCCTACAAACTGGGGTCGAGCGACAAGCTTCGCGTCACCGTTTTCGGGCACCCAGACCTTTCGGGTGAGTTCGAAGTCGATGGCACCGGCCTGATTTCGCTGCCGCTGATCGGTCAGAAGACAGCCCTGGGCCTTTCGACGTCCGCGTTGGAACAGTCGATCACCGAAACACTGGCTTCCGGCTACATCCTTGACCCTCGCGTCAGCGTTGAGGTCATCAACTATCGCCCGTTCTATATTCTTGGCGAAGTCGGCGACCCGGGCGAATACCCCTATACCAACGGCCTGACGGTTCAGAACGCGGTCGCCGCGGCCGGCGGCTTCAGCTACCGCGCCAACAAGCGGGTTGTGTATATCAAGAGCATCGATTCCGACCGCGAGATTGCCTACGAACTGACCCCCGGAACGGTGGTCAAGCCAGGCGATACGCTGCGGATCGGCGAACGTATCTTTTGATACGTTCCGGCCCTTGCCGGATACAGGTCCCGATACAAGATACGAAGCGCCGCGGGCAACTGCGGCGCTTCTTTTTTTGGGTCACTTCGACTCACCTTTCCGACCCAAGGATCATCGTGAAGGCATGAAATATCTCCCGGCGCCCGACTTCTGCTCAGTCCCGCGCCATCGATGCGCCGTTTTTGACGAAATATTTAACGAATACTTCCCCTCAGAGATGAATCTTAATGTATCCCCTTAATTCGCGGCCGTTAGGGTGGTATAGGGTTTGCAATTGCCAAGTGCAGGACAAGGGAAAGCTTTGATCAGGATGCCGTGGGGGCTCCCTCAAAGACCGCACCTGAAGCAATTTTGTAGACTAGCAGGGGATGATCATGGACTTCCGGTTCGGCGACCAAATGGACGGTCTGACAGACAGCACGTACACGGATGACGGCGTATCGGGTCCTCCCTCGGGCGGGGACTTCAGCGCGAAGCGCATCTTCGATATTGTCGCTGCTTCGCTCGTCCTCCTGTTCGTTGCCCCCCTCCTGATCCTCGTCGCGCTGCTGATCCGTCTCCAGGATGGCCAGAAGGCGCTCTACTCCCAGCCGCGCTGGGGGTTCCACGGTGAGACATTCCAGTGCTTCAAGCTGCGCTCGATGGTTCCGAACGCTGCCGAAAAACTCCAGGCCGTGCTCGACAGCAATCCTGACGCCCGCCGCGAGTGGGACCTGACCCAGAAACTGACGAACGACCCCCGCATCACCCCGCTGGGCAAATTCATCCGCGCCACGTCGATCGACGAGCTGCCGCAACTGCTGAATATCATCCGCGGCGACATGTCGGTGGTCGGCCCTCGCCCGATCCCGCTTTACGAGCGCCCGAAATACGGCGAAGATTTCGTCCACTATTGCAGCGTCCGCCCTGGCCTCACCGGCCTGTGGCAGACCAGCGGCCGCAGCAACACGACCTATGCCCAGCGCATCGAAATGGACAAGGAATACGTCCAGACCCGCACCTTCTGGGGCGACGTGTGGATCATCCTGAAAACGGTCCCGGCCGTTCTGATGTCCGTCGGCGCGAAGTAACGCGCAGCGTTTCAGCCGGCCGGCGCTGCCCCGCGCCGGCGGCCTATTTGAAGAAGAGCAAGGGTGTGCGCGGTTTCGCCGCGTGCTTCTGTTTTATGGGCGCTCCATGTTCAGCTCTCCCAGGTACGCAATGTGCACAGACCCCAAAAGCAGTCGGAAGATCCGGTTCCTTCCATGGCGAGAACAATGTTGAACGGTATCGCCGCAGAATACCTTGTGCCCCGCCGAAAGGGCGAGGTGCGGTCAGATGTAATTGCTGACTTGTCATTCGGTGCCGCGATAGGCGAAGGCCAACGGGATGAATGATATCCGCTCCGATCTGGCCGACGCCGAGAAGGCGTCAGCACACAATGCAAACCGCCTCGCGAGCGCGCTCAGCTCGTCGATGTTCTGGAACATTGCGAGCAACTTCGCGACCAGCCTGATCACGGTCGTCATCTTTGTCTTCCTGACCTACAAGCTCGACGCTTCGGTGTTCGGGCTGTTCGCGCTCGGCGTGATCATCGTCGATTTCTTCTATTTTCAGGCCAGATCCGCTGGCGTGGACGCCGCCTTGCAGCAGCGCGCCTATTCGCCTCTGGAGATGGACACGGTCTTCTGGGCGACGACCGGCGTCATGGTTCTCGTTATAATCGTTTGCGCGTTCGGCGGAGTATGGCTGGCCAATGCCAATAACGAACCGAGCCTGGTTTACCTGATGCCGGCCCTGGCGCTGACACTGCTGCCGGTGCCGCTGGCCATTCCGTCTACGGCGGTCGTCATCCGCAATCACGATTTCAGGGGCGGCGCGATCCGAAACATCGTGGGCGCGGTGGCCGGCGGCCTCGCGGCACTGATTGTTGTGTTCAGCCCGTACGCCGAATGGGCGCTCGTGGCGCAGCGGGGTGTCCAGTCGCTCGTTTCGTCCGTCATCATGGCGATGCGTATCAACTGGTGGCCGGGCTTCAGGTTTTCAGTCCCGTATGCGGCGCATTATCTCCAGAACTCGGGCCGGATCTTTGCGGCGCAGGCGATTGCTTCGTCCTTCATGCGCGTGCTCGATCTGGTGGTTGCCTTCAGTTTCGGCACCGCCGCAGTCGGGTTCATGCGGATCGCCGGCCGGTTCGTCGAAATCATCAACGGCACGTTCCTGTCACCGATCAGCTCGCTGTGGGTGATGCTGCTGGCCGAAGGCAACCAGACCAAGGGCGACCGGGACCTGCTTTACCGGCGCCTGTCCCAGATGTCGGCGCTCGTCTGCTTGCCGATCTTCGCCGGACTGGCTTTGACCAGCGCTGACGTCGTGGACGTTGCGCTCAGCGACGATTACGCGCCAACCGCGCCGATGCTGGCGATCATGTGCGTCGCGGGTCTGTTGGCACCGCTGACCTTTTTCCGGAACGCAGCGATGGTAGCCATCAAGCGGGTGAACCTGCTGATCGCGTTCTCGGTGCTCGATGTGATTATCCTCATTGCCGCATCGCTCGCCCTTTCGAGCTATTCCGCCAACGCGGTCGTGGCCTCTCTCTTGATCGTCGAGGCGGTTCGGGCCCTGATGACGGTGCCCGTTCTGCTGAAGGACATGCACACCAAGCCGCTCGGCCTGTTCATGTCGATGATGCCGGCATACGTCGCCTGCGCGGTGATGGCCGTGATCGTCTTGTTCATCAAAGCCCAGACCCCTGATCTTGATCCTGTGCTGCGTCTCGGACTCAAGGTCGTGGCGGGCGGCGCCGGTTATGCCGGCTACCTGCTGATCTTTCACCGCGACTGGTCGATGACCGCGCTCAGTATGCTTCGCCCGAAAAAACGGGCCGACGGGCCGATCGAGGGCGAGCCGACGCCGACGACCAACCCGCTCTGACGGCGCTGCGTTAGCGCCGCCCGCCGGCGAAGCGGCTGGGCTCGGCGCCGGTTTCGGACTTCATGCTGAGGGCGATGCGCTTGCGCGCGGCGTCCACTTCCTTCACGCGCACACGCACCACCTGCCCCGCACGGACGACAGCGTGCGGGTCTTTGACGAACGTATCCGACAGTTCCGAAATGTGGACGAGGCCGTCCTGGTGGACGCCAATATCCACGAAGGCGCCGAAGGCCGTGACGTTGGTGACGACACCTTCCAGCATCATGCCGGGCTTCAGGTCCGTCAGCGATTCAACACCGTCCTTGAAGCTGGCGGTCTTGAATTCGGGGCGTGGGTCGCGGCCCGGCTTTTCAAGTTCCTTCAGGATATCGGCCACGGTGGGCTCGCCGAACGTGCCGTCCGCGAAATCGCGCGGTTTGATCTTCGACAGGAAGGCCTTGTCACCGACCAAGCTTTTGACGTCCCGCCCGGTCTTCTCCGCAATCCTCTCCACGACCTGATAGGCTTCGGGATGGACACCCGACCCATCGAGCGGGTTCTTCGCGCCGGGAATGCGCAGGAAGCCGGCGGATTGCTCGAACGCCTTTGGGCCCATGCGCGGCACCTTCTTGAGGGCAGCGCGGGACTTGAACGCACCGTTCTCATTCCGGAAAGCGACGATGTTCGAGGCCAGCGTTTCATTGAGGCCGGACACGCGCGCGAGCAGCGGCGCCGAGGCGGTGTTCACATCCACGCCCACCGCGTTCACGCAGTCCTCGACCACGGCATCCAGCGACTGGGACAGCGCCGACTGGTCCACATCGTGCTGGTACTGGCCGACGCCGATCGCCTTGGGCTCGATCTTCACGAGCTCGGCCAGCGGATCCTGCAGGCGCCGCGCAATCGACACCGCGCCGCGGATCGAGACGTCGAGATCCGGGAATTCCTTCGCCGCGAGTTCCGAGGCGGAATAGACCGACGCGCCCGCCTCCGAGACCATCACGCGCGTGAGGCCGAGTTCGGGCATCTTGGCGGAGAGTTCGGCGACGAGCTTGTCGGTTTCGCGGCTGGCGGTGCCGTTACCGACGCTGACGAGTTCGACCTGGTGTTTCTTCGACAGCTTGGCGAGCGTCATCAGCGCGCCGGCCCAATCACGCTTCGGCTCGTGCGGATAGACGGTGGCCGTCTCGAGCACCTTGCCGGTCGCGTCCACGACCGCGATCTTGCAGCCCGTGCGGATGCCGGGATCGATACCCATCACGGTTTTCGGACCGGCGGGCGCGGCCAGCAGCAAGGCTTTGACGTTCGTGGAGAAGACGCGGATCGCTTCGCTGTCGGCGCGCTCCTTCACGCGGGCGAAGAGGTCATTTGTGCAGGCGGGCGCAAGGCGGGTTTTCCAGGCGATCTCGGCCGTCTCCGCCAGCCAGGCATCAGCGGCCCGGCCCTTGCGCGCCAGGCCGGCCTTGGACATCACGACATTGACCGCCGGATGCGGACGGTCATTGACGTGCGGGATATCGAGGTTGAGCTTCAGCACGCCTTCCTTCTCGCCGCGCAGCAGCGCCAGCAGACGGTGCGAGGGCAACTGCTCGATCGGCTGGTCGAAATCGAAATAGTCGGAGAACTTGGCGCCCTCTTCCGCCTTGCCCTTGGCGACGGACGAGCGGACCTTGCCTTCGGCCCACATCTTCTCGCGCACCGCACGGACAATCTCCGGCGTCTCGGCGAGGCTTTCCACCACGATGTGGCGCGCGCCTTCGAGGGCCTCGGCCGCCGAGGCGACGCCCATGGTTTTCGAGACGAACTTGGCGGCGATCTCGGCCGGGTTCAGGTTTGGATTGGCGAGCAGCTGTTCGGCCAAAGGCGCAAGGCCCGCTTCGCGGGCGATCGTCGCCTTGGTACGCCGCTTCTGCTTGAACGGGGCGTAAAGGTCTTCAAGCTCGACCTTCGTTTCAACAGCGTAGATCTGCTTCTCAAGCGCGGGCGTCAGCTTGTTCTGCTCGCGGATGGATTTCAGCACGGTCTCGCGCCGGGCGGCGAGATCGGTGAGATAGGTGAGGCGCGCCGCCAAGTGGCGCAGCTGGATATCGTCGAGACCGCCGGTGCGCTCCTTCCGGTAACGCGCGATGAAGGGCACGGTGGCGCCCTCGCCGATCAATTCGATGGCGGCCGCGACCTGCTTGTCCTCGACATTGAGTTCGCGGGCAATGATGCGGGCGATGGACGGAGCGGTGGCGGACATGCGCGAAAATTCCTCTCGAAAGCGACACTCAGGCTTACACCCGAAGGGCCCATCATGTGAGGCCGCATGGTTCACAAATGGTTTCCGGCTGTGCCGGCGGATGACAGGGGCCGGGCGCCGTTCCATAAGCGGGGCGGCGTCATCCCTGGCGCCTGTCTTTTGCTCCCGGCGCGGGCCTTCATGATCGGCAATATCTGGATTGTTCTGGCCGGACTGGCCGCCGGGCTGGCCATCGACGCAGCAGCAGGACGCTATGCGCGCCATCGGGCACCTGGCGACGGACCGCTGGCCGCCGCCGCCTCGCGGATGTCGACGGTCTTGACGATGATCGGCGGAGGCGCGGTGAGTGCGGCGGCGCTGGTCTCGGCGCCGGGCGCGATGCTGGCCTTCTCCCTGCTGCTGGGGTGGCTGCTGCTCGCGCTCGCGGCGATCGACCTGAAGACGTTTCTGCTGCCGGACCTTCTGAATGCGGGCGTGTTCGGGCTCGGCGCGCTGATGGTGTGGATGACACGCCCCGACGCCTGGATGATGCACGTGGCCGGCGCCGTGATCGGCTACGCCGTCCTGTGGGCGGTCGAGACCGGATACCGGCGGCTGAGGGGCATCGACGGACTGGGTCGGGGCGACGCGAAACTGCTCGGCGCGCTCGGCATGTGGGTGGGCGCGCTGGGGCTTCCACCCGTGTTGCTGATCGCGTCTCTCGCCGGCCTCGCTGCGGCGCTGCTGGCGGCCTGGACGTCCGGACGCTCCTTAAGCGGGCAGTCGGCCATCGCGTTCGGTCCGTGGATCGCGCTGGGCGGCTATGTCGTCTGGCTCGCGCCGTTCCTGAGCACGTCGAACGGATAGACCGCGCCGGGGAAGCGGCTGGTGTGGTCGGAGGCGCGCACTGGCGCTGGCCGCGGATCGGGCTAAATCAAGATGATCGAATCGAAAGAGATGGCGCGATGCGGGTTGCTGGTATCTGTCTGACACTGCTGGCGCTCACAGCCTGCGCGCAGGCTCAGCCGCTGGTGCCTGAGAGCGCGCCGGACGCCGTCGCCGCGTCTACGGCGTTTCCTGCGGCGGACCGGCCCGTCGCCAGCATCGTGTCCAGCCATTCGGGATCGGAATTCGCGCGCGATGAAGCCGGCGAGGCGGAGCGGACGCTGGCGCTGTTGCCGCTCAAACCCGGTGTCACGGTTGCCGACATCGGCGCAGGCGACGGCTATTTCACGGTGCGCCTTGCCCGCGCGCTGGACGGCATCGGCGAGGTGATCGCCACCGATGTGACGCCGGAATACCTCGACGGCCTCAAGGCGCGCATCCGGCGTGAAGGCCATGCCAATGTTTCATTCGTACTCGGAGGATTCGACGATCCGCGGCTGGCGCCGGCCTCGGCCGATGTGGCGCTGATGGTGCGGATGTATCACGAGATCGAGCAACCCTATGCGTTCCTCTGGCGCCTGCGGGATGGGCTCAAGGAGGGCGGGGTCGTCGCCGTCTCCGAGCGCGACCGCGAGACGGAGAACCACGGCATCCGGCCAGCGCTGCTGCGGTGCGAGTTCGAGGCGGTCGGCTATGAGCAGGTGGCGTTCCAGGATATCGGCCCGGGCAATGGCTATGTCGCGCTGTTCCGGCCGTCGCAGCCGCGCCCCGAACCGGCGGCAATCGAGCCTTGCAAAGGCTGAAGCCGGCCTCAGCCCGGAAAAGGAAAAGCCCCCGAAATCCTTTCGGAAATCAGGGGCTTATTTGGGTGCGGGAGTTCGCCGGCGAGCGGGCTGCACAGCGGCGCGCCCGGCGGACGATTTGAACCTGCGCGCCGGCAGGCGCAGGCGCAAAACAGGAAAGCCCCGGTCGCCTTCCGGCGCCGGGGCTTGTTTGGGTGCGGGAACAGGATTTGAACCTGTGACCTTCAGGTTATGAGCCTGACGAGCTACCGGACTGCTCCATCCCGCGTCAAAACTGTCTGTGTCCGGAGGAAAAGGCCCCTCAAAACACAAAGTCCGGCCTGCCAGATGGCGGGGGCCGGACGGAGCCGCCCAGGATCCCGGCGGATCCGAAGCGGCAGCCGCCCGAGAGCGGCTGTACGGTGCAAGAGAAAGACATGCCTGCAAGAAGATACGCATCATAACTGGGCTCTGCAGACCCGGCAGCGACCTACTCTCCCACGCCTTAAGACGTAGTACCATCGGCGCAAGGGGGCTTAACGACGGAGTTCGGGATGGGATCCGGTGGGGACCCCCTGCCATAACCACCAGGTCGGCAGAAACCAGTTTGCGATGCGAAACCAAAAATAGTCAGCACCAAGATCGTGTCGTGGAAAGACTGCGCTTTCAACTACACATGAATTAGAGAGATCAAACCTATCGAGCAATTAGTACTGGTTAGCTTCACACCTCGCGGCGCTTCCACATCCAGCCTATCGACGTCCTGGTCTTGGACGGCTCTCAAGGGAAACCTGGTTTTGAGGTTAGTTTCCCGCTTAGATGCTTTCAGCGATTATCTATTCCACACATAGCTACCCTGCAATGCGGCTGGCGCCACAACAGGTCCACCAGAGGTGTGTTCATCCCGGTCCTCTCGTACTAGGGACAAATCCTCTCAAGTTTCCAACACCCACGGCAGATAGGGACCAAACTGTCTCGCGACGTTCTGAACCCAGCTCACGTACCACTTTAAATGGCGAACAGCCATACCCTTGGGACCTTCTCCAGCCCCAGGATGTGATGAGCCGACATCGAGGTGCCAAACGAT
>JAIXRO010000018.1 GCA_027485145.1 Hyphomonadaceae bacterium | reverse complement strand
AGTGGGGGCTTCTGTTGCCAGGCGCCCCCGGGCCCCGCCTCCGGGTCTGAAACCGGAGGACTTAGGTCGGAAAAACCGTCACCGCTTACGCGGCGAGCAGTTCGCCCTCAGCAAAGTTGTCGTTTGCAACTATTTGCTTTTGAGCTTCTAACGCAGCTCAAGCGAGCGAAAGCCTCGTCTTTACACGTCCGTCGACACTATTTCAGCCCCATCAGGAAACGGCCAACATCGCCGTCTTTTGGTGGAGCTGCCGGGTACCGCCCCCGGGTCCGAGCCGCTTATTACACGCGCATTTATCGCCATAGTCCGAAGACCTCCTGAATATAGGCGATCCTCACCCCCGGCGTAACCCCCATTAGAGTTAAGGGGTGTTAACGGGTTCACCCGCCGTTGAAGTGCCCGTGGATGCGCACCGCGAGGGCTTCGTTGACACCCTCGACCTGCATGAGGTCAGCCACCTTGGCGCGGGAGACGCCGCGGGCGGAGCCGAAATGGTGGAGCAGCGCCTTCTTGCGCGTCGGGCCGATGCCTTCGATCTCGTCGAGCGGCGAGCGGGCGGCTTCGGCGGCGCGCTTCTGGCGGTGCGCGCCAATGGCCCAGCGATGGGCCTCGTCGCGCAGGCGCTGGAGGTAATAGAGGACGGGCGCGTTCTCCGGCAGTTTGAACGGCGCGCGCCCCGGCCGGAAGAACTGCTCGCGCCCCGCGTTCCGGTCGACACCCTTGGCAATCGAGACAAGGGTGACATCGTCCGGGGTCAGACCCAATTCGGCGAGGGTTTCGATGGTCGCGTTGAGCTGTCCGAGGCCGCCATCGATCAGCACGAGGTCCGGCCAGTCCTGGTCCTGCCCGGCCTCGCGTTCCTTCAGCGCGCGGGCGAAACGGCGGCGCATCACTTCGCGCATCATGCCGAAATCGTCGCCGGGCGTGATCTCCGTGTCCTTGATGTTGAATTTGCGGTAGGCTTGCTTGCGGAAGCCTTCGGGACCCGCGACCACCATGCCGCCGACGGCGTTGGTGCCTTGGATGTGGGAGTTGTCGTAGACTTCGATCCGTTCGGGAACTTCCGGCAGCTCGAAGACTTTCTGCACTTCCAGCAGCAGACGTTCCTGGCTGGCCGTTTCCGACAGCTTGCGGGTGAGCGCTTCGGCGGCGTTGCGTTCGGCTTGCGTGAGCAGGTCGCGCTTCGAGCCGCGTTCGGGCCGTCGCAGCTCGATTTTCCGCGCCGCTTTCAGGCTGAGCGCTTCAGCGATCAGCTCGGCCTGCTCAGGCAATTCGTTGACAAGGATGAGGCGCGGCGGCGGGCGCTTGTCGTAGAATTGCACAAGGAAGGCGGCGAGGATTTCCTCCGCCCCCTGATCACGTTCATGGCGGGGGAAGTGAACGGTCGCGCCCCAGTTCTGACCTGCGCGAATGAAAAACACCTGCACGCACGATACACCGCCATCCATGGCGATGGCGAAGACGTCGGCCTCCTCGATGCCGTCCGGGTTCACGTCCTGCGTGGCACGCACATGCGCCAAGGCGCGGATGCGGTCCCGCAGACGCGCTGCATTTTCAAACTCCATCGCCTCGGCGGCGGCCTCCATTTCGGCGGCGAGGCGTTTCTGCAGGTCGGCGCCCTTCCCCCGCAGGAAATCGGCAGCTTCGTTGGCGAGTTCGGTGTAATCTTCGCGGGAGATCAGCCCGACGCACGGCGCGGCGCAGCGCTTGATCTGGTGCAGCATGCAGGGGCGCGTGCGGGCGGAATAGACGCTGTCCTCGCAGGTGCGCAGCAGGAAGGCTTTCTGCAACGTGTCGAGTGTGCGCATCACAGCGCCGGCGCTGGCGAAGGGGCCGAAATAGTCGCCCTCGTCCTGCTTCGAGCCGCGATATTTCTTGATCTGCGGCGCCTCGTGGTTGCGGCGAATGAGAATGTAGGGAAACGACTTGTCGTCGCGCAGCAGCACGTTGAAGCGGGGCTTCAGCGATTTGACGAGGCTCGCCTCCAGCAGCAGCGCTTCCGTTTCGCTTTCCGTAACGACGAATTCCATGCGCCGCGTCTGCAGGATCATCCGCTCGATGCGCTGGGTGTGGCCGCCGAGGCGGACATAGCTGGAAACGCGGGCCTTCAGGTCACGGGCCTTGCCGACGTACAGGACCTCGTCGGCATCGCCGAACATGCGATAGACGCCCGGCTTCGACGGAAGCCGGGAGAGGTTGTCCTTGATGACATCGACGCCGCGCAGGGGCGCCGCGCCCGCCTGATTCTCGCTCATCCGACAGAGATAGTCGACACAGGCCCGGGCTGGAAGGGCGCGAGGCCGGACGGGCTGAAACGACCCGGACTTGCGGAGCTGAAGCCTCACCGGTATGCGTGCGCCGCCTTCCCCGTACACAAGGACCCGCCGCCCATGGCCGCCGACATCCAGCTTTCCGACGCCATCTCCCGCGTGAAACCCTCCGCGACGATCGCCGTGACCACCAAGGCGAACGAGATGAAGCGCGCCGGCGAGGACGTGATCGGCCTCGGCGCGGGCGAGCCCGATTTCGATACGCCGGAGAACATCAAGGAAGCCGCCATCCGGGCGATCCGCGACGGCAAGACGAAATACACGCCCTCCGACGGCATTCCGGAACTGAAGGAAGCGATCTGCGTGAAGTTCGCCCGCGAGAATGGCCTCGCTTACAAACCGTCGCAGGTGAACGTCTCGCCGGGCGGCAAGGCGGTGATCTTCAACGCGTTCATGGCGACGCTGAACCCGGGTGACGAGGTCGTCATCCCCGCGCCGTTCTGGGTCAGCTATCCCGAAATGGTCCTTTTGGCGGGCGCAACGCCGGTGACGGTCATCTGCGGTCCGAATGCCAACTACAAACTCACCGCCGAGCAGCTGGACGCCGCAATCACGCCGCGCACCAAATGGCTGATCCTCAATTCGCCGTCGAACCCGACCGGCGCGGCCTACACGCGCGCCGAACTGAAGGCGCTGGCGGACGTGCTGCTGCGCCACCCGCACGTTTGGGTGCTGACCGACGACATGTATGAACACCTCGTCTATGACGGCTTCGAGTACTCGACCATCGCGCAGGTCGAGCCAGCCCTTTATGACCGTACACTGACGATGAACGGCGTCTCCAAGGCCTATGCGATGACGGGCTGGCGGATTGGCTATGCGGCGGGGCCAGAAAAGCTGATCGGCGCGATGCGCAAGGTCATGGACCAGTCCACATCGAACCCCTGCTCCATCAGCCAGTGGGCCAGCGTCGAAGCCCTCAACGGCACGCAGGACTTCCTGCCCGGATTTCGCGCCGCCTACCAGGCCCGGCGCAACTTCATGGTCGAAGGTCTCAACCATGCCGCCGGGTTGCACTGCCCCAAGCCGGAAGGCGCGTTCTATGTCTATCCGTCCTGCGCCGGAACCATCGGAAAGAAGGCGCCATCGGGAACGGTCATCGACACCGACAAGACCTTTGCCAGCGAACTGCTGGTCAGCGAGAAAGTCGCCATCGTGTTCGGCGAAGCCTTCGGCCTGCCCGGCACGTTCCGGATTTCCTATGCAACGTCCGACGCAGCCCTGAAGGAAGCCCTCGTGCGCATCCAACGCTTCTGCGCTGCCCTGTCATAGACTCGGTCTATAACACCTTCGGATAGTACGCATTTGCACGGCGCCGGGTGTAGACCCATATCCGTCGCACAGATGTTCAACGGATCAGGAGGCCAACATGGCGATCGACATAGGACTGACCGACGCGGCCCGGAAGACTTCGGCGGAGGCGCTGAAGGTGCTGCTGGGCGAGACCTACGCGCTCTACACCAAGACACACGGCTACCACTGGAACGTGACCGGCCCGCGCTTCAACGAGCTGCACACCATGTTCATGGCGCAGTATAACGAGCTGTGGCTGGCCCTCGACCTGATCGCCGAGCGCATCCGCGCCCTCGGCCATTTTGCACCCGGCTCGTCGGGAGAAATGCTGGAACATGCCACGATCAAGCCCGACAATGGTGTGCCCGACGCTGTCGACATGGTGAAACACCTGGCCGCGGGCCACGAGGCCGTGAGCAAGGCGGCCAAGGCCGGCATCAAGGTGGCGGAGAAGAACAATGACCCCGTCACGGTCGACCTGTTCACGCAGCGCGCACAGATCGCCGAGAAGACCGCCTGGATGCTGCGCGCCGCGACCTAGCCTGCCTTACTCATAGCGGATGAACACCACGATCCGCTGGTTCTCCAGGGCATCGGGATCGTCCACGTCCGGCCGGCTTTCGCCAAAGCCGTTCGCCGAGATGATCCCGGCTTGCACACCCTGGTTTATCAGCCGCTCGCGCAACGCGTCGGCCCAGCGTTGGCTGAGCGCGAGATTGTCCGCATCCTCACCGGCACCGCTGGTGTGGGCGCTGATCTCGATCAGAACCGGGTTCGCCCGGGAAAGCGCCGGACGGAGCTGTTCGACGAGCAGGCCGGCATCGAACGCCTCACGATCCGGAACGAGCAGAACGATCTCGACCGGTTGAGGACGTTCTGGTCCGGCTTCCATGACAGGCGGCGGGGGTGGCGGTGCCGGTGGCGGACTGGAACCGACAATCGCAGGCGGCGGCGGCTCTGCCTCAAGCTCAGGCAATTCCTGCCGCCGGGGCGCACTGCGCTGGGCCGGCGGCGCGGGCGCAGCCGCAGGCTCGACGACCGGCTCCGGCGCTTCGCTGATGTCCGTCAGCGGGAAGGCATCCCGGAAGAGCGAACATTCCTCTTCGCTTGGATCGATCTTGGCGTTGATGCGGAAATACTCTGATCCGTCCGGTGTGCTGCCATACCGGCGGCGCTCGAGAGCCCGCAATTCCGGATTCGCCTCGGCCATCGCACAATGAATGTCACCGAGAATGAACGGGTTGTCCGAATAGTAGTTGTGACCAAGGCCAAACAGTTCCGTGGCGATACCGGTCGCGTCCACCGTCTCGTAATAGGGGTCGGCGCGGATGAACGGCTTGTCGCCATTCGTATCGCCCAGTCGCAGCTTGCTGTTCACAATCTCCGACACGTGCAGGGCCCGGTCGGCGTCCGACGTGTAGATGGTCACGTTGGCCTGCAGGTTGTCCAGGACGCCCGTGGTGGCTTCAAAGATGTCGCGGTCCACATCGGCCGCGACGAGAATGATCCGGAATTCGAGATCATCGCGGCGATGCCGCTCGAGATAGTCTTGAGCGTAAGACTCGAGCGCCTCGGTCAGGATCCGGTTACCCATCGAATGGGCGACGATATTGATCCGGCTGATCTTCGTATTGTCGGTGATCAGATCCAGGAATTCCTCCAGGTAGGGCGCCGCTTCGAGTGACCGCGCCTGGTCGCCGCGATAATCATCCAGCGACACCTGGCCCGCGGACGGCCAGCTGAACAGCATCGGCGCACCTGCATCGAATGCGCCGCGGCGCGACAGGTCGACGGACAGCTGGGCCGAGCGGATCAGCGCATCATCGAACGGCGTATTGAACCCGTGCACAAACAGTAGAACTGACGCGCTGCGCCGGCCGGAAACAGCCTGATCCAGCTCTGTCACGAAGGCGTCGGTGCCTGCTTTGGTAATACGTGTCAGGAAGACATACTTGGCGAGTTCGTCCGGCTCCTCGGGCGGGGGACCATTGAGGATCGGTGTCTCGCCCCGGTCGCGCGAGCCGCCCTCTTCAACCAGCTTCGGCAACCAAACATCTGCGCGGCCGAGATGCAGACGGGCCGCGTTGCGGGACTTCACATCCTCGACGTCCGCTTCCTGATCGAGACCCGGTTCATTGCCTTCAAGCACCAACTCGCGATTGGTGCCGAACAGGACGCGCACGCAGTCGACCGCGTTCACAGTCACCGGGGTCAGCAGCGCGTTGCAATCGGTGCCGAACTGCGGATGATATTTCGACGGCTTGGGCTGAAGCAGGAAAAAGGCTGTGCCGGCGCCTGCGCCCGCCAGCACCAAGAGAAGCACTCCGATGATCCAGCGGCGCATGTTCGGCTCCCCACGCCTTGCCGAATTGACAGACAACACACGCCCGCGGCCATTTCAAGGCGGGCCAGCCCGCCGCCTCAACGCGGCGGAACGCCCAGTCCGCGCGCCAGGGCCCTCATGGCATCGCGGTTGTACGTTTTCGTCACGGCTGCATCGACGGCCTGCATGAAGGCATGCGGCGCACCCGGATAGACGTGCAACTCGACCGGGACACCCGCCGCCATGAGGCGCTTGGCGTAGTCAAGGTTTTCTTCCGCAAAGAGATCGAGCGCGCCGGTCGCCATGAACACCGGTGGCAGGTTTGCGAGGTTTTCCGCCCGGGCCGCCGCCGCGTAGGGCGAAACGCCTTCAAGACCCGGCGCCTGGCCCAGCAAGGCCGACCAGCCGAAATGGTTGGACGCATTCGTCCATACGAACTCGCCATACATCGCAGACAAATCGGCGCGCACGGACGTCCGGTCGTCGATCATCGGAAAGATCAGCTGCTGGTGGCAGAATGAGTACTCGCCCCGGTCGCGCACGAGCAGGGCGAGCGCGGCCGCAAGCCCGCCGCCCGCACTTTCTCCCGCAACGGCGATGCGCTGGGTATCAATACCGAGCGCGTCCGCCTCCGCCATCGTCCAGGCGAGCGCGGCGTAGGCATCCTCGATATTGCCGGGAAAGCAGGTTTCCGGCCCGAGACGATAGGCTGGGGCGACCACGACCGCATCAAACGCCTCTGCCCACAGCGCGCATTGCGGCCCCATGAACTCGGGATTGCCCATCACATAGCCCCCGCCATGCAGATGCAGAATGGCCGGGCGCCGCGCGGCCCCGTCCTTTCGCCGGTAGATCTTGGTGCGCACCGGCGGCGCGCCGTCCGGGCCCGGGATGTGCCGCTCCTCCACGATTACCGCGTCTGGAAAGGCGGGCAATTGGTCAAGCATCGCGGCCCGCGCGGCGCGTATGAGCCCTATATTGTCCGCCGAAATGTTTAAGGTCGGAAACGCCTCAAGGAAGGCGGCGAGTTCGGGATCGACAAGGTGGCGGGACGACATGGCAGGAACCTCCGGTTCTTTTTCCGGAACATGGCGGATCCCGGTCCGTCGGTCGAGAATGTTCCTTCTGCCGGTGTACCGTGCCCATGCCTCGGCCGGAAAAAAGAGAGCCCGGCTGCATCTTGCGACGCGCCGGGCTGTAAGTGGGGTCCTGTTAGGGGGAGGAAACGCCCAATCGGAGGAATGATCGGGTTATGCCCAGGACCCTTGGCATGAGCGTTATTTAAGACGGTTACGCTGCATTGCAACATGCGGGTCAGCAGGTCACACATGCATTT
>JAIXRO010000138.1 GCA_027485145.1 Hyphomonadaceae bacterium | reverse complement strand
TATGGCACCGTCGATGAACTGAACGCCGCGCTCGGCGTCGCCGCCCTTGAGGCCGAAGGCGAGATGCTGGTGGCCATCCGGCGCATCCAGAACGACCTGTTCGACCTTGGCGCGGACCTCGCCACCCCGGAGCGCGGCCGGGTGCTCGAATGGACGCCGCTGCGGATCATCGAGTCGCAGGTCACGCGCCTGGAAGGCGAGATCGACGCCATGAACGCCGCGATCCCGCCGCTCGACAGCTTCATCCTGCCGGGCGGATCGCGCCTCGCGGCCCAGCTTCATGTCGCCCGAACGCTCTGCCGGCGGGCCGAACGGCATGTGGCCGAACTCGGCGCGCTCGAAAACGAGCCCGTGAACCCGGTTGCCCTCGCCTTCATCAACCGCCTGTCGGACTGGCTGTTCGTCGCCGGGCGGGCCGCGAACAAAAATGGCGCAGATGACGTGAAATGGGTGCCCGGCGCCAATCGCTGAGCCATCGGCGTTTGCTTTCCGCCGAATCCCGACAATAACGTTCCGACATGCCAAACCTGAAGATCCAGATCGTAGTCGTGGGGGGCGGGGCCGGAGGCCTGCAGCTCGCCGCCAAGCTTGGCGCGCGCTATGGCCGCGAAAAATTCGACATCATCCTGCTCGAGCGCAACCGGACCCATATCTGGAAGCCGCTGCTGCACGAAGTCGCCGCCGGCTCACTCGACGCAAACCTCGATGAGGTCGGCTACGGCGCCCACGCTCACCGCTGGGGCTATCGCTACTTCCAGGGCGCCCTGAAGGGCATCGACCGGGAAAAGCGCCAGGTCATCGTCGCGCCCCTGCTCGACGTCGACGGTTCCGAGCTGATGGGCGAGCATCAGATCCGCTACGACTATCTCGTGATCGCCCTCGGCTCCGTTTCGAATGATTTTGGCGTCGAGGGCGTGAAGGACCACTGCCTCTCGCTGGAAAGCCGCCGGGATGCGGATGGCTTCCGCCAGCGCCTGCTCAACCAGTGCCTGCGCTGCTCGCGCCGCCTCAGCCTCAATCCGGAGGCGGACGAATATGTCCGCGTCGCCATCGTCGGCGGCGGCGCCACCGGCGTCGAGCTTGCAGCCGAACTCTACAACTCCGCCTCGGCCCTGCGCTATTACGGGCTTGAAGTGTTCGACGAAAAGCGCCTGAAGGTCAGCCTTCTCGAAGCGGGCCCGCGCATCCTGCCGGCCCTGCCCGAGAAACTCGCGGAAGCCGCCCAAAAGGAGTTGGAAACCCTGGGCGTCGACGTCGCGACCGGCGCGCAGGTCTCCCGCGTGACGGAAGAGGCCATCGAGACCAAGGACGGGCGCCGCTTCCTGGCGGACCTCAAGGTCTGGGCCGCTGGCGTCAAGGCGCCGGATTTCCTGAAGGACATTGCCGGCCTCGAGACGAACCGGTCCAACCAGCTCATCGTGAAAGGCACGCTGCAGACCACGCGCGATGACCGCATCTTCGCCATCGGCGACTGCGCCTCCTACACCGCGCCCGGCGCCTCGCACGCCGTTCCGCCGCGCGCCCAGAGCGCGCACCAGATGGCCGGCACCGCCTATCACAACATCCGTGCCCTGATCGAAGGCAAGCCGCTCAAGGACTTCACCTACGAAGACAAGGGCTCCCTGATCTCGATGAGCCGCTATGCCACCGTCGGGACGCTGATGGGCAACCTCGTGGGCGGCCGCATGGCGATCGAAGGCCGCCTGGCGCGCTTTGTCTATGTATCGCTCTACCGGATGCACCTGATGGCGATCCACGGTTCATTGCGCGGCCTGGGCATGATCTTCATGGGCCACGTCAACCAGGTCGTCCGGCCGAAGCTCAAGCTGCACTAGAGCGCCATCTAGGACCGGCGGGCGCTGCGAACCTCGGCCATCAGCGCGAACAGCTCGATGACCGGCGTCACCTTTCCGTCGCCGCGATACTCCCGGTAAAGACTGTCGACGTTCACCGCGATGCGTTCGGCGTCGCCCCAGTTCGCGTAGTCACCCAGCGCAATGTCGAGGGCCGCCTCGCGGACCGGCAAGCCGGCGTCGAACCGCTTGCGAGCCTCGGCGTCGATATAGGCGAGGTACTCCGCCACGCGGCGCACGCCCGCCTTGTCCGTGATCGGACCATGCCCGGGCACAATGACATCCACGTCCATCGCGATGATCGTCTCGCAGGCCCGGATCCAGTTGGCGACCGGCCCCGCCCACATCAGCGGCGTGCCATCGATGAACAGGATATCGCCCGTGAACACCGCCCGGTCGCCGGGCACATGCACCAGCACATCGCCGCCCGTATGCGCCGGGCCGACTTCGACCAGGTTCACAACCTTGTCTCCGACCTTCACATCAAGCGTTCCGGAGAATGTCCGCGTGGGCACCCGCTCGTCCACATTCTCGAAGTCGAAGGGCGCAAACACATCCGCGAAGTAGGCGCCAGCCGGGCCAAGCTTCGCACCCATCGCCTTGAACTGGGCGAGCATGGCGGGCGGCACTTCGGCCATTTCCCGCGCGCTGGCCTCGCTCGCAATAATCTCCGCCTGCGGACAACATCCGTTGCCGTGGCAATGGTCGCCGTTCGCATGCGTATTGACGATGGTGCCGATCCGGCCCGCGCCGATCCCGGTCGCATCCTCCATCGCCGACAACATGTCCCGCGTGAGCGCCATGTCGAACAGCGTATCCACCAGCAGGCTCGCTTCGCCGTCCCGGATCAATCCCGCATTCGACCAGCCCCAGCCGCCATCCGGCTGCAGCCAGGCGTAGAGCCCGTTGCCGATATCCTTGAGGCCTTTGGTATAGGTCCACGGCTGCGCCATCGCTTTCTCCTCCCGTTTTCCCTGATCAAGTCAGGGAAAGCCGCGCCGTGCAAGCCGTCTCAGAACCGGTCCAGCAACCGGCGCAGATATTCGCGCTCTTCTTCGTCGTCCGCTTCGTCATAGCGGCGGCGGAGTTCATCGAGGATGTCCTTGGCGCGCTGGCGCTCGGCCTCCTCCGGAATGTTGACACCCTCACCATCATTGCCGGCGCCCATCAGCGAGCGGCCCATCGGATCCGAAGTCGCGCCCTGCTCGCCCAGGCGCTGCGATTGCAGGCTGTCGAGTTCGCTCGCGAGTTCGCGCGACAGCTCCGACATCATCTGCGTTGCCCGCTCCTGCTCCATGATGGCGCGGCCTTCATTGCCGTTCTCGAGCGCCTGTTCGGCGCGTCGCTGCGCGTCCCGGATCGCGGACAGCGCGTCCGGATCAATCTGGCCGTCCTGGCCGGGCTGACCGCCGCCTTCGCCCTGTCCGGACTGCTGCGCAAACCGGTCCACAAGGTCGCCGAGCTGCGCCTGACGCTCGGCCAGCGTGCCGCCGCGCTGCTGGCCGCCGCCCTGGTTGCCGTCCTGGGGCTCCCCGCCTTCGCCTGCGCCGGTCCCGGCCTGGCCCGGGTTTTCCTCCCCGCGGCCCATGCCGTCGCCTTCCTGCTGGCCGCCGGCGCCTTCATCAGCGCCCTCACCCTCGGGCGAGCCGAACGGCGGCGGCGCGTTGCCAGGCTGACCCGGCTCTTCGCCGCGCTGCTGGGCGAGCGTATCGTCATTCAGCTGGCGTTGCTCCCGCAGCAGTTCGGACAACCGCCGCATCGCGTCTGTCAGCTCCTGCTCTTCGGGCGGCACGTCACTTTCTTCGCCCTCGGCCTGCTGCCCCGGCATGCCCTGGCCCTGCTGCCCCTCGCCGCCTTTCTGGAACTCGAGATTCTCGAGCATGTTGGTGATGTCGGTCAGCAGCTGGCGCGCCTGATCGCTGGCGCCCGTCTCCGTCAGGTCCTGCAGCGCGTTGAGCATCTCTTCGAAGTCCTGCCCGCCAAGGCCCTGCCCGTCCGCGGCCGCCTCGCCATCCTCGGTCGAGGGCGGCTCTTCGAGGCCATTGGCAATCGCCTCGGCCATCTTGGCGGCAAGATATTCATTCGCCGCGTCGCGGAACGCTTCCATCAGCCTGCGGATTTCCTCTTCCGGCGCGCCGTCCCTCAGCGCGCGCTCAAGCGCGGCCCGCGCCGCCTCCAACCGCCGCGCCGCGTCCGCCGCGCTGCCGAATTCCAGCTTCAGCGCGATCGCCCAGAGCAGCGGCTCGACCGCTTCGGCCTCGGCCTTTGTGCCCGCGGCCACCAGCGTGCTCTCGGCCATCTGCAGCCCCATGAACACGCCGAGATCGTCGATGAACATCTCGCCCTTGTAGGTCATCGATTCGAGCATCAGCACAGCCTGCCGCACGCCTTCCGGCGCCGCGCTGAGGCGTCCGGTGGCCGCCGTGTTCACGGCGCCGTCCTTCAGCGCCTGATCGTTCTTTCCGGTTTCGGCATAACCACGCGGCTCGCGCAGCACCGTGACGCGCGCTTCCTGCGCGGCCCGGGCCAGCGGATCCAGAAACAGCTTCTCGGGCAGCGTGTACGAGATGCTCTCGCTGCGCCCTTCCTGTCCGGCGCCATCAATCGCGACGAGCTGGATCTCTACGGGAAGCCCGGCCCAGCGATGGCGCGTGAGGTCCAGTTCGTTCTTGGCGTCCAGTTCCTTCACCCCGGCCGTGCCCGGGAGCGGAACCGGCACGCGGTCCTCGGCGTCCGACGCGGCGGGATGCGGCGTCTGCAGGCGGACCGCGAGTTCCACGGCGGCCAGCCCGTAATCATCGGACGCCTTCCAGGCAATCTTCACGCGGTCCTGTGAGCCGGGCTCTGGCGGCGCGACAAACTCGATGACGGGCGCCGCATCCGGCAGCACCTGGAAACCGTAGCGTGCCCGCTCGCCCCACCAATGCACGCGGATGCGCGTATCGCCGGTGATTTTCGCCTTGGCTTCCCACGCGCCGTCCGGCGTTTCGACAAACTTCGCGTCCTTGTCGCGCGCCCCGCGCATCACGAGCTTCGGCGCAGACCGCGCTTCGGTTCGCAGGGTCACTTCCGAGCCCATCGGCACACGGACATTTTCCGTGCCGGGCTTGAGAAAGATCGGCGGGCGTCCCGTATGTTCCGGCGGGGTGACCCAGGCCTCCACCACCATCTTGTCGGCGCCGACGAGCGCGCCATAGTCCGGGAACAGCGCGCGCCAGACGCGGCCCGGTCCATCCCCGCCGGCCAGGACGGCAAAGCCGATCACCGCGGCGGGCAGCAGGCCCCGCAACAGGTACGGGTCCAGCGCCTTCCACTGCGCACCGAAGCGCGGCAGCCGGAGGTTTTTCAGTTCCGCAAGAAGTCGGACGCGGTGCGCTTCCCAAAGCCCGGCTGCCGCCGCCGAGGGATGCGCCGGGCGATCCTTCAGTGAGCTGAGTGGCCGCAGCTCCGACGGCGCCTCCAGCAGCCGCGCCGCCTCCGCCTCGTCCGGCTTCGCATAGCGCTTCATGCCGCGCCAGGTCAGCAGCCCGCCACCCAGCAGGATCAGCGGCGTGAGCAGCGCCGCCGTGATCTTGTCCAGACGGTCAAATCCGCCCGACAGCGCCGCCGCAAGGAACAACATGACCAGAACGAAGACGGGCCAATACGCGTGCCCGAGCGCCAGCAGCGTCAGCCTGCGCTTCGTCGCAGCAACCTTTGCCGCGATCTCGGTCAGGCTACCGTCGTAAGCCACGCGGGTACTTTCTCCAGCCCGATCGATTCCTCGAATGTCGGACGTCTGCGGACGATCTCAAACAGGTCGCCATCGACCAGCACTTCCGGCACCAGCGGCCGCGCATTATAGGCCGAAGACAGCACCGCGCCGTAGGCGCCGGCCGACATGAAGGCGAGCCGTTCGCCGGCCTTCACCGCAGGCATCTCGCGGCCCGCCGCAAACTTGTCCGTGGATTCGCAGATCGGGCCGACGACGTCATAGGTTTTCAACGGATGGCCCGCCGCCGGCTCGGCCAGGGGCAGGATGTCGTGATGCGCCCCGTAGAGCGCCGGCCGGATCAGGTCATTCATGCCCGCATCGATGATCAGGAACGTCCGGTCCGGCGCTTCCTTCTCGTAAAGCGCCGTGGTCAGCATCACCCCGGCATTCCCGGCGATCACACGGCCGGGCTCCAGGATGATCTCGAAGCCGTGTCCGGCAACGACCTCGGAAATCATGGCCGCGTATTCGGACGGCGGCGCCGGCGCATCGCCCTCCTTGTACGGAATACCCAGGCCGCCGCCCACGTCGATCCGGCCGATCGCGTGGCCTTGCGTTCGCAGGCGCAGCGCCAGCGCGACCACCTTCTCGAACGCCGCCCGCATGGGCGCAAGATCGCCGATCTGGCTGCCGATATGCACGTCGACCCCGACGGCGCGGATTCCCGGCAGGCTGGCCGCTTCGGCATACAGCGCTTCCGCCTCGCCCCAGGGCACGCCGAATTTGTCACCCGACTTGCCCGTCGAGATGTTGGGGTGCCCGCCCGCCGCCACATCCGGGTTCACCCGCAAGGCAACCGGTGCCTCACGGCCGAGCTTCGCCGCCACTTCGGACAGGAGACGCAGTTCGGCGGCGCTCTCCACGTTGAACTGATGGATGCCCTGCTCCAGGGCGAGCGTCATCTCTGCCGCGGTCTTGCCAACACCGGAGAAGACGATCTTCGCGGCCGGAATGCCTGCCTTCCGTGCCCGGAGCAATTCTCCCGCACTGACCACATCGGCGCCGCAGCCCTGCCCCGCAAGCGTTGCGAGCACGGCAAGGTTCCCGTTGGCCTTGACCGAATAGGCGACCAGCACGCTCTGCCCACGGAACGCATCGGCAATCACGCGCGCATGGCGAACGAGCGTGGCGCTGGAATAGACATAGCAAGGCGTGCCCACCGCCGCCGCGACAGCCGCAAGGTCCACCCCCTCGCAGTGAAGGCGCCCGCCGGAATAGCTGAAATGATGCATTCGGTCTCCCGGGCTAGTCGAGGTCGCCGAGGCCGCCTTCGCTTACAGCGCCGGCCGGCTTCGTCTGCGGAACTTCCCCGCCCCAGTCATTTTCCGTCATCCCCTCGGACGGATTGTCGCTCACCGGCGCCGCCACGCCGACCGGCTCGGTCTGCGCCGTTTCGGCCAGCGTGATGACCGGCGCGGCCGTCTGGCACGCGGCGAGCGCCGCCAGGGCGCAGACCGCCAGAAGGCTGCGCGCTCGCATCAACGGGTTCCCGGCCCGCCGAGAAGTTCGTCATCGGCGTCGCCCGCAGCCGGGTCGGACGGACGGTCCGGCAACTCGGGCAGGTTCTTGTTGTCGGCGTCCGGCAGCGTGACCGGATCGACTTCATTGGCGCCCCCGATCAGCGGCCCAGGGCGCTTCAGGTCACCGGTCAGGCCACAGGCCGACACGCCGCCAAGCAGGAAAATCGCCGCTGAGGCGGCAAGGATACGTTTCATCGTCGTCACTCCAGTCTAAGTCTCTGTTTCCACTGTGCCACTTGTTCGGCGACCCGAACAGGGCTTGTGCCGCCATAAGATGTCCGCGATGAGGCAGACGCCTCGACCGTCAACACATTGAAGACATCTTTGGTGATTGCGGAATGCACCTTCTGCAGGTCCGGCAGCGAAAGCTCCGCAAGTTCGGCGCCCTTTGACTCCGCCAGTGCCACGATCTGACCCGTCGCATGGTGCGCGTCCCGGAACGGCAGGCCCGCCTCGCGCACCAGCCAGTCGGCCAGATCCGTCGCCGTCGAATAGCCCCGGCCCGCCGCCGCGCGCATCACATCCGGCTTGAACCGGATTGTCTCGACCATCCCCGTCATCGCCCGCACGCAGAGATCAAACGTGTCGAAGGCTTCGAAGGTGAGCCTTTTGTCATCCTGCAGGTCCTTGGCATAGGCGAGCGGCAGGGCCTTCACCGCGCCTTGCAGGGCCGAGAACAGCCCGGTGATCAGCGAGGCCTTCGCCCGGATCAGTTCTGCCGCATCCGGATTGCGCTTCTGCGGCATGATGGACGAGCCCGTGGACCATTCATCCGGCAGCTGCGCAAAGCCGAATTGCGGGCTCGTCCAGAGCACGATCTCCTCCGCCAGCCGCGACAGGTGCGTGGCCGCAATCGACAGCGTGCTCAGCGCCTCCAGCGCAAAATCGCGCGAGCCCACCGCGTCCAGCGAATTCGCCATCGGCCGGGCAAAACCGAGCGCCTCGGCCGTCATGTCCCTGTCGATCGGAAAGCCCGTGCCGGCGAGCGCCGCCGCGCCCAGCGGGCATTCGTTCAGCCGCGCGGCGCAGTCCAGAAGGCGTGTGCGGTCGCGCTCCAGCATTTCCACATAGGCCAGCAGATGATGGCCAAGCGTTACGGGTTGCGCGGTCTGCAGATGGGTGAAGCCCGGCATGAAAGTCGCGGTGTTCTCGCCCGCCCGGCGCACCAGCGCGGCCTGAAGCGCCGTGACGAGGTGGCTGGTCTCGGCGAGCGCGCCGCGCGTCCAGAGCCGGAAATCCGTTACCACCTGGTCGTTGCGGGACCGCGCGGTATGCAGCCGCCCCGCCGGCTCGCCGATCAGCTCCTTGAGGCGCGCTTCGACATTCATGTGGATGTCTTCCAGTTCGCGCCGGAACGGGAAGGTCCCTGCCCGCATCTCCGCCGAGATCATGTCCAGCCCGGACTGGATCGCCTCGTTATCCGCCGCGCTGAGAATGCCCATTTCCGCCAGCATGTCCGCATGCGCCCGGCTGCCGGCCACGTCTTCCTCGGCCATCCGCCGGTCGACATCGAGCGAGGCATTGATTTCGTTCATGATGTCGGACGGCGTTGCGGCAAAACGGCCACCCCACATTGTCTGGCCTTTGCCCGGATTCATCGCCATATCCCTCGTTATCGGCCCCTCGGAGCGCGCGCCCCAATGATACGTTATGCCTTTGCCGGCCTCTTCTTGGTCGCCGTCGCCGCGATTGTCTATGTGCTGATGAGCGCAGCCGGTGGCAAACCACCCGTCAACCCGCTGGAGCGGTATGCGAAGGGCACGCTGGAGAAGGTGGACTTCGCGTCCGCCGGCCAGCTTGCCCCCTCCGGCACCTTCACGCTCGCCGACGGGAGCGAGGCAGATCTCGCGAGCTTCAAGGGCAAGACGATCCTCGTGAACTACTGGGCGACCTGGTGCCCGCCTTGCGAGCAGGAAATGCCATCCCTCGGCGCCCTGCAGGCCGCGCGCGGCAGCGACGCTTTTGAAGTCGTCGCCATCAGTATCGATTCGGAGGAAGACGTCGCGTTCGCCCGTCAGCGGCTGACCGAACTCGGCGCCGCCAACATCACCTTCCGGCACGCCCCGCTCGACCGCGGCGACATCGTCTATGGCGCCAATGTTCAGGGCTTCCCGACCACCATCCTCTACGGACCGGACGGCGCCGAACTTGCGCGCCTGTCGGGCGAGGCCGACTGGGCCTCACTTGAAGCCGTGCAGTTTATCGATGCGGCCCTAAGGCAGGGCCGCTAGGGCGGTTTTCACCCGCGCGAGCTGCAATGCCATCTCGGATTCGGGCGCCGGGGTCGAGGCTGCCAGCGGGGCCTTGCCGGTCCACATCAGCACCAGCAGGTCCAGTTCCAGCTTCAGGTCGCCGTAGACGGCCGGATCCTGCGCGCTGGCAATGTCGCGCGCGACCACCGCAAAGCCGTAGGCATCCTGGAACTCGCCCGCGTTGACGATCTCGCCGTTATCGACACCCGCATCAAATTCGTCCGCCGTCGTCTTCATCAGGTATTCGATGAGCTCCTTCGGCGTCCCGCCGGCCGCCTCGCGCATGGCCTTCAGATTGGCTTCAGCCTCGGCCAGAAGGGGTTCGATCTCTTCGGCGGGTTTTCCCGCCTCGAGCGCTGCCGAGACCTGTTCGAACACCTCCGGCTTGAAGCCGAGCGCATCCAGCCCGGCGCGCTCGTCGGCATGCGTCTCCGAAACCGGATGCAGCAGGTGCGGCGCCGCTTCGCCCGGCGCTCCCGCGCGATAAAGCGCCAGCCCCGCCGCGACGTGTCCGGACATGAAGGCCAGCCGCTTTTCGACTGGCAATGCCGAGGTGGCATCCAGACGGGGAAACGCACCCTCGCCTTCCCCGCCTTCGCCGCCTTCACCGTGGCCGGCATGGGCGTCACCGGCGGATTGCGCCGCAACCGGCGCGCTGGCCTCGCCGCCCTCACCGCCGCAGGCCGAAAGACTTGCCGCGCCGATCAGAGCCGCACCGAGGCCGAGCCCCATCCAGCGCTTGGGTACGAAGTTCATGTCAGGTCTCCGGAATGAATTGCACCCTCAGTCTATGCCCGCTAGGCTGCTGTTTGCAAGTCATTCTCAGTTTTAGCAGCGCGGCATCATGTACCTCACACTCGCCAATGTCCTCTCGCTCGACACGTTGGCCAGTGTGTTGTCGGCTGCCGAGACGCTGACCTGGCAACCGGGAGAGTTGACCGCTGGCGGCCGGGCCCGCGCCGTGAAACACAATCTACAGGCTGACCTGCGATCCGAAGCGGGCGAAGCGCTGCACGCGGCCCTGCTGGATGACATCTCCGGCCACGCGGTCCTGCGCGCAGCGGCTCGCCCTCGCCGCTTCTCGCGCCTCCTTGTCAGCCGGACCGAAGATGGCGGACATTACGGCCGCCACGTCGACAACGCGCTGATGCCGGTCCCTGCGGGCCGTCTGCGTACGGATCTTTCCTTCACGCTCTTCCTGTCAGACCCGGCCACCTATGACGGCGGCGAACTGGTTATCGACACGCCCGCGGGTAACTACACCGCCAAGCCGGATGCCGGCGATCTTGTCCTCTACCCGTCCGGCGCCATCCATCAAGTCCGCCCTGTGACGCGCGGCACGCGCCTTGCCTGCGTCGGCTGGATCGAAAGCAGCATCCGGGACGCCGCCGCGCGCGACATCCTGTTCGATCTCGAAAACCTCAAGATCTCGCTGGCCGCCCGCCTGCCCGCAGACGCGCCGGAGCTGCTCGCGCTCGACAAATCCATCGGCGCGCTGCTGCGCCGCTGGGCCGACGCCTAGCTGGCCGCTGCCGCGCACCAATCGGGCTTTTTCTGACGCCCGTCATAATCCCACGCCCGGTGCGTGCCGCCCGCCACGAGCAGGCCGGCGACATCCTCTCCGCCGATTGCGAGCCGCACCACCGTGCGCTCATACCGGTCCTTACCCCTCGTTTCACTGACGGTGACGGTCTTGCCGCGCGTGAGTTCCAGCGCCGCTTCCTTGGCCTTGTATCCCAGCGCGCGCTCCGCTTCGCATTTCGCGCCGCCGCGCTGCTTCATTGAACCCGTCTCCGGCGAATCGATGCCGTGCAGACGGAACTTCGTGCCATCCGAAAGCCGCCCGGAATCGCCATCCGACCAATAGACCGTCAGCGGAGTTTCAACTGACGCGGATGTCGCCGCTGCCGCCACCGGCGCGCGGGAAGCGTAGATCGCGCCGCCCGCCACAATCGTGAGCATAACCCCGGCGCCGGCCAGGAAAGTCAGCGGTGTACGGACGGACATGGAAAACTCCTGGAACTTCGGTTTCGAAGTCCAAGGAGCCCGGCAGGCCTAAACGAAGGGTTAAAGAGACCGCCTGCCTACCGGGTCGGGACCGGATGATCGCCGGAATAATCATAGAAGCCGCGCCCGGATTTCTTGCCCAGCCATCCGGCCTCGACAAATTTCACCAGCAACGGGCATGGGCGGTATTTTGTGTCCGCAAGGCCGTCATGCAGGACCTGCATGATCGAAAGGCACGTATCGAGGCCGATAAAGTCTGCGAGTTGCAAAGGCCCCATCGGATGGTTCGCCCCGAGGCGCATTGCCGTATCGATCGACTCGACGTTCCCGACGCCCTCGTAGAGCGTATAAACCGCCTCATTGATCATCGGCATCAGGATGCGGTTCACGATGAAGGCGGGATAATCCTCGGCGTTCGTGGTCGTCTTGCCGATGCGTTTCGCGAACGTGATCGCGGTCTCGAACGTCTCCTGGTCCGTATTCAGTCCGCGGATGACCTCGACCAGCTTCATCAGCGGCACCGGGTTCATGAAGTGCAGCCCGATGAACCGTTCCGGCCGGTCGGTCACCGACGCGAGCCGCGTGATCGAGATCGACGATGTATTGGTTGCGAGGAAGGTATGCGCCGGCACGACTTCGCAGATCGACCGGAAGATCTGCTCCTTGATTTCGCGCTTCTCGGTCGCTGCCTCGATAACGAGATCGGAACCGGCCTGGGATTTCATGTCGGTCGAGGCGCGCACGCGCTTCAGCGCCGCCGTCATTGCCTCGACGGTAATGATCTCGCGCGCGACCTGGCGGCGCATGTTGGCTTCCATCGTGGCCGCGCCCTTTTCGAGCGCGGCCGCCGACACGTCCGTCAGCACGACATCATATCCAGCGAGGGCCGAGACATGCGCGATGCCGTTGCCCATCTGCCCGGCTCCGATGATGCCGACCGTCCTGATTTCCGTCCCGGCTTGCGCCATGCCCGCGATCCTTGAACACGTGTTGAATGCGCTCGTTATAGCGTTTTGTGCAGCGCATCAAAGAGCTGGTTTGCAGGCCTGCCTTGCACATCAGAGCGAAGCTGACTCCAGGGAGTCCGTTCGTCTGATTTCCGCAGCAAAACACCCATGCATGGCATTGTGCGCGTGAATATAGGCAACGTCCTCGCGGCCAAAGGCCAGTTCGATCTTGGCCTTCACGTCGGCATTGACGCCCATGTCGGCACCCAGAAGCATGCCGTCCGCATTGAACAGCCGCAGCGCGATCGGACGATTGGCGAAAACGGGCGGCAGTTCATCCCGGAACGTCGCGGCGTCTGACGCCGTTTCGCGAACATAGATCGCATAACGCGAGGCATAGGGCGTGGGCACGGTGTGGCTTTCATGGTTCAGCAGGAGAACGGTCTCGCCCGGCTCGGCGTCCTGCAGGGTGATCCGGCAGGGATATCCCGGCTTTGCGTCGGCCGTCTTGCGAACGATGTTCTGTAGGCGGAGGACTTCGTCGCTGAGGCCGAACAGGTGCGCGAAAGTCTGCAGCGGCAATCCGGTGATGGTGAATGACATGGGTGTGCTCCTTGTTTGTGGAACCCCATCTCGCACCCGGCAGAGGCCGCTTGCCACCCGATGCTTGCGGTGGAATGAAAAAGCCCGCGCACGCGGCGCGGGCTTTTGCTTCAGCAACACGACTGCCTAGAGCGACTTGGTCAGTTCCGGCACGGCGACGAACAGATCCGCCACGAGGCCGTAATCGGCGACCTGGAAGATCGGCGCCTCCTCGTCCTTGTTGATGGCGACGATGATCTTGGAATCCTTCATCCCGGCAAGGTGCTGGATGGCGCCCGAGATGCCGACGGCGACGTAGAGTTCTGGGGCGACGATCTTGCCGGTCTGGCCGACCTGATAGTCGTTCGGGGCATAACCCGCATCGACGGCGGCGCGCGAGGCGCCAACGGCGGCGCCGAGCTTGTCTGCCAGCGGAATGATCACTTCCTTGAACTTGTCGGACGAGCCGAGCGCGCGTCCGCCCGAGACGATCCGCTTTGCGGCCGTCAGTTCCGGGCGGTCGGATTTCACCATCTCGTCGGAGACGAATTCCGACTTGAACGGACCTGCCGGCGCTGCCGCGGTTTCGACGGACGCTGCGCCGCCGCCTGCGGCGGCCGGGAAGGCCGTGCCGCGCACGGTGATCACTTTTTTCGCGTCCGACGATTTGACCGTCATGATCGCGTTGCCGGCATAGATCGGGCGAACGAACGTGGACGGATCAATCACTTCCACGATTTCGGACAGCTGCATCACATCCAGTTTCGCGGCGATGCGCGGGGCGATGTTCTTGCCCGTGGTGGTGGCGGCGATGAACACGGCGTCATAGCCGGCCATCATCGGCACAACGAGGGCTTCCATGGCTTCGGCGGACTGCTTCTTCAGCGAGGCGCCATCGGCGTGGACGACCTTGCGCACACCGGCGATCTGCGCAGCCGCTGCGGCGACGGCGCCGGCGCCTTCACCGGCGACGAGCACATCGACATCGCTGCCGAACTTCGCGGCGGCGGTCACGACCTTCGCGGTCGCATCCGAGAGGTTTGCATTGTCATGTTCTGCAATGACGAGGACGGCCATCAGACAGCTCCTGCCGTTTTGAGTTTCGCGACCAGGGCCGCCACATCTTCAACTTTCACACCGGCGCTGCGGGTCGCAGGCTCGGTCACCTTCACCACCGTCAGGCGCGGCGAGATATCGACGCCGTACGCCTCGGGCGATTTCTCGGCGATCTCTTTCTTCTTGGCTTTCATGATGTTCGGCAGCGAGGCATAGCGCGGCTCGTTGAGGCGCAGGTCCACGGTCACGATGGCCGGCAGGGTCAGCTTGACGGTCTGCAGGCCGCCATCGACTTCGCGCACGACTTTCAGCGCGCCGCCGTCCTTTTCGATCTTGTAGGCAAAGGTGCCCTGCGGCCAGTCCAGCAGCGCGGCCAGCATCTGGCCGGTCTGGTTGCTGTCATCGTCAATCGCCTGCTTGCCGAGGATCACGAGGTCCGGCGATTCTTCGCCGACGACCTTCGCGAGCAGTTTCGCCACTGCCAGCGGTTCGACCATGGCGTCGGTCTTGATCAGGATGCCGCGGTCTGCGCCCATGGCGAGCGCGGTGCGGATGGTTTCCTGTGCCTGCTGCGGGCCGATCGAGACGACGACGATCTCCGTCGCGACGCCGGCTTCCTTGAGGCGCACGGCCTCTTCGACCGAAATCTCGTCGAACGGATTCATCGACATCTTGACGTTGGCGAGATCGACGCCGGTCTGGTCCGGCTTCACGCGGACCTTCACGTTGTAGTCGATGACGCGCTTGACAGGCACGAGGACCTTCATGCGGGCACTCCCAGGCTGGTTTCTGATTGTGGAAATAAAAGGTGCCCGTCCCTACCGTTGCGGAGCCCGGCGCGCAAGAGTTGACGCTTACGTCAGGGTCAATTTGGCGCGGCGGTTGAAGCCGCAACCCAGACGCCACGCGCGGCGCCCTCCCCGATTGCGCGAGGAGGCGAGACGTGGGGATGCTGTGGGGCGACTTCACGACGTATCGAGCCCCGCCCAGGCCTGTGGCCGGGCGGCCTGGTCGAGGCGCATCAGGAGATTGTCCATGGCGGGGCCGAGACGGCGCACGACATGCCAGGGCACCGGCAGGTCGCGCAGGCCGGGGACCAGCAGCGTGCCGAAGCGCCGGGCGAGGCGGCGCGCGTGCGGCGCCGGGTTGGCGAGCACCTCGGCGAGGCGGGCGGCGGCTTCCAGAAGCAGCGCCCATTGCAGCTCGGGCGGGTCTTCGCCGGCGCTGCGGCGGCTTGCGCCGGCCGGCACCTCGATCAGGGGAAAGAGATAGCGCGGCGTGGATCGCGGCCGGGGGGCCGGCGGGCCCGGATGCACCGCCGCCGGCGCGGGCGGGCGGCGCTGCGGAAGGATCAGGTCCGCGGCAAGGACATGGATATAGCGGCGCACGAGAGCCGTGAGCGCGATCAGCTGCGCGCGGGCGCTGAGCGCGATTCCGGCGAAGGCCTCCGGCGCCGTGGCGCGCAGGAGCGCGCGCAGCGCTGCGAGGAGCTGCGCGATGGGAGTCCAGAGCTCGGGATGCGGACGGGATTGGGTCATCACGGCGCAGGATACGCGCGGCGGGAGGCGGGGCGGATTGGCGCGGCGCAGGTATTTTACAGGCGGTTGATTCGAAACGCCGTTTTTTTGGGGGAGCGCCCACGAGCGTAGGCATAAGTGAAACCTTGCGCGGCGTTTTTTGCGCGGGGGATGAGCGGAACTGAAACCTAATCCGGCGCTTCGTCGTTCGCGCCCAGCACGATTCCGGCAAGGTACAGCGAGCCGCAGATCAGGATCCGGTCGGCGCCGCTCGCGGCGGCCGCGCCGACGGCGGCCTCGAGACTTTCGCACGCTGTGGCGGTGAGCCCCGCCGTGTGCGCGGCGTCGGCCAGCTGGATCGGCTCGGCCCCAAGATGGCCCGGCGCGTTCGGCAGCGTGAACACCGGCGGCTTGAGATAGCGGAACGGCATGAAGAAGCCGACCGAGTCCTTGCTCGCGAGCATTGCGGTGACAAGGGCGGTCTTGCCGCCGAGGGATTTGAGGTGGCGCGCAATCGCCCGCGCGGCGTGCGGATTGTGCCCGCCATCGAGCCAGACCTCGCGCCCTTCCGCCATCGCGGTCACCGGACCGGGCTTCAGCCGCTGCATCCGGGCGGGCCAGGTGGCCGAGCGCGCGCCGCGGAAGATCGCGTCCTGCGAAATACGCGTTGAATTGCCGAACAGCTGCATCGCCATCGCGGCGAGCGCGGCGTTCGAGCGCTGGTGCTCGCCGATCAGGGCAAGGTCTTCCGGCATGGCGTCGACGAAGTGCGTCTTCAGGCGGTAGAGCGGCGCACCTTCGGCGGCGGCCTTCTTGGTGATCACGTCATCGCAGACCTTGCGCTGGATTGCCGAGAGAACCGGCCGGCCCGTCTTGATGATGCCGGCCTTCTCGCCCGCAATCGAGCGCAGGTCCGAGCCGAGGAAGGCCTTGTGGTCGAAATCGACCGGCGTGATCACGGACAGGGCCGGCCTGTCGATCACGTTGGTTGCGTCGAAGCGGCCGCCGAGGCCCACTTCGAGGATCAGGACGTCCGCCGGCACTTCCGAGAAGGCAAGGATCGCCGCCGCCGTGGTCGCCTCAAAATGGGTGATCTGGCCGCCGCCGATCGCCGCGAAGGTGCGATCGAGCCAGCCGATCAGGCGCGCATCATCCACCAGCTTGCCGGCCAGCCGGATGCGTTCATTGAACCGAACGAGGTGCGGCGAGGTAAAGACGTGTACGGACAGACCGGCCTCTTCCGCCATCGCCCGCATGAAGGCGCAGGTGGAGCCCTTGCCATTGGTGCCCGCCACATGGATGACGGGCGGCAGCCGGTCCTGCGGACGCCCGAGAGCTTCGAGCGCCGCAAGGACACGCCCGAGCGAGAGCTCGATCACAGCGGGATAGAGGCCTTCGAACCGCTTCAGGGCGGCGTCGAGCGCCGGACTGTTTCCGGTCAATCGGCGACGCCCTTCGGCTGGGGCAGCTTGTCGGCATGCGTCTTCGGCGCCGTCAGCGTCACGTTGGAGCGGTCCTCCCGGCGGCGCGACATCGGCAGGAGGTGGGAAAGGATACGCGACAGCGTGGCCTTCAGTTTCCTCCGGTCACAGACGATATCGACCTGACCCTTCTCGCGCAGGAACTCGGATCTCTGGAAGCCTTTCGGCAGGCTCTCGCGGATCGTCTGTTCGATCACGCGCGGACCCGAGAACGCGATCATCGCGCCCGGCTCCGCAATGTGAACGTCGCCGAGCATCGCGTAGGAGGCCGACACGCCGCCCGAGGTCGGGTCCGTCAGCACCACCACATAGGGCAGTTTCGCGTCGGCGAGATCGTTGATCGCGAGTGTCGTGCGCGGCATCTGCATCAGGCTCAGCGTGCCCTCCTGCATCCGCGCGCCGCCGGAGGCCGTGCACACCACGAAGGAGGACTTTCGGGCCAAGGCGAGCTGCGCCGCGGTGATGAACGCCTCGCCCGCCGCCATGCCGAGCGAGCCGCCCATGAAATCGAAATCCTGGACCAGCACGACTGCCGGCACGCCGCCGATCTTGCCATAGGCCGCAACCATGCAGTCTTCCTGCAGGAGCGGTGCGCCGCCGTCTTCGGTTTCCTTGAGATCGCGTGCCGCCACCTTCGCCTTCGCCGCCTTGAGGCGGGCCGGGTAGGGCTTGTCATCCTTGAACTTCAGGGGATCGAGCGGCACGGCCGGCAAGGCGACCGGCTCCCAACGCTCATCATCAAAGAGCAGCCGGAAACGCACGCGCGGCGAAATCCGCAGGTGCGCGCCGGCGGGCGTGACATTCCAGGTCGCTTCAAGGTCGCTCTTGTAGATCAGCTCGCCGGACAGCGGACATTTGACCCAGAGGTCGTCCGGCGTGTCCTTCTTGGACATGATTGTCTTGAGGCCCGGCGGCGTGACCTTGTTGATCCAGTTCATAAGTCAGGGACTCCCGAATACGCGGCAGTGTCAGGCTTTGCGGACTGTATCGATGGCAACCCGCAATTCGCGTGCGAGCGCGCCCATTGCGGGCGCCGCTGCCTCGAGCCGGCCAGTTGCATGTGCATCGCCCGCCTTTTCCACAAAAGCCGAACCAACGACCACCCCGTCGGCGATTTTAGCCATTTCTGCAGCCTGTGCACCATTTTTTACACCAAAACCGACACAAACCGGCAATCCCGACACAGATTTAACCATCGCCACCTGCCCGGCAATCGCTGCAGGATCGGCGCTACCAGCCCCGGTGACGCCCGTTACGGCGACGAAATAAATAAACCCGGACGCCCCTTCCGCGACCTTGGCGGCCCGGGCCTTGTCCGTCGTCGGGGTTGCAAGACGGATCGCCGAAAGCCCGTATTGCGCGTATAGCGCGCGCAGGCCCGCATCTTCCTCGGGCGGCAGGTCCACCAGGATCGTGCCATCGATGCCGGCTTCGGCCGCGGCCTTTGCAAAGACGTCGTAGCCCAGGGAATGCACCGGGTTGGCGTAGCCCATGAGGATCAGCGGGGTCGTCGAATCGTCTTTCCGGAACCGCGCGGCGAGCGCGATCACGTCGGTCAGTTTCGTGCCGTTCGCGAGGGCCCTGAGGCCGGCCTTCTGGATCGCGGCGCCATCTGCCATCGGGTCCGTGAACGGCGCGCCAAGCTCGATGATGTCGGCGCCATTGTCGCGCAGCGCGCACAGCGCCGCATAACTGGACTCAAGGTCCGGGTCGCCCGCCATCAGGTAGGTGACAAGCACGGCGCGACTTTCGCCGCGCGCCTTCGCAAAGGCCGCTTCGATCCGTGTGCGTCCCATTCAGTTCGCCGTATTCTCGAGCGCCCAGGCGGCGTAGTCGTCGCTGATGTGCGACAGCGGCATCGCAACGATCGCGGGCACGTCATAGGGGTGGACCCGCTTCACCAGCGCTTCGATGTTCGTCCAGTTCGCATCCGGCGCCTTGAGCCAGAGGATGAATTCAAACGACTGTTCGATGACGCCTTTCCAGCGATAGGTGGACGAGACCGGCCCTTCGAGATTTGCGCAGGCCGCAAGGCGGGCTTCGAGCGCAGCGTCGGCAATATCTTCGGCCACGCGGCGCGAGGGACAGGTGATGCGTACGAGGATGAAACCGGTCACGTCTCAGAAATCCTTGCCATTGACTTGTTCGAGGGTGATCGTGCGCCGGTCGAGGCCGTTGACGCAGCGCAGGTTGATCGCCGCCATCTGCGTCCCGTCCGGCGCCGCGCCGAAGCCGAACGCCTCCACGCCGCAGGTCTTGCAGAACACATGGTCGATGGCGCCGCGGTTGAAATGATAGGTCTCGGTCTCATCCTCGCCGCGCAGCAACGTGAAGTCCGTACGCGGCACAAAGGCGAGCACGAGACCCTTGATGTCGCAATGCGAGCAGTTGCATTCCATGCCGGACGAAAACTCGCCGATCACTTCGAAGCCTACCGCGCCGCAATGGCACCCGCCGGTCATCCGCGTCATACGTCCACCCCAAGCGCTTTCGCCACCGAGAACACATCCTTGTCGCCGCGGCCGCACAGGTTGAGGATCATCAGGCCGTCCTTGCCGAGTTCCTGAGCGACTTCGCCCACACGGGCAATCGCATGCGCAGGCTCCAGCGCCGGGATGATGCCTTCAAGCCGGGTACACAGCTGGAAGGCGGCCAGCGCTTCATCATCTGTACACGACAGGTACTCCGCCCGGCCGGCATCCCGCAGGAAGGCATGTTCCGGCCCGATACCCGGATAATCAAGCCCCGCCGAAATCGAATGCGCATCGATGATCTGGCCGTCATCGGTCTGCAGCAGGTACGTCCGGTTGCCGTGCAGGATACCGGGCCGGCCGCCATTCAGCGCCGCCGCGTGCAGGCCCGTCTCGATGCCGTGGCCGGCCGCCTCGACGCCGATCAGGCGCACGCTCTCATCGTCAATGAACGGATGGAACAGGCCAATCGCGTTTGATCCGCCGCCGATGCACGCCATGACCGCATCCGGCAGGCGCCCTTCCCGCTCGAGGATCTGCGCGCGCGCCTCGCGCCCGATCACCGACTGGAAGTCGCGCACGATCTCCGGGTACGGATGAGGCCCCGCCGCCGTGCCGATGCAATAGAACGTGGTCTCGACATTGGTCACCCAATCCCGGAGCGCCTCGTTCATCGCGTCCTTCAGCGTGCCGGTGCCGGAGGAGACCGGAATGATCTTCGCGCCGAGCAGGCGCATCCGGAACACGTTCGGCTTCTGGCGCTCGACGTCCGTCTCGCCCATGAACACGACGCATTCGAGGCCGAAGCGCGCGCAGATCGTTGCCGTTGCGACGCCGTGCTGGCCGGCGCCGGTCTCGGCGATGATCCGCTTCTTGCCCATCCGCCGCGCGAGCAGCACCTGCCCGAGGCAATTGTTGATCTTGTGCGCGCCGGTATGGTTCAGCTCGTCGCGCTTGAAATAGATTTTCGCGCCGCCGAAATGCTCGGTCAGCCGCTCGGCAAAATACAGCGGCGAGGGCCGGCCCACATAATGCGTCCACAGGTCCTGCATCTCGGCCGCAAAGGCCGGGTCCTGCTTCGCCTTGCGATACTCCGCCTCAAGCTCCAGCACGAGGGGCATCAGCGTCTCGGCGACATAGCGTCCGCCGAACTCGCCAAACCGGCCATTCGCATCCGGCCATTTGTCCCAGGTGTTCCGCAAATCCATGAGGCTCAGGTTCCCTTGGCCGCACGCAGAAAGGCGCGCACCCGTTCCCTGTCCTTTAACCCCCGTATCCGTTCCACACCAGAGGACACGTCCACCGCAGGCGCGGCAGTTTGGCGTATCGCGCCTGCGACATTTTCAGGTGTCAGCCCGCCCGCAAGGATCCACGGTTTCGGCGCCGTCCAATCCTTCAGCAGGGACCAGTCGAACACCGCCCCATGCCCGCCCTTCTGCGCGTCCCCGTCCGGCGGCTTCGCGTCCAGCAGCAACCGGTCGGCTGCGGCATAGTCCGCCGCCCGCGCCAGATCGCCCGCCGCGCGCACGCCCAGCACCTTCCAGACCTCCGCCCCGGTCATCGCCTTGATCTCGGCCACGCGCTCCGGCGTCTCGCTGCCATGCAGCTGCAGGACCGGAAAGCCGAGCGCCGCCACAGCCTTCACCTCGGCGTCGGGCGCATCCAGCAGCACCGCCACCGGCACGGCGCTCCCGACCGACAGGAGCAACGTCTCCGCCGCCGCCAGGGTCACCTGCCGCGGGCTGACCGGAAACATGAACCCGATCCAGTCTGCGCCCTCGCGCGCCGCGAAGGCGACGAGGTCCGGGTCCTTCAATCCGCAGATCTTCACAAGTGTCATGGCCACGCAGCTAAGCCAGCCGGGCGCCTGCGTCCACTCTCACCTGGCCTGAAGCCGCCGGTCAGGCGCCGTCGTCGAGCAAGCCGTTCTCGCGGAGCGTATCGGTGACCAGCTGCGACCAGACCGCATTTCCCGCCGCATTGAGATGCAGGCCATCGTCGGTATAGGCGGCGTTGAGCTGTCCGCTCGTGTCCACCAGCAGCGCGTAGGGATCGAGCAACTTGAACTTCGCGGTTTTGCTCCGGGCCTTCAACAGCGTGTTGATCTCGCGGATCCGGTCATTCGGACCGTATTCGACCCGCATGGGGAAAACGGTTTGAACGAAGATCCGGGTGTCGGGGCTTTTTGCCCGGATCACGCGCACGGTCCGGGCAATCGCCGAAACCGTCATCTCCGGCGTCGTCTCCGTCCAGACATCGTTCGTGCCGATCAGCAGGAAGACCGCTTCGGGCTGGCTAAGCGTGATTTCCTCGAGACGCGTCAGCAGGCCTTCGGTCGTATCCCCGCCGATTCCCCGGTTGCGCAGAGGCAGATCACCCGGGATCGCGGCGTCCCAGTCATTCATCTCGGTATGGCTGTCGCCCAGCATCACGACCTGCCCGCAACCGAGCGGGTCCCTGGAGAACGCTTCCAGCCGCGTGCGGAAATAGGCGGAGGCCAACTTCGAGTGGGTGGCGACGCCCTCGGTGGCCGCCACGAACACACTTTGGGGGATTTCGGCGCATACGCGGGGCATCGACTCTGCCTCCAGAGGCCCCGAACACGCTCCGGCGGCCAGAAGCGCCAGCACGGAAAACGCGCATGTACGGGCCAAGTGGCTGAAGGGTGCTTTGCTGGAATGTGCGGTCATCTGGCTTTCACCGTTGCCTCATCAGGAAGTCCTTCACCATCCCTACCTACAAATGTTTCAAATTGCTTCAAGCGGCTGCGCTGCGTCCGATTACTCGCAAACGCGGTCCGGCGCCCCGGCTGGAACGCATCTTGCAGCCATTTACGCCGCGGGTGCGCCTCGGCATACGGGCATCCTGCGCCGCGGAACAAGGTTAAAGTCGGGACGATCGATGCTTCAGAACCTCTTGCGTCCGTCCGCCGTCTTCAAGCGGAACGTCAACCCGGCCAGCTACCGCCCCGAGATCGACGGCCTGCGCTTCTTTGCCATCATGAACGTCATGATCGGACACCTGTGCGAGCGCATCAACCGGCTCTGGCTCGCCCCGAATCCGTCGCTCGACAACGAGACTGCCAATGGCCTCCTGCACTTTCTCGCGGGTCCGAACCAGGGCGTGCTGCTGTTCTTTGCGATCAGCGGGTTCATCATCGCCAAGCAGATGCAGGACGTTCCGGCCGGACGGTTCGATGCCGGCTTTGTCGGCAAATACTACATCCGCCGGATGACGCGGATCTTCCCGCCCTATTACCTGATCCTGATCGCCACATTCTGCGTCTATTTCTTCCTCGGCTTCACGCCGGAGGGCCTGAACCGCTCAGCGGCGGGGGAAATTCCCCTGCCCGCCAGCCTGGCCGCGAGCCTCTTCTACATGCACGGCGCCGTCTTCGACTCGATGCCCCGCCTCTATGCGCTCGGCTGGTCGCTGGAAGTCGAGGTCCAGTTCTACCTGCTCGCGCCGCTGATCTTCCTCGCCCTCTTTCGCGGCGATGACCGTTCGGCGCCCTGGCGCTTCGCCGCCATGCTCAGCCTGTTCTTCGTCATCACGTTCGTGTCGATCAACAAGCTCATCCCGGTGAATTCCTTCACCATCCTCTCCTACATCGTCTATTTCGGCCTTGGCATCACGCTCGCCCGCCAAGAGCGCGCATGGCAGCGTGCCTTCAGCTGGATCGGCTCCCGCGCCAGCCTCCTCGTGGGCATCGGCTGTGTCTATGTCATGTTCTGGCTCAGCCATGCGCGGTTCGAGCCGCTGGCGATGACGCTTGTCTACTGGGCGCTCAGTCTCGGCCTGATCGCGGTCTTCTTCGGTCTCGCCTTCCAGCCGGGCACCCTGTTCGGCAAGTTCTGCCGCCTGCCCTACGTCACCTATATCGGGCTTGCCTGCTACTCGCTCTACCTCGTGCACCTGCAGGTCTTCCACATCGCGGCGCTGGTTTTCGCCAAGTTCGTGCCGATGACCTACCTCACCATCGCGGGCGGCTTCGCGCTGATCATGGCGATCGGACTGGCTGCAGGGTATGTGTTCTTTGTGCTGATCGAACGGCCGTTCGCGGCCTGGCGCCCGGTTGGCGGAAAGTCCGCGAAAACCGCCTGACCTAGTTCGGCGAGATCTTCTTCAGCAGGCCTTCGGCGGTCTGCTGGTCGAACTTCACGCGCACCTTGATGAACGCCCCGTCCCGGCAATACTCGGCGCCTTCGAAGTCCGTGTCCCGGAACCCTGCGAAGTTATAGCCGACGCTGACCCAGACATTCTCGACCGGCGTGAAACCGGCCGACGGGCCGAAGGCATAGTCCGCCGTGCCGGTGGCGTAGTCGACGAGCGCCGAAGCTGCAAAGCCGACATCGAAGCGCGGGGTCAGATCCTGGCGGATCTCGGCGCCCGCCAGCTGCGTAAACCCGGAGGTGCGGCCGCCTGCAAGGTCAGCCTCCTGATACTTGAGACCAAGGTTCACCGCGGTCTGCGTGCGCTCCGACACACGCACGTTGGCGGCGAGATTGCCCACCAGTTTCGAGACATCGCGGATACCGTCTTCGGCCTCCTGCTTGGCGTCCAGACGCGCGAAGACAACGGCGCCCTCACCGCGCGGGCGCCAGGCTGCCCCGATGCGGGCCTCCACCTGCTCCGTGTCCGGAATGCCCGACTTGCGATCGGTCTCCGAGCGGACAGCGGCCGCATAGGACAGCGTCTCGCTGGCTTCACGCGCGGCGCCCAGCACCGACGTCCAGCGCACGCCCAGTTCGGAATCGCGATACTCGATCCGCGAAGATGCAGCGGCGCGGTTTGCCCGGTAGCCGAGCCCCGCATGGGCCGATGTGAAGCCCGCCTCCCCGGCCAGGGTGGAGGCGCCGCCGGCGGCAAACGGCGAATCCGGCGCGCTTGACGTCACGTCCAGAAAATCATCGCCGCCATCGATCCGGGCGCGGCGGGCGCCGCCGAAGCTGGCCGACCAGGCCTCGGTGATCGGAATGGTCTGATCGGCGCCAACCGTGGCGCTGAGCCGCTTGGCACTGTCCTGCGTGAACTGATCGGCCGCGACCCGCACTTCACCGCCCCGCCAGGGTCTCACGGTCACACCCGCCAGCGTGCTGTTGCCCGAGGCGGTCGCGCCGTTCTTGATTTCGTGGCGCAGGTTGAGCGTCGCCCAGCGGGTCAGCGTCTTGTCGGCGCCCGCGAGGGTGCGCTCCGGAAACAGGCTCGTTTCGTCCTGCGCCGACAGGGGCTGCTCGTGGGCCAGGGTCAAAGTCAGCCCGAGATCGGGCAGTGTGCGGCGCACGAGCCCGGTCGCCAGCACGGAGTCGCGCGGCGCCTCATCGGTCTCGAATGTCTCCCGCACGGCCTTCAGACCCGCGGTCAGACCGGATTGGTCGCTGTTGCGGCTGAGCGTGGCCTCGGACACGTCGCGCGCCGCGCCGGTGCCGAGGCTTTCCTCCCGGTAGGCGCGCCCTTCGGCCGTGTATTCCTGCCGCTTGCCCGTCTGCTCACTGACGGTTTCGGCAAGCCGCGCGCGCGCATCCACACCCACCCGGCGCACGCCGGAGGTGGAGGCACTCTGCTGGCCGAGGCCGAAGCCGGCATCTTCCTGATGATAGTAGGCCGTGACGGTCACGGCGTCCTGCTTGTGCACGGCTTCCAGCCGGAACGCATCCGCGCCGCCAGCTTCCGGGGTGCCTTCCCGCGAGGTGGTGGCCAGTTCAGCCTTCAGATGGGTCCTGGCATCAATCTTCGCCTCGGCGTCGACAGCCAAGAGTTCGCCCCGCGCATTGGCTTTGAACGGCGAGCCTTCTTCATGCACGGCCGTCACGCCGGCCTCGAGACGCCGGTCTTCGGTGTGCACCGAAACGCGCCCACCGACGGTTTCGTTGCGCTCGGCTCCCGTTTCAGCCTCGTAATTGACGACGATCACATTCGGATTGAACCCGGCATCGGTCGCGCTGACCGGATAGCGGAACACCAGTTCGCCGGTCCGGAAATCGAGATCATAGTCGAGCCAGCGCGCGAGCGTGCGCACGTCCAGCACGATATCCGGCCGCAGCCGGTCCCGCGTCTCCACCGTGATCACTTCGGAATTGCGCACCACCGGCGAGACAGGCAGCACATAAGGACCGGACGTCCCGTCCGCGGCAAGCTCCTGGCGCACAAAGCCCTGATTGGTCTCCGCCGCAAATCCGGTCGCCGATATGTTGCGGCCCTGGCGGTCCACGCGGACGCCGGACAGCCGGCGGTCATACCGGCCCAGCGTCTGGTCGCCGAGATCGGTATTGTAATCGCCGAACAGGAGCTGGACAGCGTCCTTCTCCAGCTTCACGAACAGAGGGTAGCGGCTCTCTGCGTCGGAATACTGCCAGGTGCGGTCGCCGTAGAGCGTATAGTACGCGTTCGGATCAATGTAGCCTTCGAAGAGTTCGGTATCGCGGGCGCCCCGCCGCTTCGCCGTATCCACCGCCAGCGTCAGCAACCAGTCGCCCTTCACCATGCCCTTGGCGAAGAAGGCGATGCGTCCATCCTTCATGTCAGCCAGCGGCGTCAGCGGCGCGGCGTCCGGATCGGCCAGCCCCATGGAGCCCTCGGCGAGGCCGACCACGATCCAGTCGCGCGCTTCGGGTGCGAGCCGCACTTCGAGCGCCTGCTGGCTGCCGTCATCAAGATCCACCGTGATCCGTACCCGGCCCGTCTGCAGCGTCGGCTCCAGCACGATCCGGGCAATGCCGTCGCTTCCGACAACCACTTCCTGCGCCGTCCGCGTCGTCGTCACGCCGTCGCCTTCGAAACCTTCATCGCGCCGCAGCCGGTAAGGTGCGGAGACATCCACCTTGATGCTGCGCCCCTTGTGAACCGGCCGGCCCGCCGCGTTCTCGAGCCGCACCGCGATCACCGGCGGCGTACGTCCGTCGGCTGGCAGTACCGACTGATCCGCGACCAGCACGGCCTGCTCGATCCGCGACACATGCCAGATCGATTCCGTCAGGACCGCGACTTCCTGCCCGTTGGCATCGATCACCCGCGCGATCACGGTGTTCTCGCCGGACAGGATATCGACCCCCCGCCAGCGGCTGAGCGCATTGCCCGTCCCTGAATCGGTAAGCCCCGCGACCGAGTTGGCAGCGGGGACGGGTTGTCCATTGAGCGTCAGCTCGACCTTGTGATCCCCCGGATGGAGGATCCCGATATTCACGCTTCGGGACGACGGCGTAAGGTCCGTGTCCGGATAGACCCAGCGGATTGCCGTCTCCTGCGCGGCCAGCCAGGCCGCATCATAGTTGAGGTATTCCCTGGTATCGTCCGCCTCGCCTTCGACTGCGTCCACGGCGATATCGCCGGTCCGCTTCAGGTAGAAGTTGGTCCGCGCGACCGAACCGCCGCGCGCATCGACAAAGGCCGAGAACGCCGAACCGGCGAGCCGCGAGTTCTCTTCGCAGGCCATTACCTCATAGCCCGCCGGCAGGGAGGCCACATCCATCTGCACGACATGCGTGCCGGGCTCGACGCCTTCAAAGTGGTAAAGGCCATCCTTGTCCGTCACGACATAGGCGCCGGTCTCGAGATAGACCCGAACGCCCGCCACACCGGCGCCGGCAGCCAGCGTCCGGGCCCAGGCTTCGCTGCCATCGCAGCCGCCTTCGACAACCCGGCCGACCAGCGTGACCCGGGAGCGGAGCAGGTCCTCGATCACGTCGATGGATGCGGTGGCTGTGTTCGACGAGGCATTGCCCGAGGCATCGACCGCGACGGCCCGGTTGATCGCCGGACCCGGCCGCGCGCCCGCCGACACCTTCAGCGCATAGGTCAGCTGCAGGCTTTCCCCTGCCGCGACGGGCCCGGCGTTCACTTCCATCTGCGCGCCATCGTCTGACAGCCGGACGCGGCCCTCCGTCTCGCCGTTCAGCCGCACCGACCCCGGCACCAGCCGGAAGCCCTTCGGAAACGTATCCGACACCCGCACCAGCAGGGCGTTGGTATTCCGGTTCGAAATCTTGACGGTGTATCCCACCGTGTCGCCGACCGAGGCGGTCGATGCGCTCACCGACTTCTCGAGCACCAGGTCGCCTGTGGGATCCACCGGCACGTCAAAGTTCACCGGCTCCGGGCTGTCCAGCAGGAAAGCCTCGCCATACGAGGCGGGCTGAATGATGAACGGCCCGCCGGGGACGTTTGCCAGATCGGCGGCGCTGCGTGCCGAAGCAAACGAATACCCCTCGATCGGTCCGAGCATCAGCCGGTAAGACCCCTGCGGCATCAGCGGAAAGAGAAACTGCCCGGGCTCGAGCTTGTAAACAAAGCCGCCGGCATCGGTAACCACGGCCCCTGTCCGCACCGTGGACGGATAGACGGACACCCCGTCGAGGCCGAACACGGGCGCGGGCTGCCCCGTCACCGCATCCACGACCGTCACCTCCACGCCGTCCAGAAGCGCGCCGGTAATCGAATCGAACACGCGCCCGAACGGATCCACAAGCGCGGACCCGGTAGAAACCTCCTCAAGGTCGAAGGGGTCCTGGTACGTCGCTGTCACCGATCCGTTTGCCAGCAATGTCAGCGCCGCATCGCCTGGCGGGCCCGCAGAGGAGACGGTTGGCAGATAGGCAATGAACATGCCCGTATCCGGGCCCGTTTCGTAAAGACGCATGAAGACGGCGTCTTCAGCTGGCGACTGGATCTGGATCACCACGGTTTCGATGCTCTGGGCATCGCCGTTCTGTCCCGGATCGTTCACTTCGACGAAGATGAGTTCGCCCGGGAAAAAATGCGTGGCCTCTGCCAGCGGGACCGAGGCCGTCAGGTCGAGCACCGTTCCGCCATTCGTGACCGGCGGGCCAACGGAATGGAAGGGATCGCCGGGATCTCCCGGCCGCATGCCCCACACCGGAGCCGTGCTCCCGGGCACATAGTCACTGCCGTTGACACGGGCGAGCGTGTCCGGCGCGCCGGGTGCATATCGCCAGAACCGGACAAACGAGGGCGACCGGGCCGCTTCGATCGTGAAGGTGGCCGCATTTGTGCTGAGGCGCGTGGTCTGACCGTTCAGTTCGTAACTGACGCTGGCAATATTGGTAACTTGCTGGCCAAGCTGCGCCGAGGCGGGTCCGGCAACGCCCGCGCACAGGAAGGCGAGGCCGCACAATCGTGCCGCAAACTGAAGATACGAGAGGCTTCCGGATCGAGCCGCCGTCATTCCCATTCACCTTGCAACCGGGCGGCACCTTCTCCGGGTGCCGCCTCATGACTCCGGGCGTGCTACAGGGAATTGGCAGGACGCCGTTCGCCGAGGGACGTTCGCACATCATGGTTAATTCGGCGCTTTTAGATCGTTGAAATTTAAACGAATTTCTTATTTCAAAATGAAAACGCCCCGGTAGCAGACCGGGGCGCTTCATGTGTCATCAGGCGATGGGGTTCAGCGAATGCGGGCCCAGATCCGGATCTGGCCGTTCTCGTTGCTGGCCAGCACCGCGTCGGTGAGATTGGCAAGACAGTTGGACGTTCCGTCGCAGTTCTCGGCGGCCGACGGCGCCGCGAGGACCGGTCCGGCTCCGCCGACATTGCCGTCATCTGCGAAACCGGTGGACGTCGATGTCCCCAGCTCGGCCTTGATGAACCGCACCTGCGCCGGAAGGCGGTCGGCGATGTTGAGCGTGGTCGCCTGGCCGGAGCCGGTATTCGTGATGCTGATCACATACTGCACGCACGCGCCGGGCACAGAATACTGGTTACCGGGCGAGGCGGAGGTGAGAGCCGCGCAGGCCGCGTCGCTTCCCGGCGCCGAGGAGAAAATGTTCACCGATTTCGTGGCCGCAAGCGTCGGTGCGACAACCGTGATCAGGGCGTTGGCGGAATAGTTGCCGGCATTCGCGGCGTCCGTGACGCCGGCCCCGTCGAGCAGCACGTTCTCGGCGGCGCCGTTCAGGCTGTTGCCGTTCGAATCGCCGACGATCTGCGTGCCGGCCGGGCAGGTGCCGATCGTACACGTCGGGTCCACCGAGGTCACCGGGAACAGCGAGTCGGCGGTCAGGACAATATTGGCAAAGCTCGCATCCGCCGTGCCGGAGGCGACGGACGAGGTGACGATCACCACGACGTTGGCATCGGGTGAAACGTCAACCGAGGCGGAGCCGCCCGTATAGGTCCGCAGCGTCTCGCCCGCATCGAGCACGCCGTCATTGTCGAGGTCGATGAAATAGGTCACCACCACACTGGTGGGCGTGTAGGTCGTCGAGCCGTTCGCGGTCGAGAAGTCATAGGCGATCGCGTCGTTCGACAGGTTGGTCACGCGGTATCGCACGATGTTGCCGGTCGAGTTCGGCGCCGCCGTCACGGACGGATCGAGCGCCGTCACTGTCAGGTCGACCAGGCGGTCCACGGTGAAGGTCGTCGGAGACGCGGTATTGTTGATCTGCGGCTGCGAGAAACCGCCCGTCGAATAGTTCATCGTGAACGTGTTGGAGACAGTCGAACCCGCACCTGTCCGTGTCTGGGCCTGCGCCCCGGCAGCCACCAGCAATCCTGCGCACAGCGCAAATCCAATCCGTCTGAGATCAGAGCGAAGCATCTTCATTTGAATTCCGTCTGCATTACTTTTTATTGCGCCGGAACCTAGACGATCATGGTTAAGTCGCCGCTAACTGGTAAGCTGGCGAAACAAAAGGCCTACTTAAGAACCGCCTCAAACGAAACGGTGCCCGACTGGCCTGCACCGATTCCTGCCGGAAACAGCCAGCGCACATGTGTGATGTCATCGGCCTGCGCGCTGACACTGCGGCCTTCCGCGTTCACCGCCAGCTCGCCGCGCGAGGCAAAGGTCTTGCCCCCATCGGCCGAAAACGTGACGGCAGCCCCTTCGACCGAGGCCGAGCTTTCGACATACCGCATCGCGTCCGGCACAGGAACGACCAGCACGACATTCTCCGCCTTCGTGGCGCCGCCATTCGAATACTGCATGGCATAGCGCATCACATCGCCGGGTACCGCCTTCTCGGCCACCTGCCAGCTGACGACGCGCTCGCCTTCGGCCGTTTCCGTCACCACCCGGCGTTCCACTGTCTGCGTTGCGGACAACCCGGCAGCGAGTGCGGCGGGCGCCGAGACGGCGGTGAGCATCAAAATCGAAATGAAGAGCCTGCGCATCGCGTGCCTGTCTGTTGGGCCGCGCTTCCAGCCGCGCAGCGTTCACGTTCAGAGTCTCCGAAATCGGTTAACGGAACTTAAAGCCCTCAGGCGCGCCTGCGAAACCGCGCGCGCCCACGAAGACGGGTTCAATGCCTTGCGGGATTGGGCTACCCTTGCGGAGAGGCTGGCAGAGACCCGCCCTGCATCCCGGGAGGAAACCTTGAACACGGACACGCCGCAGGCGCTCGCCCCCTGGATGAATGTCAACCTCCCGCCCGAGGAGCGCGCCGCGCTGCTGGACGCCGCCCTCACCGAAGATGAGCGCTACGGCCTGCTGCACAGCCAATGGGCGATCGGCTTCCTGCCCGGCGCGCCCCTGCCGGAGGGCGCCATCCCTGCCGCCGGTTACGTGCCGCCCATTCCGCGCCTCGGTGTCCCCGGCCTCTACGAAACCGATGCCAGCCTCGGCGTCACCAATCCCCGCAACGCGCGGCCCGGCGACACCGCGACCGCCCTGCCCTCCGGCCTCGCGATGGCCGCGACCTGGGATGCGGGCCTTGCCTTCACCGCCGGCGCGATGATCGGCGACGAGGCCGCGAAGAAAGGCTTCAACGTCCTGCTCGGCGGCGGCATGAACCTGACGCGCGATCCCCGGTGCGGGCGCAACTTCGAATATCTGGGGGAAGACCCGCTCCTCGCCGGCATCCTCTCCGGCGAGGCGATCCGGGGCACCCAGAGCCAGGGCATCATCGCCACGGCGAAACATTTCGTGCTCAACGACCAGGAAACCGGCCGCCATGTGGTGAACGCCGTCATCGACGAGGCTGCTTTACGCGAAACCGACCTCCTCGCCTTCCAGATCGCCATCGAACGCGGCGCGCCCGGCGCCATCATGTCCGCCTATAACAAGATCAACGGCCACTATGCCTGCGAGAACGACGCCCTGCTGAACGGCGTGCTGAAGGGCGACTGGGCCTATCCCGGCTTCGTGATGGCCGACTGGGGCGCCACCACCAGCGTGCACGCTGCGGCGAACGGCCTCGACCAACAATCCGGCGAGCAGCTCGACCACAAGGTCTGGTTCGAGGCGCCCTTGCGCGCCTCCGTCGCCGCGGGCGAAACGCCGCCGGACCGCATCTCGGACATGGCCCGCCGCATCCTGCGCTCAATGTTCGCCGCCGGCCTGTTCGACCGCCCGCTGCCGAAGGGCGAGCCCATCGATTATGCCGCCCACGGACAAATCGCGCGCCGGGCTGCCGCCGAAGGCATTGTCCTCCTGAAGAATGACGCGGGTCTCCTGCCACTGACCGGCGAGGCCAAACGCATCGCCGTGATCGGCGGCTACAGCGATGTCGGCGTACTGTGCGGCGGCGGCTCCTCGCAGGTCACGACCGGCAAGGGCCACGCCGCCTTCATCCATGCCGGCGGCGAAGGCGCGATGATGGCGATGGCAAGCGAAGCCTACCACCCTTCCCCGCCGCTCGCCGCCATCAAGCGCGCTGCGCCCGGCGCACGCGTCACTTTCGTCAATGGCCGCTATCCATCGGAAGCCGCCCTGATTGCCCGCGATGTGGATATCGCCATCGTCTTCGCCAACCAGTGGACCACCGAGGGCGCCGACGCGCCGGACCTTTCGCTTCCCAATGGTCAGGACGCCCTGATCGCGGCCGTCGCCGCTGCCAATCCCAACACCATCGTTGTGCTTCAGACCGGCGGCCCCGTCCTGATGCCCTGGCTCGGCGATGTCGCCGCCATACTCGAAGCCTGGTATCCCGGCGGCGAGGGCGGCGAGGCGATTGCCGATATCCTGTTCGGCGCCGCTTGCCCCGCCGGCCGTCTGCCCGTCACCTTCCCCGCCGCCCTCTCGCAACTGCCCCGCCCGGAACTTCCCGGCCTCGGCCAGCCCTGGCAAAGCCCTGGCGGCCGCCGGGTCGACCTGTCGAAAGCCCCCGGTTTCGATGTTCCGCATGCAGAAGGTTCGGACGTCGGCTATCGCTGGTACGCCCGCACCGGCCAGACCCCGCTCTTCCCGTTCGGGTACGGACTATCCTACACCTCGTTCGGGTACACGAATCTCGCCGTCACCGGCGGCGACACGCTCACCCTCACCTTTGACGTGACCAACACCGGCGCAGTCGAAGGCATCGACACGCCGCAGGTCTATCTCACCCGTCGCAAGGGGGCGCCGTGCCTGCGCCTCCTCGGCTGGTCGCGCCTGAAGCTCAGGCCCGGCGAGCGGGCGTCGGCAAGGATCGTCACCGACCCGCGCCTGCTTGCCGATTTCGATACCGCCGCACGCCGCTGGGAGATTCCGGGCGGCGACTACGAAATCGCGCTCGGGCGCGCCGCGGGCGATATCGTTCTGACGGCGGCAGCCAATGTCCAGGCGACCTGGATAAAGCCCTGATGCGGACGAATGTGGGCGGACTGGCGGAGAGGCAGGGATTCGAACCCTGGAGACGCGTTAACGTCTACACACTTTCCAGGCGTGCGCCATCGACCACTCGGCCACCTCTCCAACCCTGCCCACCGGGCAGAACGGTGCCAGATACCGGATGACCGTCCCGGTCGCAAGCTTGTGATTGCCGCGGCTGCAAACCATGCCCATATCTGGGGTCAAACCAAGGGAAACCGCCCATGTTCTTCTCCCGCAAGCCTGCCGCGCTGCCAACCGCCGCCACCGCCCTGCCCGGTCGCACCAGGCCGATCCCCACCGCCGCCGCCCATTTCGTCAATGGCCGGCCGATCCAGGCCGAAGCCCCGGCCGGCTACGAGACCGCGGTCTTTGGTCTCGGCTGCTTCTGGGGCGCCGAGCGCATCTTCTGGCAGACCAAAGGCGTCTGGCTGTCCCGCGTCGGCTATGCCGGCGGCTTCACACCGAACCCAACCTATGACGAAGTCTGCTCGGGCCAG
>JAIXRO010000107.1 GCA_027485145.1 Hyphomonadaceae bacterium | reverse complement strand
GGTGACGACTAGCAATTGCTCGAACAACTACGGGCCCTACCAGTACCCCGAGAAACTGATCCCGCTCTTCCTTCTCAATGCCCTCCACGGCCGCAACCTGCCGATCTATGGTGACGGGATGAACGTGCGCGACTGGCTGCATGTCGAGGATCACTGCCGCGGGATCGAGGCCTGCCTTGTGAACGGCCAACCGGGCGAGACCTATAATATCGGCGGCGGGGCAGAGCTGCCCAACCTCGAAGTGATCGCCGCAATCTGCCGCGAGGTTGACCGTGCTTTCACCGAGATCGATGGCCTGGCCGAGCGCTATCCCGATGCGCCGGCGGCCAAGGGGGAGATGACCGAAAGCCTCAAGACATTCGTCACCGATCGCGTCGGCCACGACCGACGCTATGCCATCGACGAGACCAAGGCCCGCGCGGAACTCAGCTATGCCCCGCAACGCGGTTTCGACGAGGGCCTGCGCCAGACCTTGCGCTGGTACCTCGAAAACGAGGGCTGGTGGCGTCCGCTTCTCGCCAGCATGGCTTAACGCGGACGGGCGATCGGGCCCTTCCTGCGATGATCTCGGTCGGGCTCGCCGTGAGTTCTAATATCGACACTTCCTGCTGAACAAGCGCGCCTTATGCAAACTCCGGTATCAGCATTGCGGCCACCTCGTCGATAAAGGGATAGCGGTCGGTACGCACATATTCAGCGTTCACCTGTGCCGACGGCGGCTCCGCTGACAGCGTGCAGGCCCGCGCTATCGCGTCGGCCAGCACGTCTTCAGCGATGGAATCGACCGAAATGATGTTTGGGTGAAAGCTCGACAGGTCCTTGCAGAGATAGGAATTGGTGACCGTCCGAAGGCCGAAATGCGACATCTCCAGAGGGGGATAGCTCGGGTGGGGAGAGGCCATCAGGCTGATGCCGACCGAACTGCTGAGCAACATCTCGGCGTAATCTTCCAATGACAACTTTCCGACCGACGTCACCTTCCTCCCGTCGCCGAGGTCGATCGGATCATGCTGCGCGCCAGCCGAGACCACTTCCCAGTCGGCAAACTCCGGGAACGCGTCTGCCCAGGTCCGCAACCCGCGAATGAGAGCGGGGAAGCAGTTGCGCAGGATCTGCGGCCTTCCGTAAACGAGCATCCGTTTTTCGCGCCTGCTTGTGGCAACGCGATCAAGGAAAGGCCGCAGCGAATCCGAGATCACTGGCTCGAACACGAAGCTCTTTTCCAGGTTGTGGCCCATCCTCTCAAGGTATCCGGCAAGGTTCGAAGAGTTGATGATGCACCAGAGCGGCGAGCAATGATCAAGAGCGCTTCGCGCCAGCATGTTGGCAGAAGAGAAACCGTAGAACATCGGATCATAATCTTGGCAAAGATAGATGATCGGACGCGGTGATTGCCCGAACAATTCCGACTGCTGCCGCCGGACATGCTCCAGATTGAGCACGTTCCACCAGATCAGCGTAAAGAAAATCTCGTTTCGGCGAACGGCCAGCGGTGCGTCCTTGGCTTCGAGAAGTTCGATGCAGTCCTCGTCAATCTCCAGCCCGGCTTTGCGGGCGTGCTTGACGAAGATCGACGGATCGCTCTCCTTGTTGGCGTTGGTCACGATCACGCGCACGTCGACCGGCATCTTCGCCAAAAGCCCAATGCAAAGACACGCAAACAGGTCGATACCGGTCGCCGAACCGCCGAAGTCGTCCCCGCGCTTCATGTATTGAATGGCCAGGGTGATGCGCGGACGAGGGTTGGGATCGGCCACCACTTGGTAGCGCGTCAGCACCGCCTCGTCGGGCGGTGGGTTGGCAAGCCACTGACGCAGGCCCAGCGCCAGATCCTTCAGCGGCTTGGGTGCGATGTTTTTCAGGGTGTGGCGGAGCGGCGTTACCATTCTGGGATCCTTTGGTTCTCGGGGGGCATTTCGGTGTGGGTCGGACTCAACTGGCCGTCCTCGAAAATGCACCCTTCATGCGGCTACGGCTCTTGCGATAGAGGCGGAACACTCGCTCGCCGAAGATCCGTTCGAGGGACATGACGATCGCGCTCCCGCGGAATTCGGCTATTCTCGATGCGTAATAGGTTCTGGCGATACGTCCCCAAACACCGTCTGATTTCCAACGTGCCATGTGGTCGAAGAATCTCCATTCCCTCTCGATCGTCGCACGGCGCGTGGGGAGGATAGGGTAATCGGCGGAGAGGGATTGGGCAGTTTCCAGCGCATAAGCCTTGGCCGCCCCAATCCGTGCCCATTCGATGAGCAATTTTTCTTCGCGCGCGGCCGGATCGTCTTCACCGCGCACGGAATTGAACACGCTCTCAGGGTGGTTTCGATATTTGATCAGCCTCGCTGTGGAGCGCATCGCGGTGAAGCCCAAGGCTTGCATGATGTCGGTCAAGGCGATGTCTTCGAACAGGACGGGCTTTTCTGGCAGCGGGAGCAGCTCGAGGAAGTGGCGGCGGTAGGCTGCCGTGGCGCCATGTATCCAGGCGGGTTTCAGGCGGTGCAACTCGGATCGCCGCGCGGCGACGGAAGGGGACTGGGCAAGGGGTTGGCCGTCCGGTCCCATCGCGATGTCCTCGCCCGAATAGGCTTGGTGGCGCGAACCGTGGAATTCCTCGACAATGGTCGATGTTCGCTCCGGGAGGGAGATATCGTCACCGGCCGCAACGATGAATATCTCGCCCTGGGAGATGCGCGCTGCGCTGAGCAAGTGCGACAAGGTGCCAACATTGCGCGTGCCTTTCCTAACGATGACCCTGTGCGGGCCGCGGTAGGCGCGGGCTTTTTCTTCCATTATCTCAGGTGTGCGGTCGGACGAGCAATCGTCGGAAAGGATGATCTCCAGCGGCTGGTAGGTCTGCGCCAAGACGCTTTCGATCGCCTCGAGGATATATTTCTCCTGATTATAGGCGAACAGCGCGAAAGTGACGAGAGGGCGCTCCCCCCGCTTCGTCAGCTGCGGTTCGGTTCCCTCCCAGCAAAGAAGAACTTGCTCACCCATTTCTCGGTCCCTTGGTATTGCAGGAAGGCTCCGGCGAGCTGGTGAAAGTCTCGGCCGCCCTCGCCACTCGTAGCGGCGCCACGCCCATGGCACGCCGGGACACCCCGGGTTGGCGGCGATGTCGCGCTGCGCAGACACGAGGCTGGCGCCGCCGAAGGGACGAGGCCGCACGGATCGGCGCGGGTGTCTCGCCAGGAGAGAGGCTGCAAGAGGTCTTCACCGCGATCCCCTTCGCAGGCGTCGGATGAGTCCGGCGGCGCCCAGCGTGCGGATCGCGGCGAAAAGGAGGTAAGCCGAAGCGGCTCCTGCCACCACCACTCCGACCGCAATGGCAACCGGCGAGGGGGCGATCGCCGCCCAGGTGAGGGCCGCAAGGCCAGCCGTCGTCACGGCCAATGCGAGCAGGACCGGCCTGCTCCAGCGCAACCCGATCCGCGGGGCGGCAAGGATGAAGATGAGTGGCAGGTACACCGCATAGCCCACGAAGTACCCTATGCCGGCACCGACGACCCCGAAACGGTCGAGACACAGTGCAGTCACCCCCGCCATGACGAGCAGGGTCGCCACCTCGCTCAAAAAGAAGACCCGCCCTGCTCCGGCAGCCAGCAGGATGAAGCCCATCGGCCAGGAGAGCACCTTGAGAAGCGTTCCCGCCACCTGCCAACGCAGCACATCGGAAGCTGGCGCGAATTGGGACGAATAGAGCAACTGAATTACCCAGGGTGCTGCCGCGAACATGACGAGGATCAGCGGGCCCGCGAGCGAAAGCGCGACCTCGGTTTGCTGGTTCACCAGCCGCCGCGAGGCCGCAGCATCGGTGATGATCCCGGTCAGTCGTGGGTAATAATCCCCAGCCATCGCTGTGAGCACGATGCCCATGTATTGCATCGCGATCGTGTTGGACGCGACATAGATCCCCAGCGCCTCGATCCCCAGGGCCCGCTTGATTTCGGACTGGATCCATAACATCGTCACGGTGTTCGCCGCAGCCGCCCCCATCATCGGCAAGCCGAGAACGAAGAACATGCGCCACTGCCCGCCGAGTTCCTTCATCCCGGCATGCACGGCCGGGAGCCTCTCGAGCCGCGCGACCAGAATGTGTCCGAGCACGAAGCTCGAGACCGGCATCAACAGGATGTAGATGGGGACGGCGACAAGGCCGAAGACCCACACCAACGGCAAGCCGGCAAGCGTGAAAAGGAGGGCTCCTCCTATCTGCAACAGCGCAAGGTCGCGCATTCGGCGCATGCCCTGCAACAGCGACACCTGGGCCAGAGCTGCAACCGAAAGCGCGGTCCCAACGCCGATCCATCCCACCGCATCCGCGAGCCGCGCATCGCGCAGGGCATGAAGGGCAAGGGGTTCGCGCAGCAACCACACGGTCGCACCGCTGATTGCCGCCAGCGCGATGGATGCCAACACCAATGCACGACGAGCGAGGGCGATCCGCGCCAAGTCGCCGGTGGCGTGGGCCTCGGCGATCTGGCGGGTTCCGACAGTGCCGATTCCCATCTGCGCCACGGTAACTGCCGCGGCCATGAAAGCGTTCAGCAATCCTAGCAGGCCGATCCCGGCGGGACCGAGAAGCAACGCGAAAACTTTTGTCCGTAGGATGCCGACGACGATGCTGAGAACACTGGCGCCGCCGATGATGGAGGTCGCCTTGAAGATGCGGCGATAGGACGCAGAGTCGTCGCTCTGGCTCTCGCTTTCCGGTGGGGAAGGGGCTGGGGTGACGGCCTCGGTCGCGGGGCCGTCCTCCTCAATTGGCGCAGGCACGCTTCACTGCTTCCACGACCGCTGCTAGCTGTTCCCGATCAATGTGCGGACCGATCGGGAGGGACAGCACTTCGTCGGCGAGGCGTTCTGCCAACGGGGATGGAGGTAGGGTCGGGGCAAGGTCGCGATAGGCCCCTTGGCGATGCGGCGGGATCGGATAGTGAATCGAGGTGCCGATACCCGCATCCGCAAGCCGCCCTTGCAAGGCATCGCGCGCTGGGGCGCGAACCACGAAGAGGTGCCAAACCGGCTCAGCCCATTGCGGCACATGCGGGAGCGTGAGCCCGATGTCTTGCAGCGTCTCGCTATAAATGCGCGCGACTGCACGCCGCCGCTCAGTCCATTCATCCAGATACGGCAGCTTTGCGCGCAGGATCGCCGCCTGGATCGGATCGAGCCGCGAATTGATGCCCTTTTCCTCGTTCACGTATTTTTGCCGCGAGCCGTAGTTGCGCAGCAGCGCGACCCTTTCGGCCAATGCGGGATTGTCGGTGGTAATCGCTCCGCCATCGCCAAGCGCGCCGAGATTCTTGCCGGGGTAGAAGCTCCAGCATGCGATGTCGCCATGCGCACCAATCCGTCGCCCCTTGTAACGCGCGCCGTGCGCCTGCGCGGCGTCCTCAATGACTCTGAGGCCATGGCGCCGCGCAATGTCGAGGATCGGATCAAGATCGGCGGGCTGACCGTACAAGTGAACCGGCATGATCGCGCGGGTGCGCGAGGTGATCGCCGCCTCGATCTGTGATGGATTGATGTTGTGGGTTGCCGCGTCAGGTTCGACCGACACCGGGGTGGCGCCTACGGTAGAAACCGCGAGCCAGGTGGCAATGAATGTGTTTGAAGGCACGATAACCTCGTCGCCCGCCCCGATATCGAGCGCGCGCAGGGCCAGCACCAGCGCATCTAGCCCGTTCGCGACGCCTACCGAATGCTTCGCGCCACAATACTCCGCCCACTCAGCCTCAAACGCATCGACTTCGGGTCCGAGGATGTACCATCCCCCTTCGAGTACGCGCCTCACCGCTGCATCGATCTGCGGCTTGAGCTCGCGATAGGAATCGCCAAGATCGAGAAAGGGAATCATTTGGGCGCGTTCTCCACTCCTGCACGCGCGACAAAGCGCCGCGTAAGGAACTTTCCGACGGGTTTATGAAGTGGCTTCTCAAAAGCGTGGAACAAGATCACCGCGATCACGAAGTTGGCGGATATGAAGATCAGCCACTGTTGTTCAACCATGAGATGGCCAAAGAGCTGCTTGAAGGCCGGAACAGTTCCGAATTGACAAAGGTAGAGGCAATAAGAAATGTGCCCGAGCCAATCGAATAATTTCGCAATGGCCGGATTGATATTCAAGGGTTGGGCGGAAGCCACGAAGCAACACAGAAACAGCCCCATGAACAGTCCACCATATTCGATATTACCGCGAATATTGCCAATCACATAGATCGAAATCAGGCCAATTGAGGCAAGGGCAATGCTGAAATACAAGAACTGTGCCCGAAATTTGTTCCGTTCAACGAACAGGATGAAGCCTGCAATGCCGAGGATGAATTCGGGCAACCTGTAGATCGGCACAGAATAGAAGATGATGGATGTGGCACCATCCTTGGTCAGGTTGGCCTGCAATCCCGCCGCTAGACCAATCGCTAGTAGCGGAACCCCGAACACAATAAGCAGCAGGGCGCGGTCGGTGAAGCCGTCGATCCGTGTGCGCATGATAGGGAACATTGCGTAGAAAAAAGCCTCGACGCTCAAGGACCACGATCCGCCGAAATTCCAGACGGGGAACAATGACGGAAACCATGCCTGCGTAGCAGTCACGAATAGCACGACGACGATCATCACCCACACTGCGCCGCCAATCATTCCGCGATTGGCCAGCGGATAGTCGACCATCTGGCCGAAAAGCGTCCAGATCGTAAGCGCTCCGGTGAGCAGATAGACCGGGTAAAGCCGAGAAATTCTCGCGATGTAAAACTTCCTTACCGCCTCGCGATCCACCAAGTCGACAGAGCTCTGCTGCGCAGTCGACACTAGCCCTACGCCCCTTGCCTGACTGCGCTGAGGAAAGCATCGTAATCGCGGTAGTAATCGGCCTCGTCGTAGCGGTGGGAGGCGAGCACCATGCACACCGCCCCTTGGCTGAAGCTATCCATTTCGCGCCAAACGAGGCGGCTGATGTATAGCCCCTTGCGCGGGTCGCGCAGCCAGTATTCGGACTGCGTGGCGCCATCGTCCACCTTCATCCGAAAGCTCCCTGAAAGCGCGAAGACGACCTGCTCCAGCTCCTTGTGCGCATGGCCTCCGCGCTCGGAATCGACCGGCACGTTGTAGAGGTAATAGACGCGCGCGATGTCGAACGGCAGGTGATTGCCACCTTCCACGAACGTCAGATCGCCGCGCGGATCGTGGATCTGAGGCAGTTCGATCTCACGCACCAAGCCTCTGGCCTCACCCATCTGGGAACTCCTGCACCCATTCGTTCACGATTGCCTGAGGGTAGCCTCTGTGGAAGTGCCGTCGCCAAGGGTAAACGAGCTTGCCACTTTCCTTGAAGCGTATCTTGCTGGTTTCCGCCACAATTTTCCCGGGTACGCCGACGCAGATCGTGCCGGCCGGCACGTCATCGCGTACCAGTGTCATCGCGCCGACAAGGCTCCCCTCACCCACCCGCTTGCCCGGAAGGACAGTCGACATCGTGGCGATCGCGGCGAAATCCTCGACAATCACACCAGACTGCACTTCGCTTGGCGGATGGGGGTCGTTGGTCAGGACAACATAAGGAAAAATCCAGACAAAATTGCCGACCTGGCTACGCTGCCCAATATGCACATTGCTGTGGAGCCGGACGTGGTCTCCGAACCGGCAATGTCCCTGAATGTCGCTCAATGTACCCACCTGGAAATCCCGTCCGGCGACAGTACCTTCGCGAATTGTCACACGATGTCCGGTTCGCATGCCGGGTCCAAATGTTGAGTTCTGGTAGATGATCGTTCCGGAGCGAATTATCGATCCATCACCGATTTCGACAGGGCCAGGCTCAAGTACACCGCTATCGACGCCAATTTCGCAATGGGCGCCGATCCGGCAACCAGATCCAATGCGCGCCATGTCACCAATAATCGCAAACGGACCAACTATCGCGTCGTCAGCGATCTTCGCTGCGGGCGATACTATCGAGGTTGGATGAATATTCATTTGCCCGTCATGTCCTGCGAGTTGCGATCTTTCCCAAGCGCAGCGCCAAGAGCCGAGGTTGGTAGTCGCAACACCAGATTAGGTCCGGAAACCCGACTGAGTTCAGCATCGGTCATGACAAATTCGGTCCCCAAAAGCCTGGAATTTGCGACCCTGCCTCACACGTGCTTTGGTAGGCCGGCAGTCGATAGGATGTAGCATGCCGCATTGCAACAACTGCTTTGGGCCGGGTGGGGCAGGGCTCCGCAGGCAGCCTCAGCTTCGGGTTTACCCGCTTCAAAATCTCAGCGCCGCATTGAACAGGTCTGCGTCGGAAAATCAGCTTCGCCTCGTCAACGCCCAACCTGTGGAGCGGCGTCGAAGTGGCCTTCTCGTACGGCGACCTTCTATCTGGGCACAACCATGTCGTCACAGCAGTGCACCCCGTCCCAGCCTGCGTCCCTTGAAACGCGACTTGCTGGCCGACACGAGGTAAGCCTGCGGCACGGGGCTCGGCTTGGGCGGACGAACGGCGGTACACTCGGGTCCCGCGCGCATGGAGCCAGTCTCGGGCACACATGTTTTCGGCCGAGGCTGCCCCTGAACCCTTGATGGCGGGAAAGCTAGGGCTTAGGGGGCAGCGGTCCGAGCATTATCCTCGAAGCGTTGATTGCTTCGGACCGACTGGAGCAAATGATGTTGCAGCCTGACGGCTCTGTTGTGCATCGGCGTGATATTCCGCGCCAACACCCTCCTGTCAGAAGTTCGCGTCGGGGAACAAGCAGGCTGTTGGGGCTCCTTCCGCTCGTGCTGGTCTTCTATGCATTCCTCCTGATTGCGCCGGAGGCGTCCCAGACGATCGGGGGAGTGTACCTGCCGCCGCATCGTATTGCGCTGATCCTGATGGTCGGGCCGGCTTTCCTGATGCTACTCAAGCAGCCGGACGTACGGGTCAATTTCATGGATATCGGCGTCGGTGCGTTATCACTTTGGATTTTTGCTTCATTCATGGTTGCCTATGGAATGGAGAAGGGGGTCGTGCGGGGCGCCGCGGCGGTGATCGACACCGCTATCCCTTATTTCCTGGCACGGGTCTGCATCCGGGATTTTGTGGACCTGCGGTATTTTCTGGTCATCGTGGCGCCTGGTCTCATCTTCGCAGGAAGCATGCTTACGCTCGAGAGCCTCTCCGGCCAACTGATCGTGCGACCCGCCTTCGCATCGGTGTTCGGCAACATCACCAACTTTCAGGAAGGACAGGCCGCCGGGCAAGTTACGTTGGTTCCGGAATTTCGAGCGGGCTTGGTGCGGGCATATGGGTCGTTTGCCCACCCTATTCTGGCAGGGGTCACAATGTTAGGCCTTCTCCCACTTTATTGCTACAGCGGGCTTAAGTCATGGCCGTTGATACTCGGCATAGCCGCATGTATCTCTGGTGTATTTTCAATGAGTTCTGCGGCTTTTCTTTTGGTAATATTGTCAATATTTTTCCTGATTGCTGATTTCGCCAAGAAATTCGTGCCCATAGTTTCGTGGTGGATTATTTCCTTCTTCGGTACAATTGTTTTGTTCGTTGCTGACCTGGCGACTGAGAACGGTATTGCCGCTTTCCTGGGGCGCTACACGCTTGACCCGCAAACAGCGTTCTTTCGACGGCTAATCTGGACGTTCGCGATGCAGAACGTCGAGAAAAACCCATGGTTTGGCTTGGGTTATGAACGCTGGGAGCGACCAAGCTTCATGCCCGAAAGCATCGATGCGCACTTCCTGCTCATGGCAGTTCAGAACGGCGTGTTTGTGCCGATCATGCTTTTGGTCGCGATGCTCTACGGCATGGTCCGGCTGGGTTTGGCAATGCCATGGCTGTCACCGCAGGACCGGAAGCTTGCTCTCGGACTCAATTTCTCGATTTTCTTGGCCTTTGTTGCTGCACAGACAGTAACCTATTGGGGGTCGGCTAACGTATTCCTTATGGCTCTTGTCGGCCTGCTTGCCTCGGTGCTGGCATTTTCACTTCGGCAGCAGGAAAAGGGTCAAGCAAGTATTGCGCGCGCGCGGCGAGCCATGTCGGCCTTGCGACATTCGTCGAGTTGAGTGCGGATCCGCGGCGTCATATCCACTCGCTTCCGCTGACCGCAGTCACTCCGCCAGCCGTCATAAAGAACTTGGGACCGCTGCCCCGGTTCAAGCCAAAGCCGTCGTTCCACTGGTCAACGTTGCCGACATGGAAGTGCGAAGGCTGGCTGCCGGTGATCCCGTTGCCAAGCGTAAGCATGTCGAGATTGCCCCCCGTCATGCTGGTGAACTTGGCCCGGTTAGCGCCGTTGGTAAGGTCAACCCGCATCGTCGTGTTCATCCAGAACGCGCCCAGCTCAAAGTCGATGCCGCCGTGGTTCCACGTGTAGCTGCCCTGCACCGGGGCGCTGCTAAAGCCGAAGACCGTGCTTGCGCCGTTCGCCCAAGAGGTGAACACAGTCGTCGACGACACATCCGTGCCGTTGATATAGCACGAGAAGCCGGCGGCCGCCGGCTGGGTGATGTCGAGGCTCCAGAGGATGTCATAGGTCACGCCCGGCGTCAGCACAGGGGTTTGCGCTCTGACGATAAAGGCTGCTGAGGCGTTGCGAAGCCTCACTTCCAGCCTTCCAGCTGAGTTGAGCAGGATGACGAAAGGAGGCGTTCCTGCGGTCGTTCCGAGGATTACCCGTTCACCCGTCGGGATGGCGTCGAACTTGAACTTGAGAAGGGCAATCGTGCAGGCCGGACTGTTCGCGGCGGCGAACGCCGTGCCCTGTATCGCCCTTCGGTCGTCAGCTGAGAACCTGACAATCGGATAGGCCGCGTTCGGCCCGCCCACCTTGTCGGTCTGATTGACGAGCGCCCGGTTGGTGAAGGCCGCGACATTGACCCCGCGTGCCGAGCGCAGCGGGTTGGTGCCGGGCGTGTAGCTGACCGTCACCGTGTCGCTGCCCGTCACCGCAGCCGCCAGCACCAGGCCGCAGTTCTGCCGCCACTCGCTCACCGAGCTAATCGTGACCGGCGAGCCGTTGACGCGGACCACGAAATCAGAGGTCGCCGGAAGCGCGCCGGTTTCCTCAAGTGCCTTGTCGAAGCGGATGGCGATGCCGGTGTTCTTGACCGTCGCGGCCTCGATCACGGGCGCAACCGCATCGGCGGGGCGATGGGCGAGGATCATCTCGTTGGCGAACGCCGTGACCCGATCAGCGCCTACCGCCGTTTCTAGGCGGCGCAGATAGCCAGTCTCGATGTATTTCCAGAAGTTGGGGTGATCCCACAAGGCCTTGGCCCCGGTGGTCAGCTCCACCGCCAGCGTCCCGGCGAGAAGCTGGCCTAGCACAATCTCGCGGTAGAAGGCGGTCCAGTTGGAGCCGCTGCGTTCAGGCTGGCCGGCAATGACCGGCGTTCCGATGGGCACTTCGCCCCATTCTGCCGAACCGAGCATCTGATAGGTATAGTCGTTGTTCGGGCGGTTGTCCAAGGTGAAGCGCGGCAGGGCGACGTCGAGGCCTGATACGGCAAAGATCTGCGCGTCCTCGCCCCACACGTTGCGATTGGCGAACGACAGCCAGGTATTCCACGATGCGGGCCGGTTCGCGCCGAGCGCCGCGCCGACGACGCAGATGATCGACCGCTTGAACTGGTTCCCGCCGCCCGCCGCATAGGTCCACCCGCCTTCCTCGGCGCGGGCCACGAAATCGTCTGCAATCGCCGCCATGTGGGAGAGCAGCGTAAGCTTCTGTTCCGCTGTGAAGTTGAGGTGCAGCGCAAGGCAGGCCTGATGCAGGCTGTGCCCGATCTCGCGCCCGTATTCGGGATGATTGTTCGCGCTCTTGGCGCAGGGGTTGTTGATGCTGTCCGGCTGCGAGCTTTCGATAAAGCGGTCCACCCAATCCAGCACGGTCGCGTAAGTCGGCGCGCTGGCGGTCGGGGTGAGGTTGCCGAACACCGAAAGGTCGAAGTGCGAGCGGCGGATCAGCGAAGCCTTGCTCGCGCGGCTCACACCGGGGCGGATCGCATCGGCGGCAGGGATCGCATCGACCACTGTGAGCACAACCTGATCGAGACCGGCAGGGCGGTTGTTGAGAGGCAGGCCGGTGAGCCGCGACACGAACTTGACCACGCTGCCGGTCGTCACCGCAAGCGGAACGCCAGTCCTGCCGGGGTCCACGTTGGCCAAGGCAACATAGGGCGCGGTCGGCGCAATCGGGTTGACGAGGCTGTCCCAGCCCTGCGCGGTGTTGCCGGTGTTGTTGGCGGTCAACCCGCCCGAGGCAAAGCTGCGGTTGCCGGGGTTGACCTGCGTTCCGTGGATCACGCGAGACGTGATCGCCGCGCCCGCGCCATCCGTGCCGCTGGTCTGCACCGACCCGGCAGGCGAGATCGAATTGATCGTGACCGGGCCAAGCACCCACCAATCGCCGTTGGCATATTGGCCGACCGGGCGGGGGCTGGCGAAGGTCGCCGTTACAACCCCCAAGTTGAGGCTTTCAGCAACCGTCGTTTGAGCGACCTGAAATTGCTGACGCCGAGAAAGGCGGCCACCGTAGCCGAAACCGAACCCTGACATCAGGCCAGTCCCACCAGAAAGGCAGCAGTTGTGCCCGTGGCACGAACGGCTTTTGCCCGGACGTCAAGCGTGGATCCCGAAGGAAGGTTTCGGAACGTTACGTCTGTGCTGCTCTTGGCTGTGCGCAGTACCACGTCGCCACCTTCGCCGACGTAGAGGGCCTTGATAACCTTCGGCAGGTCGATCGCGTCGCTGGGTGTGACGGCGAAACAATCAAGCGAGGGGGCGAGAGGGCTGTCCGCATAATCCGCAAAAAAATCGGTCAACATGATTCTCCTTGCTGGGAACAAAAGGGAAACCCTGTCTTTCACATACGCATCGAGTAGGAAAATGATTCCTCAGACCTCATTTTTTTGAGTTGCTT
>JAIXRO010000118.1 GCA_027485145.1 Hyphomonadaceae bacterium | reverse complement strand
CTGATCTGCGCCGCTGCCGCATCATTCGGGCTTGGAGGCTGCATGGCCCCGGCCCCTGCCCCGGCCGAAGACTTGCCCGCCATGCCCGAAGGCACCTGCAATGCAGAGCCGCTGCAATCGCACATCGGGCACAAGGCCAGTGCCGCCAGCGGGGCAGAACTGCTGCGGCTGGCGGGTGCCCGGACCTTGCGCTGGGTGCCGCCGCGCTCGGCGGTGACGATGGATTACCGGGCGGATCGGCTGACGGTAAGCTATGACGATGACTACACGATTGTCCGCATTTCCTGCGGATAGGTGCAGGCACCATGGACGGTGGACCAGAACCGCCGTCCAGCAAAATTAAGGGCGCGGTGTAATCCGTGTGACGGGAAGAGAGAGATGACCGACCAGTTTTCGCTGACCGAAGACCAGATCGCCATTCAGGACATGGCGCGGCGCTTTACCGCCGATGCCATCACACCCTTTGCGGCGCAGTGGGACGAAGAACATCTGTTCCCGCGCGATACGATCAAGGCGGCGGCGGAACTGGGCTTTGCGGCGATCTATGTCAGCGAGGAATCGGGCGGAATCGGGCTTGGCCGGTTGGAAGCGGCGCTGATCATGGAGGCGATGGCCTATGGCTGCCCCACCACCAGCGCGTTCATTTCGATCCACAACATGGCCGCGTGGATGATCGATTGCTTCGGCGGTGATGATCTGAAGGCGCGCTATCTGCCCGGCCTTGTCAGCATGGACCTGTTCGCCAGCTACTGCCTGACCGAACCCGGCTCTGGCTCTGATGCTGCCGCGCTCAAGACCACCGCCCGGCGCGATGGCGATGATTATGTGCTCAATGGCACCAAGCAGTTCATCTCGGGCGGCGGGGTGAACGACGTTTACGTGGTGATGGTCCGCACCGGTGAGGATGGGCCGAAGGGCATTTCCTGCGTGGTGGTCGACAAGGACACCCCCGGCGTCAGCTTCGGCGCGCCCGAACGCAAGCTGGGCTGGAACGCCTCGCCCACCGCGCAAGTGATCTTTGACAATGCGCGCGTGCCAGTGGCCAACCGCGTGGGCGAAGAGGGCGATGGCTTTCGCTTTGCGATGGCCGGGCTCGATGGCGGACGCCTGAACATCGGTGCCTGTTCATTGGGCGGAGCGCAGCGCTGCCTTGATGAAGCGGTGCAATATGTGAAGGACCGCCGCCAGTTCGGCAAAGCGATTGCGGAGTTCCAGAACACCCAGTTCGTGCTGGCCGACATGGCGACCGATCTGGAAGCGGCCCGCGCGCTGCTCTATATGGCCGCCGCCAAAGTGACGGCCAATGCGCCTGACAAGACGCGGTTTTCCGCGATGGCGAAGAAGCTTTCGACCGACAGCGGATCGTCCATCGTCGATCGCGCGCTGCAGATGTTCGGCGGCTATGGCTATTTGCGTGACTATCCGATCGAGCGGTTCTGGCGCGATTTGCGCGTCCACCGCATTCTGGAAGGCACCAACGAAGTCATGCGCATGATCGTGGGAAGGGACCTGCTGAAGTGAGCGTTCCGAACAGCACCGAGAGCGTCCTGAAGTGCACCAAGGCGCAGGCAGGCATCCTTTCGTTGAACCGTCCCAAGGCCTTGCACGCCCTGACGCTGGACATGGTTCACGCGATGACAGCGGCGCTTCTGGAATGGCGCGATGATCCGGCAGTAGCCGTCGTGATGATCGATCACGCTGCCGCTCCGGATGGTGATCCCAAGCTGTCGCGCGGGTTTTGCGCAGGCGGCGACATCGCCTTCCTGCGCAACTCGGCGCTGAATGATGGCGGCGCATCGGGGCGCAAGTTTTTCCACGATGAATACCAGCTCAACCACTTGCTGATGACCTATGGCAAGCCGGTGGTGGCGTTCATGGATGGCATCACGATGGGCGGCGGTGTGGGCATTTCAGCGCCTGCGACCTATCGCATTGCCACCGAAAACACCAAGCTGGCGATGCCCGAGACCGGCATCGGCCTGTTCCCGGACGTTGGCGGAGGCTGGTTCCTTTCGCGCCTGCGCGGCCGGATGGGGCAATATCTGGCGCTGACCGGGGCCCGGCTTGATGGCGCGGAATGCCTTTGGGCAGGCCTTGCCACGCATTATCTGCCATCGGCCAATCTGGCCGAAGCCAAAGCGCGGATTGCTGCCGACCCTGAAAACATCCCGGCGATCCTGCGCGAACTGTCCGCCGTGCCGCCCGAACCGAAGATCGCCGCGCACTCTGAGGAGATCGAGCGGTTGTTTGCCGCAAGCCGCTACGAGGACATACTGGCGGCACTGGGAGCTGATGGCTCGGATTTCGCGCAAGAGACGTTGAAAACATTGCACACCAAGAGCCCGCAGACGTGCAAGGTGGCGCTGCGCCAACTGGCCACCAGCCTGACCCTGCCCGATTTTGCCGCGAACATGGCGATGGAATATCGCGTGGGTGCGCGGGTGCTCGTCTTGCCAGACTTTGCCGAGGGCGTGCGCGCCGTTATCGTCGACAAAGACCACGCGCCAAAGTGGTCGCCCTCCACGCCCGAGGGCGTGACCGACGATCTGCTCGATGCCATCTTTGCGCCGTTAACGGAGCCGGAGGAGTGGCAGCCACTTTGAGATAACCGTCATGCTGAACTTGTTGCAGCATCCATCGTGCCATTTGCGCGGTGCTCTGGACGGAGAAATGGACCCTGAGCTGTAAGCCACCGAAGGTAAACGAGTTCAGGGTGACGAATTTTAAGGAGGCAGACATGGCCGAATACGAAACCATCCTCGTCGAACAGCAGGGTGCCGTCACCCTGATCACGCTCAACCGCCCGCAGGCGCTCAATGCGCTGAATTCGCAGGTTCTGGCCGACCTGATCGAGGCTTTCGCCACGTTTGAGGCCGACGCATCGCAGCGTTGCGCGGTGCTGACCGGTTCGGGCGAGAAGGCTTTTGCCGCAGGCGCAGATATCAAGGAAATGGCCGACAAACCGGCGGCGGATTTCTACAACGAGGACTTTTTCTCCAAGTGGACCAGCCATCTGGTCAAGACCACGCGCAAGCCGTGGATTGCGGCGGTCAATGGCTTTGCCTTGGGCGGCGGGTGCGAACTGGCGATGATGGCCGATTTCATCATCGCGTCTGACACCGCCAAGTTTGGCCAGCCCGAAATCAACCTCGGCATCGTCGCTGGCATGGGCGGTACGCAGCGCCTCGCCCGTGCGGTTGGCAAGGCCAAGGCAATGGATATGAACCTGACGGGTCGCTTCATGGACGCGAATGAGGCCGAACGCTGCGGCCTTGTGTCCCGCGTCGTCCCCGCCAAGGATCTGTTGGCCGAGGCGATGAAAGCCGCCGACAAGATCGCCCAGAAATCCGCCATCACCACCATGATCGTCAAAGAAGCGGTCAATCGCGCCCAGGAAACCACTCTGCGCGAAGGCATCCTTTTCGAACGGCGCATGTTCAACGCCGCCTTCGCCACCGAAGACCAGAAAGAAGGCATGTCCGCCTTCCTGGAAAAGCGCGAACCCCAATTCCGCGACCGGTGACCTGGTGCTTGCCGGAGAAACCCCTTATTTTCCGGCTTTTCTTTCCGCCCCACTTGCCCTATAGCCCGCCGTTACATGCGCGTGGGCCCGCTTAGGCAAGAATCGATTCCGCTCCCCGGGGGGCGGAGCCTTGGGTCTTTGTGCAACCGATCTGAAACAAAGACCTACAGGAAACGAAAAGCCCATGGCAAATACCGCCCAGTCCAAGAAACGCGCCCGTCAGTCTGAGACTCGCTTTGCGATCAACAAGGCGCGCCGCTCGCGCATCCGTACCTTCGTGCGCAAAGTGGAAGAGGCGATCGCCTCCGGCAATCCCGAAGCCGCCGTCGCCGCCCTGCGCGCCGCGCAGCCGGAACTGGATCGTGGCGTCACCAAGGGCATCCTGCACGCCAACACCGTGTCGCGCAAAATCTCGCGCCTTTCGGCCCGCGTGAAGGCCCTGGCAACCCCCGCCGCCTGATCCGGCACCGGCGTTTTTCGCATCTGCTGCGTACAGGGCGCGTCCAGAAATGGGCGCGCCCTGTGTCATTTCACCCACAACCTGAACCCGCCGGTTTTGCGTTTCTGCGGCCCGGCGTTGCTCATTTGCAAGGGCCGCCGGATTCGCTCGGACCATCTTCCTGTCAAGCATGAAGTTCGGTTGCACCCCCTCGCCGCCCCTTGCTAGCGTCCCCTTGCGATTCACTCTCGCCTTGGGGGACATGACGGAATCGCAAACGAAATTCGACAGGTCGCCGGGCTGCCAAGCATGTGCTTTCACCTTGGAATTTCTTTGCGGTTCAATGGGTTGTGGTGTCTGCACCTTACGTGCGGAAATCAGGCGCAATAAAGGGATGCCAGATGCGAATCTGGTCTGCTTCTATTGTGCCATGCCGATCTTGTGGTCGGAAACTGGCTAGGCGTATCCCGGCGAAGGGGTCTGTGCCGCAGCCGTTTCTGCACCGCATGGATTGTGCACAATCCTGTCGTGCGACTTGGGCATTTGGGATAGCCCCGGCAGTTGCCGGTGCAACAACAACAGGCGTGCCGGATCTGCCACAGGTTCAGAAGCATGTCGCCGCACGGGTCAGGAAGAATGACGAACGAGACTTGGGGTTTGGTCCGCGAGGAACTGATCAAGAGGGTTGGCCGCAACAACTATGTGACCTGGATAGAGCCGCTGAAGTTTTCCGATCTCAAGCAGGGCGTCGCTCGGTTCGAGGTGCCCACTTCCTTTTTTGGGGATTGGGTGTCACGCAACTTTTCGGATCATATCCGTGCCCAGCTGAACACCGCTGGCGAACAGGTGGAACGGGTGGAATTCTCTGTCGCCAACCGCGCCACGGCGCCCGATACCCCCCGGCCAGAGGCGCGGCCAACCGCCGCGCGTGCCAAGCCCACCCAGCGCGCCGCCGACAACGAAGAGATGCCTGGCGCACCGCTGGATGCCCGCTTCACCTTTGACAGCTTCGTCGTGGGCAAGCCCAACGAACTGGCTCATGCCGCTGCCCGCCGTGTGGCCGAAGGTGGGCCTGTCAGCTTCAACCCGCTCTTCCTCTATGGTGGCGTCGGGCTCGGCAAAACACACCTGATGCATGCCATCGCCCATGAGCTGCAAACCCGACAGCCGCAGTTGCGCGTCCTCTACCTTTCGGCCGAACAATTCATGTATCGCTTCGTGCAGGCCCTGCGCGAACGTCAGATCATGGATTTCAAGGAACTGTTCCGGTCCGTTGATGTGCTGATGGTCGATGACGTGCAATTCATCGCCGGCAAGGATTCCACGCAAGAGGAGTTCTTTCATACCTTCAACGCTCTGGTCGATCAGAACAAACAGATCGTCATCTCCGCCGACCGTGCGCCGGGTGAAATCAAGGATCTGGAAGACCGCATCAAATCCCGCCTGCAATGCGGCCTGGTCGTCGACCTGCACCCAACCGATTACGAATTGCGCCTCGGCATCCTGCAACAGAAGGTGGAACTTTACCGCAGCCAGTATCGCGGCCTTGTGCTGGCGGATGGCGTGCTGGAATTCCTTGCCCATCGCATCACCACCAATGTCCGCGTGCTGGAAGGCGCACTCACCCGCCTCTTCGCCTTCGCGTCATTGGTGGGCCGGGAAATTACGCTGGAACTGGCGCAAGATTGCCTTGCCGACATCCTCCGCGCGTCGGATCGCAAGCTGACGATCGAAGAGATTCAGCGCAAGGTCGCGGAACACTACAACATCCGCCTGTCTGATATGATCGGCCCAAAGCGGAACCGCACCATCGCCCGTCCGCGTCAGGTGGCGATGTATCTGGCCAAGCAGCTTACCCCGCGCAGCTTGCCGGAAATCGGCCGCCGCTTTGGTGGACGTGATCACACAACCATCATGCATGGT
>JAIXRO010000194.1 GCA_027485145.1 Hyphomonadaceae bacterium | reverse complement strand
CACGCGGATTTTCAATCCGCTGCTCTACCCCTGAGCTACCCGGGCGGGCCAGTTAGGGAAGCGGCTACTTAACGAAGGCCCCAAAGCTTGTCCATGGCCTTGTCCATGCCGATTTCAGCCGTGTCCCGGCAGGGCCCGTCTAGCCATCATCACCGTGTGTTTGAGCCGGCCGGTCGGGGGTGTCATCGGCGTCTTCGGCGGGCGCGCCGGAAATCGCATAGGCCCCATTGAGCCAGCTGCCGAGATCGGCATCGGCGCAGCGCTTCGAACAGAAGGGCCGGTATTCGGCGATCACCGGGTGCTTTCGGCACCGGGCGCAGGTTGGCTTGCGGGGCAGGGGCTGCGACGCACTCATCAATCCGGTCTCACATCATACATTGCCGCCGCGCCCGGCTCGATCGCCAGCCGCGCGCCGTACGTCTTGGCAAGCCCCGTCTCCGCATTCAAGCCGCTGCCTGCCAACCAGGCAAAGGCGGGCGGCGGCAGGACCAGTTTCAGCCGTCCCATCCGGTTCGCGCGGGCCGCGGCCTCCAGTGCCCGAAGGCCGCTCAGCGCCGTCGTCTCGGGCGTCGGGGCTGCGTCTGCGCCCAGCAGCCGTTCCCTAAGCGGCGTCAGCTGCCAGTCCGCCGAAATCTCCATCAGTCCGAATACGGACGGAACCAGCGCCTTGACCTGCCGCGCCGAGATCTCTCGGAAAGCGTCCAGAAACGCGGCCCGCACCTGACCGCCCGCGGCCTTGTCTATGGGCGCCACGCAGTCCAGCACCACGAGGCCGCCAAGGCCGCGCAAGTGGATTTGCCGTGCCAGGTTCCGGGCCGCCTCCACATTGATCGCCATCGCCGCCGCCGCCCGCCCGCTGCGCGCCGTGCGGCCTGCCGTGTCGATATCCGCCGCGGTCAGCGCTTCCGTCGGCTCGATCCGCAGCCGGCCGCCGCCGCGCAGCACCACCGCCGCGGCCAGCGCATCCTCGAACGCCGCCTGGATGTCGCCGTCGCCTGCCGGACGGTCCTCGACCGGTGCCGCCATGCCGCCGCTCAGGCTCGCCCTCCAATGGTCGGCAGGGCTGGCCGAGGTTGGGTCCGGCCCCGCGAGCCGCAGTCTCGGCACCTTGGTCCGCCGCCCTTCGGCAACCACGTCCACGTCGATGGCGGCGCCTTCCGGAAACGTCTCGCCCGCCTTGAGCCTGAGAAACCCGTCGCCCTTCGCCCCCAGATCGACGAATGCCCCGCCCAGCACAGCATCGAGCTTTCGCACCCGGCCGCTCAGCCGCTCTCCGAACGAAGGCCGGCACGCAGCCTCGTGCGACCGCTCCAGAAACAGCGCGACCGGAAATCCGCTGCCGTCCAGCGCCGCCCACCGCGTCTCGCCAAGCGTCTGTTCGCGGAGCAGTCGGTCAACCGGCATGTCTCAGCGGATCATGCGGATGAGGGCCGCCGTCGCCGGATCGCTTGCCTTGTCGGGGGCCGTCAGCGCCGGGCGCAGCCGCGCCGCCATCGTCTTGCCGCGCTCGACGCCCCACTGATCGAACGGATTGAGACCCCACAGATGACCCGCGAAATAGGTGCGATGTTCGTACATCGCCAGCAGCGAGCCGAACGCTTCGGGCCCAAAGGCCGCATGCGACAGCACCGTCGAGGGCCGCCCCCCGGCATGCACCTTCTGCGGCGCAACACCCGGCGGCAGGCCGGGTTCCTCAGCTTCGACTTCGGCCAGGCTGCGCCCATTGGCAAGCACTTCGGCCTGCGCCAGCGCATGGGAGGTCAGCGTTGAAAGTCCTTCCGCATCGCGGCCCCGGTCGGCCGCCAGGATGAATTCGCACGGCACCGCCTGCGAGCCCTGGTGCAGCCACTGGTGATAGGAATGCTGCCCGACCGAGCCTTCGCCCCCCCAGATCGCGGGCGCTGTCGGCGGCGGAACAGGCTGTCCGGTCGGGCTGACCGATTTTCCGTTCGATTCCATCTCGAGCTGTTGCAGGTAGGTGGGTAGCATCCGGAGCCGGTTGGCATACGCCAGCAGCACCCGCATCGGCGCCTCGCGCACTGAGGCGTTCCAGTAATCCAGAAGGGCGAGGCGCATCGGCACATTATCACGGAGCGGCGCCGCCCGCGCATGCGCGTCCATCTCCGCAGCGCCCTTGAGGATCGCCCGGAACACATCCGGCCCCAGCGAAATCATGCAGGCGAGCGACGCCGCCGACCAGAACGAGAACCGCCCGCCGACCGACAGCGGCATGTCGAACAGGTGTGCCTTGCGACCGCTCAGCCAGGCCGTCGCCTTTGCCGGATTGGCCGTCACCAGCCCCAGATGCTGGCTTGCCGCGTCGCCAAGTGCCGCTTCGAGCCACGTCCGCGCGCGATTTAAATTGTAGAGTGTCTCTTCCGTCCCGAACGACTTCGACACGCCGATGACCAGCGTCGAGGAGGGATCGAGCCCGGCGAGCGCCCGGTCGAGATCATAAGGATCCACGTTTGCCGCAAACTTCAGCGTGATTGCCGGGTCCGCCTTGTCCTCGAACGCATCGGCAATCAGGCGCGGACCGAAATCGGACCCGCCAATCCCGATGTGCAGCACCGCCTTGAACCGTTCGCCCTTCGCCGTCCGCACGTCGCCCGATCGGACCTTTTCGGCGAAGGCGAGCGCCGGCAGCACGCTTTGGCGCACGGTTTCCGCCTCGCCGCCGAGCGCCGATCCCGCCCGCAGCGCCCAGTGAAGGGCGGGGCGGCCCTCCGACGGATTGACGATATCGCCGCCGAACAGCCGCCGGGCGGCCTCGTCGAGCCCGGCCGTTTCCCCCCCCGAAAGAAGCTCGGCTTCCGCTTCGGTATCGAGATAATGGCGGGCGAGGTTGACCTTCCATCCCGCCGCAACCAGCGGTGTGATCTCGGCGCGGCCTGCCGCGAGGTCCCGGAGCGATTGGCCCGACAGTCTGTCCGCGTGCACCTTCAGTTTGTCTCTCACGGCAGGGTCCCTTCAGCCAGTTCCACGATTCCGCGCGCGTTATCGGCCGCCGGCGGCGTCCGGGCAAGGGCTGCGCTCCCGGACGCAAGACTGTCACAAGCCTGCTTGAATCCCCGGGGCGACATGGGTATGAGGCGCGCTCGACAGGCAGGTGGCCTGACAAGTGTTTGGTTAAACCTGATCCGGTCCGCCGGACGCAGACCCGGAAACAAAGGAGAGGCCCGATGGGCAAGGCAAAGTTTGAGCGTACGAAGCCGCACGTGAACATTGGCACGATTGGTCACGTTGACCATGGCAAGACGACGCTGACGGCAGCGATCACGATCATTCTGGCGAAGTCGGGCGGGGCGACGGCGAAAGCCTATGCCGACATCGACGCGGCGCCGGAAGAGAAGGCGCGCGGCATCACGAT
>JAIXRO010000136.1 GCA_027485145.1 Hyphomonadaceae bacterium | reverse complement strand
GGCATCCGCGTCAACGCGATCTCGGCCGGCGCGATGCGGACGTTGTCGCTCGCCGGCATCAAGGGCGGCAAGAGCCTGATGGGCACAGGGCGGCAATGGTCCCTCCTCAAGGAAGACACCAGCATGGAAGGCGTCGCCGGCTGCGCGCTGTACCTGCTGTCACCGCTGGGCCGCTCGATTGCGGGCGAAGTGATCCACGTGGATGCGGGCTTCCACGTGGTGGGCGTGCCGGATGCTTCGGACGAGGAATAGGACGGCCCCTGACGGACCTCACCGGGGCTTGACCAGGAACCGCGTTCGCACGACATTAAGCGCCTGACCGGAGCGCCTATGTCTTCCAACTTGTCTGAGTCCCGCTAGAGGGCCTGCCGTTTGCGCACGGATGATCCGTGCAAGGCAGGCCGACAAGAGCGACGCCCCGGCGTGACCTGATCCCAGATCGGCGCCGGACACGTTTTTGTGCGCCCGCGACTCCCGGAGCCGGGCGCGAATTCCGGACATCTCTTACAATGGATATTTCACGCGAGGAGCAGCGTGTGCTGCACCTGTTGGCGCAAGGCGGATGGATTGAGGTCCAGCGCAATGATGGCGCCAAGATCACCGAGGCCGATTGCTTCACCCGCGAGGGGTGGCGCTATACCGGCCTCAGGCTCGACCTCTTCCGCAAGCTGAAGCGGCGGGGCACCATCGCCTCGAGCGCGGGCAAGCCCTACCGCATCACACGGCGGGGCCTCAGGCTTGTTCGGTCACAGCCGGACAATTGCTAGCGGGTCGTGGCCCCTTCGGCTAAGCTTCGGCCATTCTGCCGAGGGGGCCAGACCATGACCGCACGCATCTTCATCTGGGTGGGCCATCCGCGCGAGTCGTCGCTATGCCATGGCATGGCGGATGCGTTTGAACGCGGCGCGAAGGCGCACGGGGCCGAGATCCGGCGGCTGCACCTCTCGGACATGGTGTTCGACCCCGACCTCACCGAAGGCTATCACAGCCGGAAGACGCTGGAGCCATGCCTTGAGGAATGGCGGGCGAATATCCTTTGGGCGAATCACCTGTGCTGGGCCTATCCGCAATGGTGGGGCGGGATGCCGGCGAAGATGAAAGGGGTGGTGGACCGCGCCTACCTGCCCGGCTTTGCGATGCGGTATCACGAGAAGGATCCGTTCTGGGACAAGCTGCTGACGGGCCGGTCGGCGGATGTGCTGATGACAGCCGATGGGCCGGCCTGGTTTGACCGGGTCGCCTACGGGCAGCCGGCGAAGCTTCAGGTGGAGAACCTGGTGCTGAAGTTTGCCGGGATCAAACCGGTCCGTACGCTGCAGGTCGGCACAGTGAAGACGGCGAGCCCGGCAAAGATCGCCCACTGGCTGAAGCAGGCGGAGGCGCGGGGCAGCGCCGCGGGCCGGCGGCTCAAGGGGTGACGGTGACCGCAGGGCCCATGAAGCGGATCCAGTAAAAGGAGAGCTGGTCCTCCCCGGACTGGGTGGCGTAGGCGGTGAGGCGGGCGTCGCCCGCGGCGGCTGAGGGTGTCACGGCCGGCACGGCGCTGCCGTCCTCCGTGACCAGATCAAACCGCACGAACTTCCAGCCGCCGAGACCTTCGGGCGCGCGCAGGCGCGAGCTCGCGGAGAGGCGAAGCGGGGCCGCTTCCGGCAGGGTGCCGGACAGGCGCAGGAAAACCTGTGTCACCCAGACGCCGCCTTGCGTGCGCACGACCCCGAAGGCGACGTGCGTGGCCTTCGGGTGGAGGATGTTCTCGCGGTGGCCGGGGCTCTCCATCAGGTTTTCGTGCAGGCGGCGGAGCGCGAACTTGGGATCGATCCGGCCAGGCGTCTTCGAGACGGTGGCGACATTTTCGGCGGAGAAATCGACGAGCGCGGTGCGGTCCAGCGCGGCGACGCGGTCGTCAGAGCTTCGACCGTCCGGCCCGTCGTGGCCGAAGAAATCATTGACCGCCATGTCGAGACTGTGGAAGCGGGCGGCGCCGCGCAGCTCCGGGCGAAGCTGGACCGGCGGGAGTCCCGCCTCGGCGCGCGCATCGTTCACGCGCTGAAGGAAGCCTGCTTCGAGGACGGCGTCGAATGCAAACCCTTCGGGCGGCGCGGCAAGGCAGGCGGCGGCGCGCTCGGCATAGGGGGCGACTTCGGCCGGACGGCCCGCCGTGCGCAGGTCGCAAGCCTGGGCAGGAAAGGCCGCCAGAGCCATCAGGACAAGGAGCATCACGCTGCGCATTAGCGCGGAGCCTAGCACGAACCGCGCGTCAGATCACACCGGCTGTCTGCAGACGCGCGAGGACCGGCGCCAGCATCCGTTCGATGGCTTCGGCCGAGGGCTTCACGTCGCCGTAAGCGGGCACGCCTTCATCGGCGATGACGAGATCGGCCTCGAACATGGCGGGGTAGGTGAAGCGGTAATGCGCGGCGCGGACGGTCGACATATACTGCTTCAGCACCGAATCGACCGTGCGGCCGCGCTCGATCACATCGCGGCGGATGCGGCGGGCAAGGCGCAGGTCGTCCGGCGTATCGACATAGACCGACAGGTCGATGAGGGAGCGGATCTTCGGCATCGACAGGGCGTGGATGCCTTCGAGGATAAGGACGGGGGCGGACTCGATGCGGCGGGTTTTCGTCGAACGGTCGTGGCGTTCGTAATCGTAGATCGGCTGGTTGACGGCCTCGCCGGACTTGAGGACCTTCAGGTCCGAAACGAGGTGGTCAACCTCCTTGGATTTAGGATCGTCATAGTTGATATCGGCCACCAGCGCGTGGCGATCGGCTTCGGTTTTCGGTGCGCCGTAGTGGCTCATGGGGTGATAATAGGCGTCCTCGCCGAACATCACGGCCTGCGCGGGCCCCAGATGAGCCAGCAGCGCTTCGGCGAGCGTCGACTTGCCGGAACCCGAGCCGCCGGACATGGCGATGAGGAAGGATTTTCGCTTGGTCATGAGGGGCTGATTAGGACAGGTTTGCCTCTGGCGCAAAGCTGCACTTCGCCCCTGTTACTTTGCGTCGGCGGAAAACCGGATTCGAAAGCGGCGAATCCGGCCCGCCGCACAAGGCGCGAAGGTGCGAGCAGGCCGAATGGGGCTCCAGCAGAAGACCGGGGCCACCCCGGCGCCAGTGTCGCTGACCCGTGTTCGAAGGAGCATTCGTCGTATACCGTCGAGGTCAGGTTCAAGGCACTGAAGAACGATCTCAAGCGTCTGCTGACACTCGCCAACCATCAAGTCGCGGCGCATGCGTAAAGGCCGAATTCACACGCTTTAACTCTAAATTCACTAGCTTTTTTAATCTTCGGTTATCGTCCGGAAATTCCGACAGAGCTGACAGAAACCGTCAAAAGATGCGCAGCAGCTATCGCGAATTCGCCCTCTACATCGTGCTCTTTGCAACGGGGCTATCGTGGTCAGGGCCGGGCCGGGCGCACGCACAGATCAGCGCGCCGACCGAGATCAGCGGGCTTCGCCTTTGGGTGGACGCCAAGGACGTCAATGGCAATGGGACAAATCCGGTCAACGGGGCGCGGTTGACCAGGTGGTCCGACAAAAGCGGTACTGGCAATCACCTCACGGCATCCGGAACTCTGCGCCCGTCCTTTGAAACGAGCGGTTTCGGTTCGGGCTTGCCCAGCATCCGGTTTACGATCGGTCAGAAGTTGGCCGGACCCAACCTATTCGGCTCAACAACGAACCAGGCGCATACCACGATTTTCTTTGTCCACGCCAATGCCACCCAGACTGAAAACTTTGTGATAAACCTGAACGGTGACAACAGCGGCAGCGGGATCAATGACCGATTCAGCTTTCACATGCCATGGTCAGACAATAACTATTACTACGATGCCGGAGGTTGCTGCGGCACAACGCGCCAGCAGGGGCCTTATCCCAATGCAGCCTCAGCGATCACGCAGGTCACCGCCGTAAACTCGACAGACGTCGTTTCAGGTTTTTCGACGGCCAGGCAGCTCATCCGGTTTCAAGGAAATGCCGCCAATGAAGATACGACCGGTGTTGCTCCGCGCGTTACCGGCGGCATGCGGGTCGGCTCCACATCGGGCCAGCCCTATGATGGGCGGTTTGCAGAAATCATCGTATATCACCGTGCCTTGTCGCTTTACGAAATGATGCTCGTGGAATGCTATCTCCATACGAAGTGGATGCCGGCTATCAAGCGCAGCTGCCTGCCGATCGTTACGGTCACCAACAGCAGCACGCTTTTTGACGATGGTAGCAGTCCGTTGTTTCATACGCCGGGCAAAGACGTCATCTTCAAGAAGACGGTGAGCCGAAACGAAGCGGCCCCGATCTCGACTGATACCGTTGTCATCATTGACAGCGTTCCGGCGTCAATGACGTTTTTCAATGGCGACTATGACGGCCCGGGCGCCGCAACGTCCGCGATCGGTTTCGTCAACTATGGCAGCGGACTGACCTTCAACATCGCAACCGACATCCGCTATTCGAATGCGGCAGTGGCACCGACCTCGTTCGCTGCGTGCACCTATACGCCTACGGCGGGGTATGACCCCAACGTGAGACATATCTGCGCAAATCCGAAGGGAAGTTTTATTGGGGGCGCAGGCGGTTCCAGTTTCGAGCTTTACTTCCGCGCCAGGATCAAGTGACAAAAAAGGGCCGCCCCACACGGAGCGGCCCTTTTGCATTCTGCGTCGCCGCTAGGCTTATTCGTCGGCGCCGGCTTCCGCGCCTTCGATTTCCTTGCCGGTCTCCTGGTCAACAACCTTCATGGAGAGACGGACCTTGCCGCGCTCGTCAAAGCCCATGAGCTTGACCCAGACCTTGTCGCCTTCCTTGACCATCTCTTTCGGGTGGCCGATGCGCTTGTTCGCCATCTGCGAGACGTGGACGAGGCCGTCCTTCGGACCGAAGAAGTTCACGAAGATGCCGAAGTCCTTCATCGACACGACCTTGCCTTCATAGACGGCGCCGACTTCGGCTTCCGCGGTGATGCCGCGGATCATCTTGATGGCGGCGTCGATCGACTTGCGGTCGAGCGCAGAGATCTGCACCGTGCCGTCGTCTTCGATGTTCACCTTGGCGCCCGTCTCGTCGACGATGCCGCGGATGACCTTGCCGCCGGAACCGATCACGTCACGGATCTTGTCGACCGGCACCTTGATGATTTCCATCTGCGGAGCGGTGTCGGCGAGCTTGCCGCGCGCGGAGGAGAGACCCTTCGCCATTTCGCCGAGGATGTGGTGACGGCCACCTTTCGCCTGATCGAGGGCCTTGCCCATGATCTCGCGCGTGATGCCGGCCACCTTGATGTCCATCTGGAGGGAGGTGATGCCCTTCTCCGTACCGGCCACCTTGAAGTCCATGTCGCCGAGGTGGTCCTCGTCGCCCAGGATGTCGGAGAGGACAGCAAAGTCCTTGCCCTCGAGGATGAGACCCATCGCGATGCCGGACACGGGCCGGGTGATCGGCACGCCGGCATCCATCATGGCGAGGGAGCAACCGCAGACCGTGGCCATCGAGGACGAACCGTTGGATTCGGTGATCTCGGAGACCAGACGGATCGTGTACGGAAAGTCTTCATGCTTCGGCAGGACGGCCTGAAGCGCGCGCCAGGCCAATTTGCCGTGGCCGATTTCGCGGCGGCCGGCGCCGCCGAGACGGCCGGTTTCACCGACCGAGTAGGGCGGGAAGTTGTAGTGCAGCATGAACTTTTCTTTGCGAGTCCCGTCCAGGCCTTCGATATATTGTTCGTCGTCGGACGTTCCGAGCGTGGTGACGCAGATCGCCTGTGTTTCGCCGCGCGTGAACAGGGCCGAGCCGTGCGTACGCGGAAGGAAACCTGCCTCGGCCACGATCGGACGGATCTGGTCGAGCTTGCGGCCATCGATCCGCTCGCCGGTTTTCAGGATGTCGCCACGAACCACAGAGGCTTCGGCTTCCTTGAAGGCGGTCTTGAACAGTTCGCCGGACATCTCGCCCGGCGCCTCTTCGGTGCCGACGAGGGCGGCTTTCGCCTTGTCGCGGGCCGCGCCCACGGCGGCGTAACGCTCGCCCTTGGCGGTGATCTTGTAGGCTTTCGACAGGTCCTTGCCGACGATCTTCTCGATCGCCTTGACGGCGGCGGAATTGTCTTCGGCCTGGAAGTCGAACGGCTCCTTGGCGGCCTTCTCGGCGAGGGCGATGATCGCATCGATCACCGGCTGCATGGCGTCATGGCCTGCGACCACGGCGCCGAGCATGATTTCTTCCGAAAGCTCGTAGGCTTCCGATTCCACCATCATCACGGCGTCCGACGTGCCGGCGAGGACGAGGTCGAGATCGGATTCCTCGATTTCGGCCTGGGTC
>JAIXRO010000219.1 GCA_027485145.1 Hyphomonadaceae bacterium | reverse complement strand
CGATCAGTTCGGCCGCCATCATCACAAGCTTGTTGGAGACGCGCGGGAAGTTGAAGATGGGCTGGCCAAACTGGTTGCGGTCGAGTGCATAACGCAGGCCGATCTCGAAGGCGTTCTGTGCGACGCCAACTGCGCGGGCGGCGGTCTGGATGCGGGCGCTCTCGAACGTTGCCATCAGGTGCTTGAAGCCCTGGCCTTCGACACCGCCGAGCAGGTTTTCGGCCTTCACCTTGAAGGCGTCAAAGCCGATTTCGTATTCCTTCATGCCGCGGTAGCCGAGCACTTCGATCTCGCCGCCGGTCATGCCTTCGGCCGGGAACGGGTGCTCGTCGGTGCCGCGCGGCTTTTCAGCCAGCAGCATCGACAGACCGGAGAAATTGTTCGTGGCCGGATCAGTGCGGGCGAGCAGCGTCATCAGGTCGGCGCGGACCGGGTGCGTGATCCACGTCTTGTTGCCGGTCACGACGTATTCTGATCCGTCTGCAGACTTGACGGCGCGCGTGCGCAGCGAGCCGAGGTCGGAGCCGGTGTTGGGCTCTGTGAACACGGCGGTCGGCAGGATTTCGCCAGACGCGATCGCGGGCAGCCATTTCTGCTTCTGCGCCTCGGTGCCGCCGATCAGGATCAGCTCAGCCGCGATTTCGGAACGTGTGCCGAGCGAACCCGTGCCGATATAGCCGCGCGAGAGTTCCTCGGAGACGACGCACATCGCCGTCTTGCCCATGCCGAGGCCGCCGAATTCTTCCGGGATCGTCAGGCCGAAGACGCCGAGTTCGGCCATCTCGTTGACGACGTCCATCGGGATGTACTCGTTCTTGAGGTGCCATTCGTGGGCCACGGGCTTGATCCGGGTGGCTGAGAACTTGGCGAACTGGTCGCGCACCATTTCCATGGTCTCGTCGAGACCCGTGCGCTCGACCGAGTGACGCGAGAGCGCGTCCGGCAGGAAGGTTGCGGCGGCGGCCATCACTTCCGGCGTCTTGCCTTCGGCGATGAAGCGCTGGATCGCGGGGGCCTGCAGCAGCGCGATGTCGGCGGCCGAGCAGCCGAGATCTGCGGGGCGCACCATCTCGCCCTGGTTCATCGGGATGCCGCCAACGAGCTGGGCGCAGTATTCGCCGAACAGCACTTGTGCCAGCAGCGCCTCGACATCGCCGAACTGGCCTTCGGCTTCCAGGCGCTCGGCCCAGCCGGCGGTCTGGCGGAGTGTTTCAAGATAGGTGGCCACCCAGGCAAGTCCGTGGGCGCGGTGCTGGTGGCGCTCGAAGGCGGCGCGGTCAGGCTTCCCGTTCGGCAAGGACAGGCTCGCGCGCGCCGAAACCGTGGCAGCATTCACATAGGCTTCGACCGCGGCGACCGCTTCGGTCATCGCCTCGGTCAGGCCTGCCATACGGACATCGGCCATATCGTTAAAACCGCTCAAGCCGTCCATGCCCCGTCTCCTCCAAGCTTATGGTGTTGCACTATTATAGGCGCCCGGCGGCGGCTGGCGAGTCCGTCCTTGTGCGGCGCAACATCACCCCGATGCAGACGCCGTGCCGGTTAACATTCGGGTGATGTTTGTTAACGCTCTGAGCCTTGCTTAAAACCTTGTTAACCTTCAACTTCTTAACGGAATATTCGCACGCGGCGCGCTATTCCCAACGACATCGAAGTGATTCTTAAAGGAGATGGGCACCTGATGAACCCCTATTCACGTTTCAGGCTTGTATCGAGTACGGCCTCGGCGGCGATTATCGTCGCCGGGCTTTGTGCATTCGGCCAACCGTTGCTGACGGCACTCGTCGGGGCCTCCGGACCGGGCGCAGGCCTCTGGATGGCGCTGGGCGGGTCTGTCACCGTCCTCGTCGTGTTCTGGCTGGCGCTGACGGAAGCGATCTTCCCGAGCCTTTTCCGGTTCAACTCGGTCCGCCGCGCGATCCTCGGCAAGTATTATATCGAAGGCACCTGGCTGCAGGCCGAGCGCGGCACCGCCGGCGGGCACCGCCTCGCGGTCATCGACATCCAGCCCTCGGGACGCACGTTCATCTTCTCGGGCTACGCGCTGAACAAGGACCTCGAGATCGAGAGCAACACGCTCATCGAATTCTCGAAGTTCGAATGGCCGTTCATGACCTACAAGTATCGCAACTCCCTCTCGGATGGCGCAGATGGCCAGCGTGAAGGCGTGGGCGAGATCCAGTTCGAGATGAACCGCTCGGCGGCAACCCGCTTCAACGGCTACGCCCAGTTCGTGAAAACCGCCCGCCGGATCAAGATCGAAGGCGCCAAGCTGACGAAGAACTCGGAAGTGAAACGTCTGCGCAGCCTTGAGAGCCGCAAGGTCGTGCTCGAGAAGTACTGGTCGCTGTTCTTCAACACAACGCTCAACACGAGCGCCGCCACCGTCCAGCCGCCGGCTGCACGCCCGGTGATCGTCGAGACGACCCGCGCCGTCGTGGCCGAACGCCGCCAGGCCGCCAGCGCCGCCACCGCCGGCAAGGTTGTGCCGCGCCGCCGCGCCAGCGACTGGCGGGCCGAAGACACGACCCCGACCGCTGACCGCATCCGTGCCCGCATGGAAGCCGAAGCCGAAGAGATCGAGGAAGAGGACGTCTACGAAGAAGAGTTCGAGGACGAAGCCGAACTCGACGCGGAAGTCGAAGTCGATGCGGCAGACGAAGACGACGAAGTCATGATGGAAGATGACTCCGACGAGGAAACGGTTGAAGCCGCAGACGAAAAAGAAGATGACGAACTGGTCATCCGCCCGCGTGGCCGCGCTGCTGCTGCACGATAATTCGCGTACGGACTGAATTGGAACGGCCCCTCTGAACCGAGGGGCCGTTTCTGCTTTCGGGGTCAGTCCATCCGGCGATAGCGAGAAGATTGCGCGCGCACCATTGCCCGGCCGAGCGGCTCCGGCAGGATGCGGGTCAGGGTCGCCATGGTCTTGTTGACGGGGCCCGGGACGACGACCGGCTGGCCGCGATTGACCGCCTCGATTCCCGCGGCAACGACCGGCGCAGCGTCCATCCAGAGCCAGGCCGGCATCTGCCTGGTTGCTTCGCGCGTGCCGTTCACGTCATGGAACTCACTATAGGTGAAGCCCGGACAGAGCGCCGTACAATGAATATCCGCATAGCCCAGCGCTTCGCATTCGGCGTTGATGCTTTCGGAAAACTTGATCATCCCTGCCTTCACGCTGGCATAGAGTGTATGCCCGGCGCTGCCCGCGGCGTAGCCGGCGAGCGAAGCCACATTGATGATACGGCCGAAGCGGCGCTGCGCCATGCCGGCCAGAAGGCGGTGGGTGAGTTCGACCGGCGCGGTGTAGAGGACCTGCAGGAACGCGGCCTGATCCTCCCACGAGGTCGAAAAGAACGTGCCCGGCAGGCCGTATCCGGCATTGTTGACGAGCGCGTCCACCTCCAGCCCTTTCGAGGCGAGCGACGCAACGAGGCGCGTGGGCGCGGCGGGGTCTGCGAGATCCTCGGCGATCACGGTCACTTCAATTTTGTTCCGAGCACGGATTTCGTCCGCAAGCGCGTTCAGCCGGTCTTCGCGCCGGGCGGTCAGAACCAGATTCCACCCCAGAGCCGCATACTGGCGGGCAAACTCGGCGCCGATGCCGGCCGACGCTCCCGTAATCAGGCACAAACGGCGCTTCATGGTCAAAAACTCACCTCAGATGGGAAAATGTGACTGTTATGCAACATAAGCGGGGCTAAATTAGGAGTTGAGTCCCGCCGCGTTGTTGCTCCGCGCGGACGCCCGACCTTACGCTGAAACAGGCAGACTACAACATCCTGCGGGCTTGCCCCGCGTTTCAGCGACCGGATCCGACACGATGACATTCAAGCACCTCCTCCTTGCCGCCGCCGCGACGCTGGCCATCTCGGCCAACGCGTCCGCCGCATGGGCACAAGACGCGGCCGCCCCGGCAGAAGAGCTGCGCCGGACCGAGACGATCGTGACGATCGGCACGCGCGTGGCGGACCGTTCCGCGCTCGATACCGCCGCCGCGGTGGACGTGGTGTCCGAGGCCGCAATCCAGAATGGCGGGGTCAGCGAACTGAACCAGGCGCTCGCCGTCAACCTGCCGTCCCTCAACTTCCCGCGCCCTGCCCTCGCCGACGGGACGGACTCCGTTCGCCCCGCCGCCCTGCGCGGCCTCGCGCCGGACCAGACGCTGGTCCTCGTCAACGGCAAGCGCCGCCACACCGCCTCGCTCGTCAACGTCAACGGCACGATCGGCCGCGGCGCATCTTCGGTCGACCTGAACACGATCCCGAACCTCGCCGTCAGCGGCGTGGAAGTGCTGCGCGACGGCGCCTCGGCGCTGTATGGCTCGGACGCCATCGCCGGCGTGGTCAACGTGCGCCTGCGCGATGCCAACCAGGGCGGCGCGATTTCCGCCAGCTACGGCTTCCGCGAAACCGAATACACGGTCCCCGTCACGCCCCCGACCGCGGCCGGCGTGCCCAACCCGGGCCGCAACGTCACGCGCGAGCGCACTGACGGCCGCGTATACACCGTGGCCGGATGGAAAGGCTTCGAACTCGGTGATGGCGGCTTCCTGACGGTCACCGGCGAATACAAGGACCAGGGCCGCACCGAGCGGTCAGGTTATGACAGTCGGCGGCAGTATCCGGTCGGAAATGCAGCCTCCGAGGCGATCATCAACCGCTTCAACGCATGGACGGGCGAGCCCGAACTTGAGCAACTCAGCTTGTTCGCCAATGCGGGTCTGGACCTCGAAAACGGCGCCGAACTTTATGGGTGGGCGAGCTTCCAGGACCGGGAAACTGTGTCCGCAGGCTTCGCGCGCCTGGCAGATGACGCGCGCAACGTCATCCAGATCTATCCGAATGGGTTCCTGCCGAAGATCAATCCAACGACAACAGATTATTCCGCGCTCGGCGGTGTTCGGTTTGACTGGGCCGGATGGGCGGCCGATGCCTCGCTCGGCTATGGCTCGAACAAGATGGAATTCCAGATCATCGACACGCTGAACCGGTCGCTCGGAACGGCGTCCGGCACGTCGTTCGATTCCGGCGGGTTCGAGCATTCGCAGCTGGTCGCCAATATCGGTTTCGTCAAAGGCTTCGATGTGGATGGACTCGCTTCGGCGCTCAACGTCGCATGGGGCGTTGAAGCGCGCCAGGAAAACTACGAGATCAGCGCAGGCGAGCCGGACTCATATCGGAATGGCGGCGTGCTCCTTCCGCTCAATGCCACCGGCTGCCCGGCGGCAGGCACGACCCTGACAGCGGCGCAAATCCTCGCGGGCGGATGTGCATCAGCGTCTGGCGCGCAGGTGTTCCCGGGCTTCCGGCCTGAGAACGAGCTTGAAGAAGACCGCACGGCCGTGGGTGTCTATCTCGACCTTGAAGCCAACCTGACCGAAGCGCTGCTCGTCTCGGGCGCCGTTCGCGGCGAATCCTATTCGGACTTCGGCGAAACGCTCACCGGCAAGCTGGCCGCTCGCTATGACCTGACCGACAGCTTCGCCCTGCGCGGCTCCGTGCAGAACGGCTTCCGAGCCCCTTCCCTGCAGCAACAGTTCTTCACCACCACGTCCACGAACTTCATCGGCGGCGTGCCGTTCGATATCACCACCTTCACGGTGGATGACCCGATCGCCCGGGCGCTGGGCTCGCAGGACCTCGACGCTGAAACCTCGGTCAACTACGCCGCCGGCGCGGTGTACCAGGCTGGCGCGTTCAACCTGACTGTCGATGCCTACCGGATCGACGTGACGGACCGCATCGTGCTGTCGGAAAACCTGACGGCCGCGAACGTGCGGGCCTTCCTCGTCGCCCAGGGCTTCGTCGGGGCCGGCGGTGGACGCTTCTTCCTCAACGGTGTCGATACCGAGACGACCGGTGTCGATATCATCGCCAACTATGCCTTCCCGGAAACCGCCTATGGCACGTTCGACGTGACGGCGGGTGCCAACTTCAACTCGACCGAAGTGACCAAGGTTCCGGCGATCCCGCAGCTGACCGCGCTCACCCCGCCGCCGGTGCTGTTCGCCCGCGTCAACGTGCTGACCCTCGAGGAAGGCGCACCGAAGGACAAATTCACGGCCCAGGTGAACTGGGAGCATGGCCCGTTCGATGCCACCCTGCGCGCCGTCCGTTATGGCGAAGTGCTGGTTCCCGGCACAACGGCGGCGACCGACTACACGCTCAGCCCGAAAACCCTGCTCGACCTCGAGGCCCGGTACACCTGGAACGACCAGCTGACCCTTGCCATCGGCGCCGACAACATTTTTGACGAGTATCCGGACGCAGCGCCCATCAACATCAATGGCACCAACCTCAACGGCACCGGCAACACGCCCTTCTCGACCTACTCGCCGTTCGGCTATTCGGGCCGCTTCGTCTACACGAAAGCGACCTTCAACTTCTGATCCGGACCTCTCGGGCCCGAACCTTGCGCCGCCTCCGAAAGGGGGCGGCGTTCTGGTTTGCGCTTGAACGGGACCCGGCCTCGCCTAGTGTGCGGTAAACACGGGGAGGACCGCAAAAGATGCCACGGGCGAAGACGAACGGGATCGAGCTTGAGTATGACACGCTGGGCAGCGGGAATGACCCGGCGGTGCTGCTGGTCATGGGCTTCGCGCTGCAGATGACGCGCTGGCCCGAGGGCCTGAAGCGAGGACTGGCGGATGCCGGCTTCCGCGTGATCTGGTTCGACAACCGGGATGTGGGCCTGTCGACCGAGATCGCGAACGTCACCCCGCTGGGCGCGCTGGAGATCATGCAGGCGGCGATGTCGGGCAAGGACGTCTCGAAGATGGTGCCCTACACGCTGGACGACATGGCCGCAGACACAGCCGGGCTGCTCGACGCGATCGGCGTGGAGTCGGCCGACATCATCGGCATGTCGATGGGCGGGATGATCGGGCAGCTGATGGCGCTGGACCATCCCCGCAAGGTGCGCAAGCTGGTCGCGATGATGACGACCTCGGGCAATCCGGCCCTGCCCCCGCCCACGCCGGAGGCGATGGCCGCGCTGTCCGCGCTGCCGCCGGTGCGAACCGCCGAAGCCATCGGCGAGATTGCGGTCGTCGCCCAGCATGGGATCGGCTCGCATCCGGATCTGCGCAACAGCGCCGAGGTGATCCGTACACGGGGTATCGAGGATTTTCACCGCTCCGACCGGCCGTTCGGCATCCTCCGGCAGAACGGGGCGGTCGTCGCCCAGGCGCGCTGGCATGACCGGCTGGGCAGCGTCACGGCGCCGACGCTGGTGCTGCACGGCGCCGATGATCCGCTGATCCGGCCCGCTGCGGGCGAGGACATCGCCCGGCGCATTCCCGGCGCGGTGTTCAAGTCATACCCCAAGTGGGGCCACGACCTGCCGGACAAGATGAGCGACACGCTGGTGGCGGACATTGTGCCGTTCCTGCGGGCGTAGGCGCAAAGCCCCTCTCCCCCGTTCATGGCAGAGGGGCTGCTGGCGCTAGCGAATCGCCACCGGGTTGACGATCGCCTGCACGGCGCCTTCGAGACGCGGGGCGCCGAGGGTGAAGAAGAATTCCGTCACGCCGTCGGCGGCGAGTTCGGTCGTGACCATGTTCTCGAGGATATAGACACCGTTCTTGGCGAGCAGCGTCAGGTGCACGTCGAACGGGCGCGCTTCCTTCTCGAAGGGGATGACTTCGAGGGCCCAGGTGTCGGCGCCGATGGCCACGACGCCCAGATCGGCGAGGTATTGCGCCCCCTCCACGCCGAGGCCGGGCTCGACGGGGGAAAGCTCGGCCGAACCTTCCGTGGCCTTCATCGTGCCGGTGTGGAAGAGGACGATATCGCCCTTGCCGATGGTCACGCCGGCGGCTTTCGCGGCGGCTTCGATTTCCTTGCGGTTGAACGCTGTGCCGGCGGGCACCGGATCGCCGAAGGCCTTCGTCATGTCGAGCAGCACGCCGCGCGTCGCGACCGGGGGCAGCGTGTGGGTGCCGTACTGCGTGAGGCCGCCGGTCGTGACGAAATCGGCGACCGGAACGCCGTTATAGTAGCGGTGGTCGATGCCCATATGGCCAAGCCCGTCGAGCTGGCTGCCGATGCCGACATAGGTGTTGACGAGGTCGTCATTGCCGACGGCCTTGTTCTCGCCGAGCGGCGTGCCCGAACCATCCGACAACTGAAGAACCGTCATATTGAACGTACGGGGACCATAGGCAGGTGTCTTGCGGCCGGTGACCTGCCCCAGCGCATAGGTCTTGCCGGTGGTGATGAGTTTGGCCGCCTCGGCGGTCTTTTCCGGGGACAGGTTGTTCATGGCGCCGAGCCGGTCATCCGCGCCGTAGCGGGACGGGTACCAGCCCTCGCCCTTGATTTCGGTTTTCGCCGCGGGCGCTCCCGGCGCATCCGCAAGTCCGCTCGAGAAATGGCCGCAGGCGGCCAGCAAGGCCGTGCTGGCGATCAGAATACGTTTCATGTTGTCTCCTCCCTTTATGTTTGGGCGGACGGTAACCGGGCGATCCGGCTTGGCAAGGGTGTCAGGCCCGGCGCACCAGGAATCCGGCGCGCGGGAAGTGGACATGGATCGTCTCCGCCTCGGGCGTGAAGCGGCGGACAATGACGCGCTGCGAGTCGGCATGCACGAGTTCGCCCTCGACCCAGATCTGGCCGTAGTCATCCGGCGCGACGGCGACCTTTTCGCCCGGCGAGAATTCCTGCGGCTCGTTGCGGGTGGTGGCCGCGACGAGGCGCGGGGCCGCATCCTTCGCAATCGCGAGCGCCTCGCCAGAGGTGATTGTCTCGGGTTCCTGTCCTTCGGCCTCGGCGAGGCGGCGGGCCCAGGCGGCGGTCAGCGGCGCGTTCTCGAGACAGGCCTCCGCAAACGCCGGCACGGCGCTCTTCATCCACCAGACATTCATGTAGGCATGGATGTCGACGAGGCCGGGCTTGGCGCCGATCAGGTAATTGCCGGCGCCTGCCCCCTTGCCGCCGGCGAGGCGCTCCTCGATCAGCATCAGGCGGGCGCGCCACTGGTCCTTCATCATCGGCGCGACGGCTTTCAGCGCGTTCACGTCAAACGGACGACCAGACAGCTGCTCGCGGTCCTTGATGAAGGCCTCAGGCACCGCGTCGCCCATATGGCCGAAGATCACGGCGACCGAGGACTGGAACCAGCGCGAATCGGCCCAGCCCGCCACCATCTGGGCGAGGCCCTCATGGCCGGGCAGTTTGAGCGTGTAGAGCGGATAGCGCGCTTCGATCTCGCGCAGGATGATGGCGGTGTCACAGTACACGTCTGCGCCAATCTGCATGACCGGTGTGCGCCGGTAGCCGCCGGTCATCGGCATCAGGTCCGGCCGGGGCATGATCATCGGAATCTCGACCCGGGCATAGGCGAGGTTCTTGAGACGGAGCGCGAGGCGGACCTTTTCCGAGAAAGGCGAGGAAGGATATTCGTGCAGGATGATACTACGGGCGTCCGCCATGTGGTGCTGCTTGCCTCCCCGGCTTTTAACGGCGCACTTTGACCAAGTTCCTCACCCGGCGAAAGTGCCTATTTTGGAGCTTGAGTTAGATGGCCAAGTCCGCAATTGATCGGTCGGCCAATATCGAAGGTGATTGGCCCAACGCTTCATAGAAGCACCAGATCAATAAGGCCAACATCAGCCCCAATCTCAATGAAAATGCGATCCAAAAGCTCGTTACGCCTAGAAATGAAGTCCGGAAGAAGGTCTTTCTTTCCTGAGCGAGACGGGCAAACAAAACGTCGTCGTCCCTAAACCTCATCGCGCTTAACGCGTGCTGCTTTGAGTCAACAACAAACGCTACGATGTAGAACACAATTGCCAAGAAAAGCACTTCGACGACTGGACTGGAAAACGTTGTAGCCGCGTACGCGCAAAACAAGAAAAGGGAAGAAAGATACAGGACGTGCACTTCGCCATGTCGAATTCGCAATTGTTCCCCGTCCTTTTGGTTGAGAAACTCGTTTCGAACTTCATTGTAAGCGTCTCGCAAGTGGGCAGCTCTGATACCCTTCCCGTGAAGAATCAAGAAATCGCCCGACGACCGGACACCGAAAATCGACAACACTGAATCGACTACCCAACATAGTTCTTGTTGCAATGGAAATATGAAGAACTCGCCGATCACGCGGCGATAGAACAAGAACGAAAAGTAACCTGCCAGCACAGATACCAGAAGCGAGTTTGTTTGGACTGTTGTGGGTACATTCGTTGCGCTGAACAGCGGCCAAAAGATATGGAGCGACAAATACATCAATGCTGCGCAGAACAAGATCGGAATGAGATCGCCTTTCCGCAGACCTATGTACTCGAATAGCACCTCGATTGACCGCTCCATGAGCGCCCCCCTTAAGAAGTATGATCCGAACTTAAGTCGCAAACCAAAAGACGCAAGAAACGGGTGGCGCGCCGGCCCGGCGCGGCGCATTTTGCGGTCATGTTTGACGCCCCTGCCCCCCTCGATGAACGCGCCCGCGCCTATGACCGGATGGCGAAAGCCCTCTGCTGGCTGGGCGAGACCTGGGCCGACTGGCCCGATCTTGACGCCGCCGCCTCGGCGATGGGTCTCTCGCCGCATCATTTCCAGCGCGAGTTCACCCGCTGGGCCGGGATCAGCCCGAAACAGTTCCAGGGCGCCCTCGCCCACGGCGCGGCGGGCGACCTGCTGCGTCAGGGCGCCAGCGTGCTGGACGCGGCGCTGGAAACGGGCCTGTCCGGCCCGGGCCGGCTGCATGACCTGTTCATTGCGCATGAAGGCCTGACACCGGGCGAGGCGAAGGCCGGCGGAAAGGGCGCCGATCTTGTGCTCGGCCGGGCGCCGACACCCTTCGGGCTGGGGGCGTGGCTGACGGGTCCCCGCGGCCTCGTCGCGCTTGGCTTCATTGATGATGGCGCGCCGGCCCGTACCGGGTTTGAACATCAGGGACGCCGCCAGGACGAGGCCTTTGCCGATCTCGCCGCGCGTTACCCCGGCGCGAACATCCGGCGCGATGACACCGAAGCCGAGCGTCTCGCGGCGCGCGTGTTCGAGGCGGGCGAGCCCCTGCCCGTCTGCCTTTATGGCACGCCCTTCCGGCGGCAGGTCTGGCGTGCGCTGCTGGAGATCCCGGCCGGCGAGACGCAGACTTACGGCGCGCTTGCCGCCCGGATCGATGCGCCGAAGGCCGCGCGCGCGGTCGGCGCCGCAGTGGGGGCCAACCCGGTCAGCTGGTTCATTCCCTGCCACCGCGCCCTTGCAGCCGACGGGCGTCTGCATAACTACCACTGGGGCGTGGCGCGCAAACGCGCGATGCTGGTTTACGAGAAGGCGCACGCCGCCTGATCCCACAAGGAGGCTGCCGAATGAGTCCCGAATTCCTGCACACGATGGTGCGCGTGGGCGATCTGACCGCCGCGCTGAAATTCTATTGCGACGGCCTCGGGCTCACGGAAGTGGGCCGCTTCGACAATGACGCGGGCCGGTTCACGCTCGTCTTCCTTGCCGCGCCCGCCGACATCGCCCGGATGGGCGGCTTGCCCGAAGGAAAGACGCCGACGCAGATGGACATCCCGATGATCGAGCTGACCCATAACTGGGACGAGGCGGACTATGGCGGCGGTCGCAATTTCGGCCACCTCGCCTACCGCGTGGACGACATCTATGCCGCAACGCAGCGGTTCGCCGATCTGGGCGTCACGATCTCCCGGCCGCCGCGCGACGGGCGGATGACCTTCATCCGTTCGCCGGACGGCATTTCGGTGGAGCTGCTCCAGAAGGGCGCTGCCCTACCCCCGCAGGAGCCCTGGGCAAGCGCGCCGAATATAGGGGCCTGGTAGCGGCTGCCGGAACTTTCGGGGTGACCGCTGACCGAAGCGCGTTAGGGTGCCGGCAAAACCGGAGGACACACCCATGACACCTATCGCCGCCGCCACGCTTTATCTCGGCCTCTTCGGCCTGTTGATGCTGGCCCTGAAGCTAAATGTCGGGCGGGTGCGCACCTCGCAGAAGGTCGGCTTCGGGGACGGCAACAACGAAGCGGTGCAACGCGCGATCCGGGTTCAGGGCAACGCAGTCGAGGACGTGCCGGTGGTTTTGCTCGGCCTGATCGGGCTTGGCCTAATGGAAGCGCCAGTGCTGCTGATCCACGGCCTTGGCGCGGGCTTCCTGCTGGGACGCGTGCTGCACGCCGTGGGGCTCGGCGGTTCTTCCGGTGCGAGCTTCGGACGGTTTGCCGGTACGCTTCTCTCGCTGCTCGCCATCATCATCACGGCGGGCGCCTGCATCTGGTTTGCGGTGACCTGAAGCGGCGACGCTGAGGGTCCAGACCGACGGCTGTGAATTTCGCGCCGTCATGTTAGGGTCTCTCACAGACGCCGAACCGGCGCGGACATTGGGGGGACTTCGACATGCGTAAACTCATTCTTCCGGGCCTGCTTGCCGCAAGCTTGGGTGCCTGCACGCCGTCGCCCCTGACGGCGCCGGCCGTGGCTCCGCCGGCGCCGGCCGAGACACCGCGCACCCTGACCTTCGAAGATGGCGCCATCTTCCCCGCTAACAGATCGCTGCACCGGCCGGAGTCCGGCGTGGTTCTGGAAGACGGCACGCTGATCGTGGCGGACCAGGTCCATGGCCTTGTCGCCCTGTCGGCCGACGGAACCCCTAGGCCGTTCGGCAATCTTGCGGCGGCTGGGTATGTGCACGCGCCGCCCGAAGCCGCAGGTGCGCCGAACGGCGTGTCCTTCGAGCCCGGCAAGGCGCACTTGCTGGTGGCCGACATCTTTACGGGGACGCTCTACCGGGTGGACCTCGCGACCGAGACCACGACGGCAATCTACGATCACCCGTTCGGCATGAACTATGCGCACAGGGATTCAACGGGCGCGATCTGGTTTACTCAGTCTACGGAGAATACGGCGCCGAATGCCGAGGAGCGCATGTTTGCAGCCGTAAACCTGCCGCTGGGAGACGGCGCGCTGTACCGGATCGCCCCCGCCGGAGAGGGCGAGCCCTTGCCCGCGCCGGAACTGAAACTGTCCGGGCTGAACTTTGCCAACGGGTTCGTCCTGGACGAGACGCGCAGCGAGTTGTTCCTGTCTGAATCCCTCGGTGGTCATGTCCTCGGCTACAAGGTCGATGTGGCGACAGGCGCCCTCGGCGAGCGCCGCGTCGTCGCGCAGGTGACGATTCCCGACAACATCGAGCAAGACGAAGACGGGCTTCTCTGGGTCGCGTCACCGATGTCGAACGAATTGCTGACCGTAAACCCCGATACGGGCGAAACGCGGGTCGTGTTTCATCCCGTCAACCCCGCCGGAGACGCGATCGCGGAAGAGTTTCGCCGTCGCCGGGCGGCCGGCGAGCCGGTCATCGACTTGCTCGGACCCGACGTTCAGGGGCCGATGCCAGGCTTGCTGACAGGTGTGATCCTCACGCCGGGCGGCGAGACGTTTTACGCGACAGGCCTTGGCGACGCGCTCGTGAAAGTCGGCGAATAGGTCAGTCCAGCGCGCCGATATAGGGCAGGCCACGGTAGAGCCCCGCATCGTCCATGCCGTAGCCGACGAGGAAGCGGCCCGGCGAATCGAAGGCGCAATAGTCGACGCCGTCGGCGCCGCGCGGGGCCCAGGGTTTCTGCGTCAGCGCCACGGTGATCACTTCGCGCGCGCCCTTGGCCAGAAGGTGATGCTTGGCGAATTCGAGCGTGCGGCCGGTATCGAACACATCATCGATCAGCAACATGCCGCGCCCTTCGACCGGGCGCGAGACATCGGCGCGCACGACGACGCGGCCCGAGCTTTCGCGCGCGTCCCGGTAGCTTTCGAGCCAGATCACATCCAGAACCGGATGCACGTCCCGCCGGGCGAGGGCCTTCATCAGGTCGCTGGTGAACGGTGTGGCGCCAATCAGGATGGAGACGGCGGTCCAGTCGCCCGCAAGGCGCGGCGCGAGCCGGTCAGCCAGCTCGTCAACGCGGGCCATCAGGTCGGCTTCCGACAGGATCACGTCGATCTTCGGCATCGGGGCGAGCGGCTTGGGGGCTTGCATGGTCAGACGGGGTCCTCGGTGGCTGGAGCAATCTCTTCCGTGTCCGGAATGGTCTCGGTTGCGATGGGCGGCAAGTCTTCCGCCGGCGGATCATCCGGCACGGCGGCACGCTCGACGAAACTGACGACGATCTCGAAACTCTCGATCGGTGCGGGCTCGACCACGACGCCGAACTGTCCCGACTCGCCGGGCGCCAGATCGCCGGGGGTGACGAAACTGTACTGGCTGGCAACAACCTTGCCGTTCTCGTCGCGCAGGTCCACGCGCACGCCGGGCGTTTCGACCGAGGTGCGCGCGACGTTCACCGCGCGTCCGGTGACGGTCACGATGGGAATGGTATCATTGAAGGTGCGGGCGCGTTCGATGTCGGCAAAGTCCAGGCCGAACCGGTTCACGTCGAGGCCTGCCAGCTTGTAGGCGGCGGCGGACTGGGGCCAGACCTTCACGACGTCATTGCGGAAGAAGAAGGCGGCGATGGTGGCCGCAACGAACAGGCTGATCGTCAGCACCCAGGAAAGAACCGCGGCAAACCGGCTTTTCTCGCGGCGCTGCTCGCGCATCCGTTCGCGGTAAACCTCGTGCGCGGGCGCCGACGGCCTGTCTTCGGCGAGCGCTTTTGGCTGCACAAACCAGGAATGGCCGCAGGCCGCGCATTTTACAGTGCGTCCGCTTTCACCGATTGTTGAGTCATCGGCGAAATAATGGGTGCTGCAAGACGGACAGGTAAGGATCATTCCGTTGTCTCTCCTGCTGCCTCACCTGGCCAAACCGGACCTTCGCCCCATGACCCAACTTCGCCCGGACATGTTTGAAGAGGCCGCCGTCCGTCTGGACGGGGTATCTCTCCGCTACGATTCGTCCGAGGAAATCCTTAGCCGGATTGATCTGGTCCTGAAACCCGGCAGCTTCAGCTTCCTGACCGGTGCCTCGGGCGCCGGCAAGTCGAGCCTTCTCAAGCTGCTCTACCTGGCACAGAAGCCGAGCCGGGGCGAAGTCGCGTTGTTCGGGAGCGCCACCAGCCGCCTGTCGCGCGACCAGCTGTCGGCCCTGAGGCGCCGGGTCGGCGTGGTGTTCCAGGAATTCCGCCTGCTCGGCCATCTCACGGCCTATGAGAATGTCGCCCTGCCCCTGCGCGTGATGGGCCGCAAGGAAAGCCAGTACCGCCGGGATGTCGAGGAACTGCTCACCTGGGTCGGCCTCGGCGAGCGGATGCACAAGCGGCCGGAAACACTGTCGGGCGGTGAGCAGCAGCGCGTCGCCATCGCGCGCGCGGTCGTCACCCAGCCAGACCTGCTGATTGCCGATGAGCCGACCGGCAACGTGGACCCGGACATGGCGGCGCGCCTGATGCGGCTGTTCCATGAGCTGAACAAGCGCCTGGGCACCACCGTGGTGATCGCCACACACGATCTCGGCCTGATCCGGCAGATCGACGCGCCGGTCTACCGGATCGCGAACGGCATGCTGGTCCAGGAAAGCAGCAACGCCGCGCCCACCGCCCGCCGGCGGACCGATCCGCTCAAGGTGATGCCATGAAACAGGCCGAAAGCTCCCTGCTGCCGCTCGAGGACGCGCGCGAGGCGGCGCTGTTCTTCGTCGTCGGCGCCCTGTGCTTTCTGGCGGCGCTCGCCGCCCTGTCGGCAAAGTCCACCTATGGCGCGGCGCGGGCCTGGACGGCGGAAGTGGAAGGTGAGTTCACGGTGTCACTGTCCGGCGCCGATGCCTCGGCGGCCGACACGGCGGCGAGATTGCTGGCGGGGATCGACGGCGTCGAGAGCGCGCGCGCCTTCAGCGACGCCGAGATCAACGCCCTGCTGGAGCCGAACTTCGGCCAGAGCGGCCTGCCGGAGGACCTGCCGGTTCCGCGCCTCATCGCCGTGACCGCCGAGGCGGGCGTGGATGATCTCGGGCCCCGCCTGAGCACGGCGCTGAACGCCGAGGGCTATACGGCGGCGGTGGACTCCCACAGCGAATGGGCCGGCGACGTGCGCCACATGCTGTCCGTCTCCCGCATGGTGGCCCTGTCGATTGTCGCCCTGCTGTCGGCGACCGCGATTGCGGTGATCGCGTTCGCCACGCACGCGGCCCTGCTGGCGCGGCGGGACATCGTGGATGTGCTGCACATCGCAGGGGCGCGGGACCGGTTCATCGCGGGCCTGTTCCAGCGCCGGTTCTGGCTGCTCGGCCTGCGCGCGGGCACGGTGGGCGCGCTGCTGGCGCTGGCGAGCGTCGCCGTGCTGATCGCGCTGGGACGGTCCGGCGCCGAGCGGACGGGCCTGCTGCCGCAGCTGTCGCTGGATTTCCCGGATCTTGCCGTTCTGGTGATTACGCCGGTGCTGGCGGGTCTGGCTGCCCGGCTGGCAGCCGGTGTGACGGTTCGGCGGGCGCTGCGTTCGGTCATGTAGTGACGGCGCGCTGACAAGAAGCTAGAGCCCGGAGGCGATGCAGATGCTCCGGTCCTACCTCTTCCTGATCTGGCTGTACGGCTGGATGGCCATCTGCGGGGTGGCCTACTTGCCGACGCTGCTGTTTCCGCGCGTGGTGACCCTCAAGGCCATCGGACTCTATGGCGAGATCATCCGGGTGGGCCTTTGGCTGATCTGCGGGATCCGGACGGAAATCCGCGGCCGCGAGCATATCGTGCCGGGCCCGGCGCTCTATGCCGGCAAGCACCATTGCATGCTGGACGTGTTCATCCCCTTCATCGTGACCCGTGAGCCCTGCCATATCCTGAAGCAGGAACTGGCCTGGACGCCGTTCCTCGGCTGGTACGCGATGAGCACCGGCATGATCGCGATCGACCGGGCGGGCAACACCAAGACGCTGAAGAAGATGGTCGACGCCGCGAAGAAGCGCGCCGCCCAGAAACGTACGATCATCATCTTCCCGGAAGGCACGCGCCGCGACCCGAATGCCGCGCCGGACTACCAACCCGCCGGAATCTCGGCCCTGAACAAGGCGCTGAACGTGCCGATCATTCCCGTGGCGACCAATGCCGGCCTTTGCTGGCCAGCCCGCGGCACGCGGTTCAAGCCGGGGCTGATCGTGTATGAAGTCCTGCCTGCCATCCCCGGGGGGCTCGACCGCAAGACCCTGATGGCGCGCCTGGAGGCTGATCTCGAGACCTCGTCCAACCGGCTGATCGAGGAAGGACGCGCCGCGCAAACCGCAAGGGGCGTCAGGTGACAGCGCCGTCCGGGCGCGTGCTGAAAGCGGCGTGCGAGCAGCTTGCCGAGGCAGATATCGCCCTCGCCCGCGCGTACGAGGCCATCGGTGTGCCGGACTGGCGCGCGCACGCGCCGAGCTATGCGCTGCTCGGCGAGCTCATCTCTCACCAGCAAATCTCGCTCTCGGCGGCGGCGGCGATCTGGTCGCGCGTGAAGGCGCATCTGGGCGAGGTAACCGCCGAGGCCATGCTGGACGCCGATCCGGAAGCGATCCGGCTGTGCGGCATGTCGCGGCCGAAAGTGGCGCACCTCATCTCGATTGCGCAGGCGATGGTGAGCGGCCAGCTGAAGCTTGACCGCGTGTGCGCGGCGCCGCTGGAAGATGCGCGCGCCGAACTGCTGGCGGTGCGGGGTATCGGCCCTTGGACGGCCGAGCTGTTCCTGCTTTACGCCGTTGGGGCGCCGGACGCGTTCCCCACCGGCGATGTCGGGCTGATGGAGGCGCACAAGCGGCTGGGCGGGTACGCGCCGCGCCTCGACTCCAAGGCGTTCACTGCCCTTGGCGAGGGCTGGCGGCCCTACCGGGGGATTGCCGCGCATCTGCTGTGGGGTTGGCTCCATGTCGACAGGGCCCGCGACGCAGCCCCCGGGGCCCCATGAGCGCTGCCCCACAGGCTGTGCCCCCCTTGCGTTCGGCCTCGCCTGTCATAATCTCATCAAGGGAATCGCCTACACAGCGGTAGGCCAAGCGAAGGAGCACGCGTCTTCTGTAGGATCTGCACGACATCCGGGACCCTTTTGCGCCGGGGAGGTACACATGGCTGAAGTCATTACCGTGCCGCCCAATGGCCGCCCTGCCCTCGTTCTGAACGCAGATT
>JAIXRO010000082.1 GCA_027485145.1 Hyphomonadaceae bacterium | reverse complement strand
GTTGCAACTGGGTTCAAGCCCCTCACCTCCCATTGCTTCGCAATGGGTCCCTCCTCTCCCATTTCATTGGAAAGGGGTAAGAGGCGCTTCGCAGACCCCTCTCCCGCAATGCGGGAGAGGAGGGGCCCGCCGCCGGAGGCGGTGGGAGGTGAGGGCCTTGCCGCACAAGCCCCCCGGCGCTAGGTGCGGGGCGAATTCGCACCACAGGCCCCTCCATGACCGATGCCCCCCTGAGCGGCAAGGACCTTGCCCGCAAGCCGCGCGGCTTTCCCGACAAGCGGGAGGCGCTGATCCATGCGCAGGCGCGGCTCGTGGAGACCGTGACCGGTGTCTATCGCCAGTGGGGCTTCGAGGCCTTTGACTCGAGCGCGTTCGAATATGCCGACGCGCTCGGCAAGTTCCTTCCCGATGATGACCGGCCGAACGCCGGTGTCTTCGCGATGCAGGATGATGACGAGCAGTGGATGGCGCTGCGCTATGATCTCACGGCGCCGCTCGCCCGGTTCGTGGCGGAAGCCGGCCAGTCGCTGGGACGGCCCTTCCGGCGCTACGCGGCAGGGCCCGTCTGGCGCAATGAAAAGCCCGGACCCGGACGGTTCCGCGAATTCTGGCAATGCGACGCCGACACGGTGGGCGCGCCCGGCTATCACGCCGATGCCGAGATGATCGCGATGGGCGCCGAAGCGCTGCGCGCGATCGGCATGAAGCCCGGAGAGTTCGTGATCCGCGTCAACACGCGGCGGCTGCTCAACGGCGTGCTGGATTCGGTCGGGGCCGAAAACGCGGGCATGCGCCTCGCGATCCTGCGGGCGCTCGACAAGCTCGACCGGCTGGGTGCCTCGGGTGTCGCGGACCTGCTGGGCGCCGGCCGGAAGGATGATAGCGGCGACTTCACCAAGGGTGCGGGTCTTGGGGCGGACGAAGTGAAACGTGTGCTCGCCTTCGCCGAAGCGGGCGCCGAAACCCGCGCGGTAACGCTGGCAAACCTCGCCAGGGCGGCGGGCTTTACCGAGGAAGGCAAGGCGGGCCTTGCGGAACTCGAAGCCATCGCCCTTGCGCTCGAAGCGCTTGGCGCGCCAGAGGACGATGTGAAGATCGATCCCTCCGTGGTCAGAGGACTGGAATACTATACCGGCCCCGTATTCGAAGCGGAACTGCTGCGCGAAGTGACCGGTGAGGACGGCAAGACCTACCGGATCGGCTCTATCGGTGGCGGCGGGCGGTATGACGATCTGGTCGCGCGCTTCACGGGTGAGACGGTGCCGGCGACCGGCTTCTCCATCGGTATCTCGCGGCTGGCGGCGGCGCTCGCCATCATGGGCGAAGGCGCGAAGCTGGACGGGCCCGTGGTGGTGCTCAATCTGGACAAGGACAATCCGGGCCTTGCGCTGGGCCTCGCCGCCGAGCTGCGCCGGGCGGGCATCCGCGCCGAAGCCTACATGGGCGCATCCGGCATGCGGCCGCAGATGAAATATGCCGACCGGCGGGCTTCGCCTGCGGTGGTGATCGTCGGCGGCGACGAGGTGGCCAAGGGCACGGTGACGATCAAGGATCTCGAGATGGGCGCGCGACAAGCGCAGGCGATCTCGTCCAACGAGGAATACCGCGAAGCGCGGCCGGGGCAGATCGAAGTGCCGCGCGCGCAGATGGTCGAGGCGGTGCGCGCGATCGTCGAGGCGCAGCGATGAACCATGATGCCCTGGTGGCGGTTGCGCGCGCCGTGTTCGAAGCGGCGGGCGGCACACCGATCGATCCGGATTATGTTCTGCCAGCGGACATTCCGCTGGAGCTGTCCGGCGAGGCCGTGCGGGCACGGCTTTGCGTGTTCACGGACAATCGCGGCGCCGAGATGGCGATGCGGCCAGACCTGACGCTGCCCGTGGCGCAGCGCGAGGCGGCGCGGCTGGAGGCGGGCGCTTCGGCGAAGACCTACACCTACGCCGCGCGCGCGTTCCGGCTACCGGCGGCGGCGGATGACCCGTTCGAATTCACGCAGGTCGGGCTGGAGCGCTTCGGTTACGCCGCCGACCCGGCCGCTGACGCGGAGCTCTTCGCCCTGGTGCACCGCGCGGTGGAGGCCTGCGGGGTGCAACCCAAATCCATCGTCACCGGCGACCTCGCGATCTTCCCGGCCTTCATCGATGCGCTCAGCTTGCCGGCGGTCACGACCGATCTGCTGAAGCGCGCGTTCCGGCAGGAGGGCGGGGTGCGCGCCGTTCTCGACGAGGCGGCGCGGCCTCTTGATACGGATGTTCTGGCGGCGCTGGACGCGGCCGATCCGGAAGCGGCGCTGGGCGCGGTCCTGGCGGCGCGCGATGTGCCGCTGGTGGGCGCGCGCAGCCTTGCGGAGATCGTTGAGGGCTTGAGGGCACGGCGCGTGGCGATCGACGCGGGCGGCCTGCCGGAGGCTGCGCGTGCGGCGCTGCTGGCACTGCGCGATGTGGATTGCCCGCTTGCGGAGGCTCCCGGCACGCTGGGCGCCCTCGCCAAGACGCATGGACTGACCGGGGCGGATGCGGCGCTTGGAGCCTTTGCGGCGCGGGTCGAGAAGATCATAGCGCTGGTGCCGGGCGCGCGGCGGACCGCGGAGTTCCGCGCCGGGTTCGGCCGGCGGTTCACCTATTATGATGGCTTCGTGTTCGAAGTGCTGGCGGAGGGCCTGTCGCCCGCGCAGCCGGTGGCGGCGGGCGGGCGGTATGATGGATTGATCGCCGGGCTCTCTTCGGGCCGGGTCTCGGCGACGGGCGTTGGCGGCGTTGTGCGGCCTGACCGGATGGTCCGGGTACGGAGGACGGGCGCATGAGCCGGCTGACGATTGCGATCCCCTCCAAGGGGCGCCTCAAGGAGCAGACCGAAGAGTGGCTCGCCAGCCTTGGCCATCCGCTGCGCCAGATCGGCGGGGAGCGGGGCTATACCGCCGAGATCGAAGGGCTGGACGCGGAAGTGCGCCTGCTGTCGGCCCGGGAAATTGCGCAGGGCCTGATCGAGGGCAGCCTGCATTTCGGGGTGACGGGGGAAGACCTTCTGAATGATCTCGCCCCGGACGGCGCAGACGATTTCCGTGTCCTGAAACGGCTCGGCTTTGGCGGCGCCGACGTGGTTGTGGCGGTGCCGCAGGCCTGGTTTGACGTTGATTCGATGGCCGACCTCGAAGCGGCCGGCGCCGCTTTCCGGAAAGCGCACGGACGGCGGCTCCGGGTCGCTACGAAATACCTGCGGATCACGCGGCGGTTCTTTGCCCAGAAATCAGTGGGCGAATACCGGCTGGTTGAAAGTGCGGGCGCGACCGAGGCGGCGCCGTCCACCGGTACGGCCGATGTGATCGTCGACATCACAACAACCGGCGCCACGCTGAAAGCCAACGGACTGAAGGTTTTGCGCGACGGCGTGATCCTTGAAAGCGAGGCCGCCTTCACGCAATCTGTGCGCGCAGAGTTCAGCCCCGGGGCGCAAGCTGCTGCAAATGCGCTGGTTGGCGCGTTTGCGCGATCGGATCACAATTTCTGAAAAAATGTTTCGACACATTCTTGACACAACTTCAAATCCGTTGCCGTATGGATAGGCAAGTTTCTGGGAGGAAACGCTGCAAACGGTGGAGGGGCGCAGCTTGCCGGCAACGGCGCTGCGCCTCTTTTTCATTTCGGCACGCGGCACCCGTTAACCGTGAGATCTGTATCCGTGGCGGCCCCGTGAGGGGAAAGCCGGGCCCCGAGGCGTCAAGATTTCAGGGGGAGTCGAGGGGCGTTGGAGGATCTCGTCGTCCAGAACCCGGCTTCACGATTAACAATAAGCCCATATCGAATACCGTCAATAAGTTTTATTGTTTTTCGATCTCCCAATCGATTAATTCGGCGTAATCCGGGCCTCCGAGTTGACTTAGGGTCCGGCCCCCGCCAAGCGTGGCCTCTACCCGCTTTCCCGCATGATTTCCGGAGCTGCCGAGATGCCAGAGGACAATTTTCAGTCGGACCCCCGCCAGCATATCCTGCCGGTGTATCGTCCGCCCGAGGAAGTGTTCGTCGAGGGCCAGGGCGCCTACCTCTTCACGGAGGATGGCCGCCGGTATCTGGATTTCATCGCCGGGATCGCCGTGACGGCGCTCGGCCATGCGCACCCTGCGCTGGTGGACGCGCTGCGCGATCAGGCCGGCAAGCTGTGGCACACATCCAACATGTTCCGCGTGCAGGGACAGGAAGAGCTGGCCGACAAGATCTGCCGGGACACGTTTGCTGACCGCGTGTTCTTCACGAACTCGGGTACCGAGGCGGTGGAGTGCGCGATCAAGACGGCGCGCAAGTATCAATGGTCGAAAGGCCATCCGGAGCGGATCGACATCATCACCTTCACCGGCGCCTTCCATGGCCGTTCGATGGCGGCGATCAATGCGGGCGGCAATCCGAAATACCTCGAGGGCTTCGGCCCGAACCTTCCGGGCTTCGTGCATCTCGAATGGGGTGACCATGAGGCCCTGAAGACGGCGGCGGCGGAGCCGACGGCGGCCGCGATCTTCGTCGAGGTCGTGCAGGGCGAAGGCGGCGTGCGCGCCATGCCGGAGGCCTGCATCAAGGGCCTGCGCGAGATGTGCGACGCACACGGACTCCTTCTGATCTTCGACGAAGTTCAGTGCGGCATGGGCCGGACCGGCAAGCTCTGGGGTTATCAGTGGGCGGATGGTGTGGAGCCGGATATCCTCTGCGCGGCGAAGGGGATTGGCGGCGGCTTTCCGTTCGGTGCCTGCCTGATGACCGAAGCCTGCGGCGCGCCGATGCAGCCCGGAAGCCATGGCTCGACCTATGGCGGCAACCCGCTGGCGATGGCGGTGGGCAATGCGGTCTGGGACATCATTTCGGACGAGGCCTTCCTCGCGAACGTGCGCCGCGTTTCGGCCACCCTGCAGCAGGGCCTGAAGAGCCTCGCCGATACGCATCCGGACAAGGTGGAGGCGGTCACCGGCAAGGGCCTGCTGACCGGCATCAAGCTGAAAGCGGACCCGAAGACGGTTCAGGGGCTTTGCCGGGACAACAACCTTCTCGTCGGCGTGGCCGGCAGCAACGTGCTGCGCCTGGCGCCGCCGCTGGTGATTGACGAGGCGCATGTGCGCGAAGCGGTCGGTGTGATGGATGCGGCGCTGTCGGCCTGGAAGGTTTCCTGACGCGTGTCCGAATATGACGGCGCTTGCCATTGCGGCGCGGTACAGTTCCGCATCGTGGGCGACATCACCGACGTCTACCGTTGCGATTGCTCCCTCTGCCGGATGAAGGGCGCGCTGATGACGAGCGTGCACGAGGCGGCGTTCACGCTGGTGACAAGCGAGGACAAGCTGCGCGAGTATAACTGGAACACGGGCGTGGCGCGGCACTTCTTTTGTGCCGTCTGCGGCATTTATCCGTTCCACAAGAAGCGGGCGATGCCGGACCATTACGGCGTGAACGTGCATTGCCTGAAGGGCTTTGACGCGGCCGGGCTGAGCGTGCGCCAGGCATCCGGGCTCGAGATGACGGTGAAGGCAGAAGGTGCACGCGAGACGTGGACCGGGCCGCGGCAGCCTTAGCGCCCGAGCCGCCGCCGGAATTCGTTGTAGCCGAAATCCGAGATCATCTCGACGCGGCCGTCTTCCCAGCGGATCGCGAGGTTCGCTAGCGGCGTGCCGTTGAACGTGTTCGTCTTCACGAAGGCGTAGTGCATCTGGTCGGTGAAGATGATTTTGTCGCCGGGGGCGAGGGGCTTTTCGAAGGAATAGTCGCCGATGATGTCGCCGGTCATGCAGGTCTTGCCGCCGAACCGGTACGTGTGCGGATGTTCGCCCGGCTGGCCGGCGCCGATCACGTCGGGGCGGTAGGGCACTTCGAGCACGTCCGGCATGTGGGTCGAGGCGGAGGCATCGAGGATGGCGAGGTCCATGGCGTTCCAGTGCAGCGCGAGGACGGTGGCGTGCAGCTCTCCGGTGTTGACGACGAGGCCCGCGCCCGGCTCGAGGATAACCTCGACACCGAAGCGCGCCTTGAACGCCTTGATCGCCGCGATCAGCTTGTCGGCATTGTAGCCGGGCTTGTTGAGGAAGTGGCCGCCGCCGAAGTTCACGGCTTTCACCTGGGCGATATGGGCGGCGAAGTGTTCGGAGACGTATTCGATGAGGCCGACGGAGCCTTCATGCAGGCTCTCGCACAGCGCGTGGACGTGGAAGATGTCGACGCCGGACCAGTCCACCTGCGCGAGCTTTTCCGGCACTTCTCCGAAGCGGCTGGTGGGGGCGGTGGGGTTGTAGAGGTCGCCGCCCAGCGTGGCGTTGGAATAGCCGGGGTTGACGCGCAGGCCGACATGGCAGCCGGCATTGCGGGCAATGTCGCCGAAGCGGGCAAGCTGTTCGGCGGAGTTGAAGTAGATGTGCTGGGCGACTTTCGTCAGCCTGCGGACTTCGTCTTCCGTATAGGCGGGCGAATAGACGTGGACTTCCTTGCCGAATTCTTCGTGGCCCATGATGGCCTCATGCTCGCCGGAGGCAGTCGTGCCATCGAGATAGTCGCGCATCAGCGGGAAAGCCGCCGGCATGGCGAAGGCCTTGGTGGCCAGCAGGATCTTGCAGCCGGCCTCCTCGCGCACGCGCTTGGCGGTCTCCAGGTTTTTCCGGAGGCGGGCAGTGTCGAGGACGAAACAGGGAGTTTGCAAGTTGTTACCTTCTGAGGCAGCGATTTCTGGCTTCTTGCCCGACATGTTTTCGAGCTGATGAGGATCGATCAGCCGGCGAATCTCTGAGAATCTGATTTTCTCGACGTCGCCGGCAGATTCCAATGCATCGATGGAAATCAGATGCTTGATCGCGGAAACAATCTCCACTTCGAAGATGTCTCCGTCCGTATCCTGCATGATCTGCCCCACGACCTTGGCGACCTTAGCAAAGCGCGTGGGTGTTGCTTCCAGGATGCGGTGTTCGAGTTTCATTTCAAGTCCCTCACCTCCCACCGCCTGCGGCGGCTGGCCCCTCCTTTCCCGCAGGCGGGAGAGGGGTTAGGGGCGCGCCGCTTTACCCCTCTCCCTCTGGGAGAGGAGGGGCCCATTGCGCAGCAATGGGAGGTGAGGGACTTTGCCATCAGGTCACGACCTCGAACAGCTCGTCCTGGTCGCCCGGGCCGATGTCGATGATCGTAGTCGGCAGGCCGCGCTCGGCCACATCGTCGAGGAAGGGCTTGGACGGGAATTGTTCGACGTTGAACACGCCCGGGCCTTTCCAGATGCCGCGGAAGAACATGGCGGCGCCGGAGACGGGCGGCACACCGGTCGTGTAGCTGACCGCCTGCGCGCCGACTTCCTTGTTGGTCTCGGCATGGTCGCAGACGTTGTAGAGCATCTTTGCGATTTCCTTGCCGCCCTTCCGGCCACGGACGATCACGCCGATGGACGTCTTGCCGGTATAGTTCTCGGCGAGGGACGAGGGCGGGGGCAAGAGGTCGCGCAGGAATTCCATCGGCACGATGTCCATGCCCTTGTGCTTGATCGGCTCGAGGCTGATCAGGCCGATGGATTTGAACACTTCGAGGTGCTTGATGTAGGCGTCGCCGAAGGTCATCCAGAAGCGGATCTGCTTCAGGCCGCGGATGTTCTTCACGAGGCTTTCCTCTTCCTCATGATAGATGAGGTAGGATTTGCGCGGGCCCACTTCCGGATAGTCCACCATCGTCTTGATGGAGAGGGCGGGGATCTCGATCCACGCGCCGTCTTTCCAGTATTTGCCGTCTTGCGTGACTTCCCGGAGGTTGATCTCCGGGTTGAAGTTCGTGGCGAAGGTCTTGCCATGGTCGCCGGCATTGCAGTCGACGATGTCGATAAAGTCGATCTCGTCGAACAGGTATTCCTGCGCATAGGCGCACCAGACGTTGGAGACGCCGGGGTCGAAGCCGCAGCCGAGTATGGCGGTGAGGCCGGCGGCCTTGAAGCGCTCCTGGTAGGCCCATTGCCAGGAATATTCGAACTTCGCGACTTCGCGCGGCTCGTAATTGGCGGTGTCGAGATAGTTCACGCCGGCTTCGAGGCAGGCATCCATGATCGGCAGGTCCTGGTAGGGCAGGGCCATGTTGATCACGAGGTCCGGCTTCACCTTCCGGATCAGGGCGACGGTGGCGGCGACGTCGTCGGCATCGACCTGCGCGATCTCGATCGGCGTGACACAATCCTTCGCCACCTTCTCGCAGCTGGCGATTCGGCGCGAGGCCAGGGTGATGTGCTTGAAGGTCTTGCGGTCCATTGCGCATTTCTTGGCGACGACCGAGCCGGCGGCGCCGGCGCCGATGATGAGAACATTGTCCATGAGGCGGGAGACCCTTCGGGAATGGAAGTGGGGCGGGAATGGGAGTGAGGCGGGAACTGGAACGCGCCATTTAGGGCATTCGAGGCCGCTTCGCTAGGGCGCGGCGTGCGGGTGGACGCAGGCGTCCTGCATGCTAGGAGTGGGGAGCCGGATACGCGAAGTCATGGGGTTAAGATGAGCCGTTGGATGTTTTGGGCGCTGATCGGGGCGCTGGTTCTCGGTATTGTCGTGGGCGCCGGTGTCTATACGGCCGCCACGCCCGAACAGGCCACCGCCTTCGCCGACGGCGTGAAGATCCTGTCCGACATCTTCCTGCGCCTGATCAAGATGATCGTGGCGCCGCTGATCCTGACGACCCTTGCGGTCGGAATCGCGCATATCGGCGGCGGCAGCGCGCTGGGGCGGATCGGTTTTCGCACAATGGCCTGGTTCATCACGGCGTCCTTTGTCTCGCTCGGCATCGGCCTTTTGATGGCGAACCTTCTGCATCCCGGCATCGGCTTCGACACCACAGGTCTCGACGCGGCGAAGCCGGAGCTCGCCACCGGCAGCTTGACGTTCAAGGAATTCATCACCCACGTGGTGCCGACGTCGATCATCGATGCGATGGCGCGCAACGAGGTGCTGCAGATTGTCGTATTCTCGATTTT